>CABZEW010000022.1 GCA_902524845.1 uncultured Alphaproteobacteria bacterium
GCATTAGTAAAAGTGACAGTTGAGTATGTAGATCAGCTATATTTGGCAGAGGATGTAGAGGTTAGAACCGGGATTGAAAAAATTGGAACCTCTTCTTTCACTATTAGGGAGGAAATACACCAAACCAATAGACTTTGTGCAAGAGGCCAAGCAATTTATGTCAACTATAACTTTACAGAGAAAAGATCCGAAGCAATCCCTAATAAAATTCGAAATAGACTCGAAAGTATAGATTTCTTAGAAAAGTGATATGAAGAAGATAGTTATAAAATCTAAAATAATTTTAGAAGTAGATGAAAAGCATGATGAGGCTGCTGTTGCGAAAGCTAATGATTGGCATGAGAGGGTAGGTAAGTTTCTAATGTTAGTTGATAAAACACTAATTGCTGGTGTTCAATTTAAAGATTTGAGAATTAACATTGTAGAAATAGAAAAAGAATCATAAACTTTGGTATAAGCAAAAAAGTTACTTTTGTTAATCCAAAGATATTAATTTTTTTAGGAGGCTATAATGATTATAAGAATTTTTAGACTAGCGACATTAATGGCAATAAGCTTTATTGTTTCATCTTGTTCAGATAGCAGTGAATCAAATAGCTTCATGAGAATGTTCTCTGGAAACCCAGAAAGGACAATAACTGTAGCTTTAAAAGATGGCACGGCAAAGCAACTTAAAAACTCGTGGGATAAGAAAGCTTTGAGCGCTTGCGGCTCATCCTATACCGTTGTCAATTTAGGATCAGCAGTGAGTACAGCAGGTGGGCACAATTCTCTTTCCGGAACTATTGCTTGCAAATAATTAACTCTATGACCGAGATCAAAGAATATAATTTTGAAACAAAGAAAATCTTAAGTACTTTGCAGGACTGGGTTGAGGTTGAGAGCCCTACGTTTGATAAAGATGCTGTAAATAGAATGATGGATTTATGCTCTAATTTTCTTGCTGAGATGGGTGGAAAAATTGAAAGAGTGCCAGGAAAGAAAAATCTTGGTGATTGCTTAAGAGCAACTTTTAACGAGACACCTGAAAATATAAGTTCTCCTGGAATTCTTATTATGGGTCATATGGATACCGTTCATCCACTTGGAACTTTAAGAAAATTACCGTTTAGAATTGATGGTGACAAGTGCTTTGGCCCGGGTATTTTTGATATGAAGAGCGGAAATCTCATAAGTATGGAAGCAGTAAAAATGCTTATGAGAACAGGAGATTTACCTAACTTAAAAATTATAATTCTAATTACATCGGATGAAGAGATTGGGTCACCAAGCACTAGAGATCTTATTGAGGCAGAATCTTTAAGATCAAAATATGTTTTAGTTCCCGAGCCTGGTCTTCCGGATGGGGGGTATGTTTCAGGTAGATACGCGATTGCACGCTTTAATTTAAAAACAGAAGGAGTTCCATTTCACGCAGGAATAAATCCTAAGGCAGGCAAGTCTGCAGTAAAGGAAATGGCAAAAAAAATTATAGAGATAGAAGGATTGTCAAATGATGACCGAACCTTTTCAGCTGGTGTTATAAAAGGAGGCCAGTGGGTAAATTGTGTTAGCTCAGAGTGCTTGGCGGAAGTAATATCTATGGCAAAAGAGCAAAAGAACCTTGATGAAGGCTCTTCTACAATACTCGGTCTAGCTAAGAATGAAGAAGGTATAAAGTTCTCTGTTGAGCCAGGAGTGGTAAGACCAGTATGGGAGCCGAATGGTAGGACAGCGAAGCTTCTAGACATTACAAATACCGTTTGTAAAGGCCTTGGCCTTCCATTTTCACATGGCAGCATGGGAGGCGGCTCTGATGGAAACTTCAGCGGAGCTTTAGGGGTATCGACATTAGATGGATTAGGTACACTCGGTGATGGTTACCATACGCTAAATGAACACTTATATATTGATAGTATTGCAAAAAGAGCTAACGTTATCGCAAATATAATTAAGCAGCTTAATTAGTTAAATCCAAGTCAGAAAAAATAACGCCGCTGTTTGGACAGCTAGTGATAATATTACAACGGTTGTTAAAACTTTCATAGCAGGGCTGAAGTATCGTTCTTCTAAAAAGAATTTCAAAAATAGATAGATAAGTAAAAATAAAATTAATTGAAAAAGTATTAACCTCAGAAACATCTTAGAATTTTCTCTACTTAATAAATATTTGTAAGGCCTAGTAACGCTAATATTGATAATGTAATTAGGCTCATACCAATTAACTCAAGCCCAGTTGTTTTTTCTTTATAGAAAAGATACGATATTAAAACTGAAAAGACTATTTCTAGTTGCCCAACAGCTCTTACAAAAGTCGCATCAACAAGGGAAAAAGCAGAAAACCAACAAAAAGTTGCTGCACATCCAAAAAAACCAACAGGTAACCCCTTTTTCCATATTGAAAATAACACTTCTACTTTTTGCTTCCCTTCAGTACTCAGGATATATGTTCCAAAAATAACTGACTGTAACGCCAAAGCCAAAAATGACAGGACAATTACTTTTTTATAGATAAAGTCTGTAGTTACGCTATCTAGTGCTACTTTATATAGAACAGAGCTAGCCCCTAAGAAAATACCGCATAACGTTCCCAAAGTTACTTGTTTCAAAAATAAATCATCATAACCCGCTTTCACTATAAGTTTCTGTTTAGACATGAATAACATGCCGATAAAGCCTACGACTATTGATAGGAAAACATGGGAGGTGACAATAAACCCTATAATAATCATTTCTAAAAGAGTCGTTTGTATAACTTCAGTTTTGGAAAATGCGATACCTATCGCAAATGATCGTAGAGTAAATAACTTTATAAGAATAATTGTAAATAAGATTTGGCAAATGCTTGCAGAAATTAAAAAAAACCATACTTTAAAGGAAATAGTTTTTAGCAAAACCAACTCTTGAGAACCCAGAAATAATACAGCTAGCAGGGCAACAAAGGGGAGAGCGAAGACAAATCGAGAGTAGGCTGACACTAGTACTCCAACATCGTCAATTATATTTTTTTGAAATACACTGCGAAGCAACTGGGACAGACTAGCAATTACTGTAATTACAACCCAGCTCACGTTCAATTAACTTCCAAATGTAGTGTAAGGGATAGGGGCAATCTTACTTTGAAAAGAATATTGTGACATCAGCTATTTTTATACCCCACTTTAAAATCTCAGCTCGATTTATCACTACTTTTTTATCTGTTTTTATAAAACGATCGTCAAAGGATACTTTTATATCGTTTTCGCCAATACTGATCGTGGTATCATAAACCATTCTGATGGTATTACCGACTTTTTTGCCCCTCGCGAAACCTATTATATCTTTTGATATACCTTCGTATGAACTGGGCTCTGTTTGTGTAATAACCCATTCTCTGTACTCTTTTTCTCCATCGTTGTAGGTGAAGTATTCTTTTAGTAGTAACTTTGTGTTGTCTCTTTTTCCAGTCAGCTTTACTTTAAAGGTTCTTTGCAATTTTCCAAATCTATCAACTACTAGACCCCAAGCCGATGTTTCACCGTCAAAAAATTCTAATAACTCAAAGGGTATTTCCTTTGAAACGACGTTCTCCATCTTGGGATTAGAGCACCCCATAAAAAAAAGGAAAACCAAACAAAATATAATAACAATTTTCTGCACAATTTTCATTTTAACAACCTAGCCACAGCTAGTACAATTAAATGATCTAAAAAGCAATCTCTCTCTAATATGATTAGCATATCTTTGCTGATTAAATCTATATACTATACATTGCTAATGAACAATGCTGCCAGTTTATAGTCCTGAAATTATTACAATAATAAAGAAAATTGCGAAAATTAAATTAGTGATGATAAGTGGCTTAATATTTGGATTCTTTTGGGGCTGCTTCATGACTAGTTCCTTCATTTTTCAAGTCTCAAAACATATAATTTAATCCCGTGATATAAAATCAGGACTCCATTGATACAACCAAAGTATACATCTAAACACCACTAATCGGAAAATATTAAATCTTGGCAAGTATTTTTAACCTGAATTTTTTTAAAACTACTATCAAATAATAGATTTGATTGATATTTGTTAAAGAAATAAACTATATTTTTATCAATATTTAACTTGTAGGAACCTCACATTGAGTTGGAGAAAATATGGAAAAATATGACTTATACATCAACGGTAAATGGGAGAAACCTTCCTCGGGGGTCTATTTTGACTCTGATAATCCGTACAGCGGCGAAATATGGGCACAAATTGCACGGGGGAATGAACAAGATGTGGATTTTGCGGTTAAAGTTGCGAGGAATGCTTTTGAAGATCATTGGGAACCTATGAAACCCACTGAGAGAGGCAAAATATTGGTCAGGTTGGCTGAACTCATTGAAAGAGAAGCACCTAGACTAGGTGAAATAGAAGTAAAAGATAATGGGAAGCTTTTTGCAGAAATGGGTGCGCAAACAAAATATTTAGCAGAGTGGTATAGGTATTTCGGAGGATTAGCTGATAAAGTTGAGGGATCCGTTATACCAATAGATAAACCAGGCATGCTCAACTACACGAAATACGAGCCCTTCGGGGTCGTGGGACTAATTACACCATGGAACTCGCCCCTTCTTCTGTTAGCCTGGAAATTAGCTCCAGCACTCGCAGCAGGAAACACTGCGGTTATTAAGCCAAGCGAATTTACATCCGCCTCAACTCTTGAGTTTATGAACCTGGTTGAGAAAGCTGGCTTCCCTAGCGGTGTTGTTAATTGCGTGACTGGCTTTGGACTAGAGGTCGGTCAACCTTTAGTTGATCACAGAGATGTGAGCAAGATAGCATTTACCGGTTCAGATATTTCAGGACAAAAAATATATGAAAGTGCTGCTAAAAAAATCATGCCCGTAACATTAGAACTGGGAGGAAAATCTCCAAATATAGTTTTTGATGATGCTGATATTGATGCTGCAGTGATGGGGGTTATTTCGGGAATTTTTGCTGCTACCGGCCAAACGTGCATAGCCGGTTCGAGATTACTGCTACATGAAGGCATACATGATGAGTTTGTTTCAAAATTAGTTTCAGTTGCTAAAGAAGCCTCCATTGGCGACCCTATGATGGAAAGCACAAATGTTGGACCAGTGACCACAGAACCACAGTTCAAAAAGATAATTGATTATATAGACATAGCAAAAAACGAGGGTGCTACATGCGTCTTGGGAGGAAAAAAATATGATGGACCGGGTTCCAAAGGGCAACGATTTGTCGAACCGACAATCTTTACTAATGTAAAAAACACCATGAGAATTGCTCAAGAGGAAGTCTTCGGGCCAGTTTTATCAATTATTAGCTTTAAGGACGAAAAAGAAGCTATTCAAATCGGTAATGATATACTTTTTGGTCTTGCTGCTGGCGTTTGGACTAGTAACATTGGTCGAGCTCTTAGGATGGCTGATAAACTTAAAGCGGGGACTATCTGGGTTAATACTTACAGAGCAGTAAGTTATATGTCTCCTTTTGGTGGCTATAAAAGATCGGGGCAGGGTCGTGAAAGCGGGCAAGAGTGTATAAAGGAGTTTTTGGAAACAAAATCAGTTTGGATTAGTCATGAAACCTCATCGGCAAATCCTTTCGTTATCAAATAAATATCTTGCCAAACCTAACTGAATTGTAAAAGAAATTATATTTTTTGGTGTACCTCTATGACATTACCGTCAGGATCATGAAAGAAAATCTGGTGCCATCCTGAAACTCCTATATCACCCCAGTCGGTATAGTGGATTTTTTTTTCTTTAAGGTGATTTTTGAAGGACTCAATATCGTCAGTACGATAAGCAATATGGCCTCTTTCAACTGGATTAATGAAATGACCCGTTTTAAAATTTACTGATAAATCTTTTTGTGCTAAATGCATTTGCACTTTACCATCACCTACAAAAGATACATCACCAGAATATCCTTTTTTCTTTTCTAAAGTGGGCAAATCATCCATTTGAGTGTCTAGAAATAAAATATCTTTGTAAAAGACTTCAAGTTCTTTTACATCTCGAGTTGATAAGTTTATGTGGTGCAATTCCAGTTTCATTTTTATTTGACCCTAATTTATTCAAAATGTTTTCTATGAATAAACATTTATCTATTGATGACTTTGATAATCGCTAAAAATTATATGAAATACCAGCACCAATTTCATACGTTTGGTTTTTTGGTTCCATGCAGTATGTCAAAGGAGAGCATGGAGTTAGATCCGAATCTTCTATATTCCAAGATCTAAAAAAACCATAGGTAGACCACTTATTATTTAATTTTGAGCGTAATGTTAAATCTATTCCCCAGCCAATACTCTGTGTATTTTCGGGATTAACAGAGTAATTGTTCGGAAGAATTTCATTCAAGAAGCTCGTTTGTTTACCTTGTATAAAGTAGTTATACTGAGACTTTAGAGAAAGTTTCTCACTCATGTACCAAACTGCTCCAATCGGCATATAATAATATTGGGAAAGTCTATCGTAACCAAGATGGTTCGTTGATGATTGTTTAAATCCGCTATCATCCAGTAGATCACGGTATCCAAGGCCGATGAAGGGCTTAAGGTCATTGGCGCCTTCTTTAGAAATAGTGCTTACATAATATTCTAACCTGCTCTTATAATATTCTTTTTTCATGGTACCAGTTCCTGCAGAGGTATAATCTAGATTCCCAAAACTATACTCAAGCGTATATAGGGACATCCAATTAGAACTTCGTTTTTTTGCAATTGATTTTTTATCTCCCCAATTTCTAATTCCTACACTAAATAAAAAAGGAGCAGATTTATCCTCCATAAAGAAGTTACCATTCTGATCTACTTCACGATAAGAATAAGAGGTCATATCAAATGTTAATTCAGCGGATAATGCTATTTGCGAATAAAACCCAAATGAACCGCTTGCTATAATTAAATTTCTGAAAACCTTATAAACAGCGCTCTTATAATAAAATATTATTTGCAACATGATTTACGTTTTACTGAAACTAACTCTGACTTTCAATATTCTTAATGGATTTACATAAAATTCTAAGAAGCCCAGTATGATCAAGTTAAAAATTATGAGTTTTATAGCACAAGATTTCCGGTCGAAAATTCGTCTTATAGTAGGGGGAGAAGAATTGCAACGGGTAGTATAAAAATGCAATTAAGAATTGCTGAAGCGGGAGCTATAAGACAAAACAGTAAGTCAAGTTTACAACAAAGATACCGTTCAGCGACCAGGACACCTACAGGAGTATACTGATTAAAAAGCTTTAATAGCAAGCTAACTTCTCAACAGAGAAGCAGAACCACCTTTTTATAAAAGTGAAATAATACGGAAATTATTTTCCAACATGGGGTTTATTTTACATGACGTCTATTTTTGATACATTCAACCAAATTAGCTTTAAAAGCGGGTAGAAATTTTGCTTGCCAAATATAGCTTTCAGGCCGTACGGGCTTTCATTTCTATCTCTATGAAGACCAGCTTTTCTTTTCCATTGTTAATTACGTTATGAGATACACCTGCCTCTCTGTAGTAAGGTTGACCTTCAATAAGTTTTGCAGTCGTTTCCACGTCATGCTGATCAACTAGTAATAATGTTCCATTAGTTTGAGGAACCACGACATAATCCCATTGATGTACATGAAAACCTGTTTCTTCATTTTTATCGAATGAATATACAATAACTCTCACTCTTTCATTATCTATTTGAATATTTGCTTTTGCTTTTTTTCTTTGCATTTTTGTCTAAATTACCCCCTCCCTACAAAGGGCATGTTGCTTGCCATTATTGTCATATTGAAAATGTTAGTGTCTAAAGGAAGGCTTACTAAATGTATTAATGCATTGGCTACATGTTCGGGATCGAATGTCGGTTCTTTTTTAACTGAGCCATCTGCCTGAACTATTCCAGCTTGAATTCCCTTCGTCATTGGTGTGTCAGCATTCCCAATGTCAATCTGGCTGCATACGATGCTAAAGGGTCTTCCATCAAGCGACAAACTTTTTGTCATTCCAGTAACCGCATGTTTAGTAGATGTATACGCTATGGATCCGGGCCGTGGTGTGGTAGAAGAAACACTCCCATTATTAATAATTCGCCCACCCCGAGGAGACTGGTTTTTCATAAGGGTAAAAGCATACTTACTGAAAAGAAACATACCATTAAGATTTACTTCTAAAACTTGTCTCCATTCAGTAAAATTAATTTCATCTATAGTTTTCGAGGAAAGGAATGTACCAGCGTTATTAAAGAGTACGTCTATACGAGAAAAAGTCTCTTTAACCATTTCAAAACATTTTTTTACGTCCGTCTCTCTAGTGACATCCATTGGAAGCACTACAGCGTTGTCATTGCAGGCTGTCTTCGTTTCCTCTAGCTTATTCTTTCGTCGTCCAATGAGAATAACCGTATAACCAGCTTCTGACAGTTTTATGGCAGATGCCCTACCAACTCCCGTTCCAGCTCCCGTAACAATAGCAACCCTAACCATTATAATAAGTCACTTTTTTTAAGAATAAAAACATTGTATTCATTTCTATTAACTAAATATGTTTAATCGCAACAACTAAAGCCTATATCTTTTCAATTTCCATAATTATATGAATATAGTCCATGGCATGGCCATCAGGATCTCTTTCAACTTCTGCCCTGTAATTTTCATAAAAAGAGTTAATTATTTCGTTACCCTCATTTTCATCCCTTTCAGACAAAGCGGTTCGAAAAACTGTCTCTGACCAACTGCGAGTAGTTGGTATAAGGCTATCAGCAAAATCTTTTTTTGACATTGACTGAATGTTTTTTTCATAAGTTGTACGGTAAGGGCATTTTGTGAGTTTGGTACTACAAGATAAAAGCTTCAGTCCGGCTTTTGAAACTTTAGACATGTGATCCTTAAAGGGAGCACAAAATTCATCTACAGTTCTATAATGTTGAGCAAATGTGGCATTTATATATTCTTCTCGTGTTATTATTTCTTTATCCAAATGTGCTCTCCAATGCTGATTAAATTTATCAAACATAGAATGTCCACCAGTGTTACCGAGATAACGACCCTTTTCATCAATTCCAAAATTCATGCATACGAAGCGTCCCCCTGGCGATAGTTCTTTGGCCCTAGAGAGTAGAATTGATTCCCAATCTTTAGCTGCTCGCGCCATAAACTGCTTCTTTTCTGAAATATCTGCTCCGACCATATGCACATGGTTATTAATCTGACAGGGTTTTTCTGAAACATAATGCATCGCAGTTGCAGAGAAACCCAAAGTCAAGCTACCAGCTGCGAGTAATTGTTGATGAAACCCTGTACCACACCCATGCACAAAAACATTGTCAAAGTTTCGTTGGTACGCTAAATCCTTTTCTCCATGCATACCCTGCATGGTTTTAAAAAGAGTCGAAAAATCGTTTGACGCCAAGTCCGTGTAAATAATCTCTATTGCTCTGTTATCTCCCCTACTTCTGAGAAGATTTATCAAATTGAACCATAGTTCCTGACTAGTCCCTCCATCGGCTGCTCCAAAATCGGCGAACCTTAACATTTCCATTTGTGAAAGAGACAGTATAGCTCTCTCTAAAATTTCCTGTATAGAATCAATCGCATTTTTAGCTCCAGCAGTCTTTTTTGAATAATACCCTGCTCCCTTCATGGATAGCACATCTTGTGTGTTTAGTGTTTTCTGATTTTTATTTGGCATAAAATTTTTTAAAATCTCACTACAAAGGCTCTATTTTTTTTTGCTTTATTGGGAACATATTCCAAAATTTGCTTCTAACTTTAAAACTAAATTTTCGTTTACATCCTTTATAATCTGGGTGGTGGACCATCCCGTATCTGTGTTAAAAATCATATTTTTACAATTCGCATTCTTCCAATTTCGTATCGAATTTGTCTTAAAGTCAGCCGTAAAGTCAGATAATGATAACTCAAGGTGTTTCTTTTCCGTTGTTAGTGCTTTTTTATTGCAATCAACGTCAATCCCAACTAATTCGTAGCTTCCGATATTATAGGGGATTTTTTTTTCTTCCTGTGCTTGCATGCCCCTCATGGCGTTGCAGATGACCTCGTCAATATTAGTTGCAAGACAATTAGAGACCCACGTCGCAAAAACTAAAGAACACGCTGCAAGAGTATTAAAAAACTTTTTCATTGTACAATTTCAGTTTTCAAATTGAGTTTATTTATTCAAATACCTTATTATAAATCTTCCAGTTATCATCAATTTTGATAAGAGAGAGCGTATCTGTAAACATGATATCTATGTACTCACTTTTTACTTTAACCACAGCGGTCTCTTCCCCTGTGTCAACCATCAATACATTATAGTTCTTAATCTTACCTTGTTCTTTGGGTGATGGGATATTTTTCTCAACAAATTTTGCCCAGTCCTCCTTTGTCTGCCTTATTAGCCTACCATTTATATAGCCAGTAATTCTGGCATCTTCGTCAAATATTTTTCTCATAGTAGCTCCATCAGATTCGTACGCACTATCGATGTAATGCTCTACTACTTTTAAAACTTTTTCTTTATTTTTCATTTAAAGTGACTTCCTTTTCATGCTGCAACTTCGATTGCAGACAGCATACTATCTCTCTATGTTATCTCAGAATATATTTGAAACAAATTTCTTTTTTTCAAATAAGTAATATAGTTTTTAGATGTGCTTACAGATTTTTTTTAAACTTATGCAAAATTTTGTTACCATTAAATATTTGAAATTAAATTACAGGGAAAAAAACTTATGCAATTTACAGTATCACAAAAAGAAAAGTCTGAATTCGAAGCAGGTCTTAGAGGTTTTTTTCAATATAGAGACCTCGGGATAGATGCAGCTACAGCTGGAGATTATGGGGCAAACGTAATTAAAGCTGTTCCAGGCAAGCATTCAACGGGAGAATGGCACCTTCATGAATTAAATTTTCAAATGGTGTATATACTGAAAGGATGGGTAACTTTTGAATATGAAGGGAAAGGAACCTTTACTTTTCATGAAGGAGATTCTGTGTTGCAACCTCCGAAACTACCTCACAGAGAGATCGAGCATTCAGAGGATCTAGAGCTTCTTGAAATAACAAGCCCAGCAACTTTTGATACCAAGGCGGTGTAGTTTACCTACCCCTATTTCCAGTTTTCAAAAACCCAGACAGCAGTCATATCAGCTACCAACTCTTTTTTTTGTTTGAAAACTTCGATAAGTATTATGGTTA
Source organism: uncultured Alphaproteobacteria bacterium (assembly GCA_902524845.1). Classification (GTDB taxonomy): domain Bacteria; phylum Pseudomonadota; class Alphaproteobacteria; order Rhodobacterales; family Rhodobacteraceae; genus CACIJG01. The sequence goes on from CABZEW010000022.1 coordinate 11,165, forward strand.
CCCCGCAAGGTTTTGATTTTTATCTACAGGATGATTTAACAGTCACAGTACAATGAATTGTGTCATCTGGTCTGACCGGCTTAAACCAATTAACTTTGTCAAAATCCGGAGATCCCATTGAATATATCGAGATCTTTTGTATATCTAAAATTAAAGTATGCGCAATTATTAGCGTTGGTCAGCCACTGGATATAATATCACCATACTGCGAATGGTTTGCTGAGGTTTCGAAAAGATGAAAAGATTGGTTATCCCAAAATTTTGCAAAGGAAATAATAATTTTCTTTGAAATTAACTTTTTATTGTCTCAAAAGAACATCCCTCATGAAAGTCTTCAAAATACATTTTTAGACTTTCAATATTATTTTAAAAATAGATGGGAAATTAGAGATATTTTGAACCTCCGCCAAATTCTATGTTGAACTTATTTTTAGGTTCATTCAAGATTACGCACACAACAACATTCATAGTACAAGCCGATGCCCGTTTTCTCGTAGCCATTTCCTTTTTGTTTGAAAACTATCACAGTACTTTGCCACATGATGCCAAAAATCCTTAGAGTGATTAGGTTGAATAATGTGACTTAACTCATGGATAATAAGATAGTCAATTATATAATCTGGAGCCATTATAATGCGCCAATTATAAGATATTTTATTATGTGTCGTGCACGACCCCCATTTTGAAATATAGTTTTTAACCGTCATTCCGCTTGGTTGAACCTTCATTTTCTTTGCTAACTCATTGGTTCTCGTTTTCAAAATTTCAATTGACTCGCTTAGGTACCAGTTTTCTACCAACTGTTTAATCACTTTTCTATCTAATGGCTTAAAGTGGATGAAGGTAACTACTAAAAGACCTTTGGCAATTTTAACCGTTTCTTCCTGCGCTTCGATTATAGATAACCTATACGCCTTCCCTCTAAAGTAAAACTTCTCATTATCAATAAATTCTCTATTTCTTAACGCTTGTTCTTCGGAATTTATTATTGCTCTTTCCCTTATCCAGGTTTTTTTTCTCTGGATTAACTCATCTAATTTTTTTTTAGACACGGCCTTTGGTGCTTTGATGGTCAACTTATTATCTTTAACTTGTAGTGAAATCGTCTTTTTTCTTTTGGTACGTTCTATCTGTACGTTTAAACTTAATTCACCAATAGTAATGGTTTCTTTTACAGGATTTATAATCATTTGGAATAACTATGAGAAGGTTTGGCTATTTCAAAAGCGACATTTCAGTTGCTGATAAATTATGCACAATTACAGAATTAAGATTAATCATCTCTCTTACCTTTGGCCTGTAATATTCAACCCATTCATTACTTTCATATACAGCCTTATATAATTTCCTCTTATGATCTTGGCTTAGAAAGCGTCGCATCCAAACATAAGTTGACCCTTTCGCTTCTGAATGCATTTTTCTTTCGCTCCCTTCTTTAAAGAACTGATCGGAACTATCCATAATAAAAGTCCCATTTATCTCCATTCCCCTTTCTTCTTGGAAAGGAATTATCTCTTTATTCATGAACTCTACCCAGTCAGGCATTTTATTCGGATATACTTCGTAAATTCTCAGTTCGAAAAAAGGTTTCATTTTTAATCCTCCTAATCAATATTTTAAGTATGTTTAGTAAAGCTGCAACTTTAAAGCGATTTATATTCCATGTTTACCTAATACACTTCACATAATAAATTTTGATTGGCTCTGGATTTCATGAATAAATGACCTATGTATTTTGGCACTAAGGAGACAAATATGAAGATACTTAAATGGCTTTTGGAAAATGAAAATTCGCCCTTTCTATGGGGTGGGGTAGGCATGTTTTTTATTATTCTTCTGATAGGCTTTTAGTTTATTAATAGTGGCGGATATTTCGGCAATAAACTATGGGTAACGACAATCACGAGATATATGACGAGTTCCCTTACTCTAGAGATCACGTATTAAAAAATTTTGAGCGGTATTCCAGTAACGAGTTACGGTTCTACTCAAGGAAAAGGAATTTTGAACTTGGTAGCCCCCATAAAGATGTGTCGAAATTATCTCCATATCTCCGCAGAAGACTGCTATCTGAAAATGAAGTGTTGAAAGTTGCTCTTAGAGAGCATACACCCTCGTCTCTGGAAAAGTTTATTCAAGAGATCTTTTGGAGAACATACTGGAGAGGTTGGTTAGAAAGGCGTCCTAATGTTTATCAGGATTACATAAATTCGAAAAATGAAGCAGATTTTGCAGGTAAAACTGGAATAAAGTGCTTTGATCATTGGACTGAGGAGCTTATTGAAACGGGATACCTGCATAATCATGCAAGAATGTGGTACGCAAGTATTTGGATATTCACTCTTCGAAAAAGCTGGTTTTCCGGTGCAAATTTTTTTAAAGACCACCTTCTCGATTGGTGTCCCGCATCAAATACTCTGGGCTGGCGTTGGGTAGCAGGCCTACAGACCCGAGGAAAAATATACAGTGCAAAAGCCGATAATATAAAACTCTTTACCAATAATAGGTTTTTCCCAAAAGGAGAGCTTAATGAAAGTCCCGTTTTTGATGATGATATTTGGAAGACTTACGAGAGCGCCTCTGATATATCCTATGAAAACCGAACTTTCCCTACTTATGAAGATCTAGGCCTAGTAATAAATAAGAACGACCTTACCCTAAATCACTATTTAAGCGAGAAACAAATAAAGTTCGAAGGTTGTATTTTTCATGATCCTGAATACCAACATAGCAAAAGCGCCTCAGTTCGAAAATTTGAGTGCGGTTTAATCGATCAACTTTGCTTGGAACTGAAAAACTTTCATTTCTGCCAGAGCAAAAAGGCACTTACCGATTGGGCAAAAAGTAAAAAATTAAAGTGCTTGATTTTTCCTTTTGAGACCGTGGGAAATAAGTATTTTATGGACAATAGCTTTATTAGTGAACTTCGGTCTCGGGACATTGAACCGATTTTTTATATGAGAGACTGGGATAGATACGCTTTCCCACATGCAAGTAAAGGCTTTTTCCCATTCAAAAAGAATATTTCTGACTTGTTAGCACAAAATAAAATCATTTAATATTTGCTCACGTCAACCATAAGCCGGCTTTTCTTTTTGGTCATAGAATTATATAAGACCATTTCTCCACTTCTTGGAAACTCACCTGTTATTTCCGTTATAACAACCTGGTGTGTAACAAACAAAACGAGATCGGAAAACTTAATAAAGTTGAGTTTTTGCAAAAGTTTATTCATTACGTGGGACTTTTTTTCATGTCCTTCAAAGAATGAATTCAAACCTGAGAAAGTCTCCCATTCACCAAGATCAAGTTCTTTAGCCGTATCAATGCAGCGACACCATTCACTGGTTAATATTTCAGAAAATACGATGTTATTTTTTTTCAAGTAATCTCCTATTAAACGTGCCTGCAAGCGACCTTCATCATTAAGGTTTCGTTGCGTGCTACAGTCTTCTTTAATAAAGTCGTCCGGATCCCCGACACCAGGAGCTAACGTATGTCTTAGAAATATTACGTTTGCTGATATTCTTTTCTTTACAGTTTCTATTTCAGATCCAGCAGTGACCTGAGTTGCTACCAGAAGTGTCAGTAAGATAATATGTGCAAACAGCTTTTGGAGTTTCAGATTACCAAGTGCTATTGCGTGTGCACTCAATAACATTTGCCGTTTCGTCCCTTATACAATTGTGAAATGGTGAAATTGACTTATAAAAAAGTGTTCCAACCATGTATAAAATCAAAATTGTTACGATAATTCTTATATAAAATCGCCGCTCCTTTAAATCTAATACTTTTTTATCAATCATGTTCTCGCGTCCATCCGATAATGAGTGGGAATTCATGCCACTTAAGACCAGTCAATTTCTATAATCTATATCACAGAGAAAAGACTTTAAATCATAATATTTGTAATCAATAAATTTTGAGTGTTCTCCGTAGTCTTTCCGATTAAAATCATTTTCTATCCACACAGTTTTAAGTCCCAGCAATTTCGCTGGTTTTAGATTTTTTGCCGTATCCTCAATAAAAACACTATTTCCAGTGTGATCTGTGCTAATACCAAAGGAGTTCAGCATAATATCATACGATTTTGGGTCGGGTTTAGGTAAATATTGGGTAGCTTTTATATCTAATATTTTTTCAAACACAGCATCTATCCCCATTAATGATAAAATATTTTTTGAGTGACTTTCGGATGCGTTTGTGTAAATAAATTTTCTGCCAGTTAAATTATTCAAATTTTGTTTCAATTGCGCATCATATCTCAGTTCTGGGTGAGTTACATCGTGAATGTAATCAAGATATTCATCGGGGGCTATTCCGTATTCTCGCATAAGACCGGTTAACGTTAGTCCATATTTTTTGTACATATTGCTTCTAACGAGGTTAGCTTCCTGCCTTGTGACAGAGAGAGTACTAATTATGTACTCCGTGATCCTATTAGATATTTTTTCAAATACCCCAGCTTTTATATCGTATATCGTATTATCAAGGTCGAAGATCCAATTTTCAAAAGAGTCACTAAATATTTTTTTCACTTAATCTCCTTAACATAGTATTTATGTAAACGTTTTCATTAGGGTCAAAGTATATTTTAAGATCTGTTTCAACCTTCTTCTCTTTTTAACCATCTAAGAAATCGACTACTTCTTTATACTTCTCGTCAGCAATGTCGTTATAACTACAACCAAAATTGGTCTTAACTTTCAACGCCACATGGGCATAAGGATTTCTACTCTTTGGATGATTAGGGTTGTGAGGTAACTTCTCTTTCAAAGTATACCCTGTATCTTGAATTAGACGCCACACTTTTCCTTTACTTATTTTATCCACACTTTTTATTTCCTAGAGAGAAACTCAAACAGGCGTATCACCAGCAAATGTAATCCTGTGCATTAATCTCCTTTTTCCATGATAGTCATTTATAGGATTATGAAGAGTGCACCTATTGTCCCAAATTGCGACAGACCCTTTCTCCCATTTGAAGCGGCACGTAAACTCTGACTTAATTTGATGCTTAAACAAAAACTCTAAAAGAGGAGCACTTTCTTCCAAAGTCAAGTTTGAAAACTGTAAGGAATGTGCTTCATTGACAAATAATGCTTGTTGTTTGGTTTCGGGGTGCGTTCTTACTACCGGATGTTCTGCCCTTAACTCACCCAAGACTTGACGAGAAGACGAGTGCTTTATGACATCTGATCTTGAAGCTACTACCTTACCTTTCCCCGAAATATTAATGATATTTTGTTTGCTTAAGAATTTCTGCATGCCATCTGAGAGATGATTCAATGCTATGCATTGGTCTGCAAATTCTGTGTCACCTCCATACTCAGGAACCTCGACGGCATATAACATAGTTGCTTTAGGGGGTTGTTCCTGATAAGTGGTGTCACTATGCCAAACTCCACCAAAATTGTTCAAATCAGTTTCTTTCTTTAGGATTGGTGTTATCTCAGGAAAATCTTTTAAACCATCTACAAATGGATAGATTATGGGTTTTCCAAACATTCTTCCAAATCGAAGTTGAGTTTCTGGATTTAGGTCCTGATCTTTAAAGAATATCACTTTGTATTCTAAAAAAGCTCTATATATTTCTGCAAATACAATCTCTTGAAGAGGGTTTTTTAATTCCACTCCCGTGACTACTGCTCCTAACGCGCCCGATATTGGGGTTACCCCTATGCTTTCATAAACCGTATCTTTCATAAAGTGGGGTCTCCGATCGCCTAAATTATAAATCTATGCTTTATAATTAACATTAGCCAAAATTTTTAGCAAATACTGAAGAAAAAATATTTACAAGCCTATTGGCAAATAAGTGGCTTAATTGCTATACAAGCATATGCAAATTGTTATCACGTGATCGGTATTTTTTATAAATTAAAAAAACTAGTTTACAGTAAATGTAAATTTAATCATATCCTCAAAAAGTATTTTAGTAATGGTCAAAATTTATGTAGATGCAGACGCCTGCCCGGTTAAAAACGAGATAGAAAGGATTGCAACGCGCCATGATTTAGTCACCTATATGGTGTGTAACGGAGGAATTAGGCCCTCTCGTAATGACCTTATAAGACTAATCGTTGTTAATCAGGAATCCGATGCTGCTGATAAATGGATTGTAGATCATATCGAAGAGAGCGACATCTGTGTAACTAACGACATTCCGCTAGCTCAACATTGCCTTAAAAAAGGCGCGCTGGCGATAAAACCTAATGGTATGAGGTTTACTATAGACAACATAGGGATGGCAATTGCTAACCGGGAGATAATGGTGAAAATACGTGAGATTGGCGAGGTGACTTCCGGTCCCCCTCCTTTCAGTAAAGCAGATCGATCTAAATTTTTAAACTATATGGAAACGCTTGTTCGTTCTGCTGGAAAGTCATGAATTTACAAAAAATTTAAGAGTAGCCCGGCTCACTTACTTGACTCAGCTACGCTAATCAATCTTTGCAGCACTGATTTTGCTACCCTAGACAGTTCTACATCTCCAATACTATCTATATTGTCAAAATTGTTACCGACAACGATTAAACCCAACATTCCCATATTACCATGTGGAGTGCATTGATATAGGTAAACTCCAGGAAGATCGAAAGTGACCCTATGAATAGTGTCTAATTCTGATTTTTCTGGGAGTGATTTCATATTTGGTGCAGCAATGAATTCAACATTATGGCCCTTGTTCTTTGGTACCCACTCTATTGTGTCACCAAGATCGATTTTGGCAACCTCGATGCTGTAGGAGTCATCCGCAGTAAAATTAATCTTTAGTGTGTCGCCAAAAGCAAGATTAAAACCTAATAAAGTGAAAATGAAGATATAGAAAAAAGGCTGCCCGCTTTGACATTTTTTTTGTATGGTTGTGCGCATTCTTGCGCCCTTCCCAACATTAAAAAAAATCATCGAGAGTAATAAACGATAAAGATTGAAACTATGAATAACATACTTAATACATATAAAAGTACAGACGCGAAGTGCAGCTTTTTAAATTGCTTTTCTGATTTAGCGTGACCTGTAAGTGTTAAATCCCGCATTTTATTTATTCTAGGGGTTAGAAAGTAAGTGTTTATCAAAAAGCTGATTGCTATGCCTATTCCCACTATCATTCCAAAAAAAAATTCAGCTAGTGCAAAAATTAAGAACATAAGTGTCGAGATCAAAAAACAGAAGTTGAACAAACGAGGAAATATAAACCTTAGGAAATTCTTAGAGTGTTCCCCATCTAGTGTTTTGAATACTGTTGGCGAGGTGACCACTAAGAAAGAAGTCATTACCCCCAAAAGTGAGGCGTTTATCAATATTCCAGCTTCCATATACATGCCTTTCAAATAGTATGACAAACACCTAAATCAAAATAAAACACAGCCCCATAGTTTTAAATTTTTCAGTTCTAACTCGTTCCAAGGATTTAACTTTTTTTTGTAGCCTGAAAACTATTGCTTTTTAGTTGCAATGTCTTTCTACGAAAAAGCCACTTTCTTCGACAAAAACTCTACAGGACAGATGAAATCAAACAGCAAAACCTAATCTCTTAAATATTTCAAACAGGCGTTCAGTATCTGTTTAGGTGGCTCTACAATTTTTCTTTTCTCTAGATCCAAGAACGCTCCGTTTGATGTGACCCTCACTACTAAATAATTTTCTCTGTCATAGATATCTAATCGCCTCACAATCTTTCTGATATCATCTGTTATGGTGAATATTAAATTAATCATCACCTCTTCTCCTTCAAAGACCTCTTTTCTGAACTCCATATGAGTATCAAAAACAATTCCACTAATTTTATGTTGATTATAAAGTTTTAATAGGCCCACCTGGTCACATATCTTCCAATACGCGAAATTTGCAACAGTTAGATAACCCACTTCTGAAACATGCCCATTTCTATCAACGTGGTCATTGGTTAGCTTTACGAAAACACTATTTAACTTTCTTTCCAAATTCAAGCCTCCTAAATAAAGGGGAATAAACTAACAGATATACATCGCAATAGTTCATTTTTAAAACTATATCAACCGAGATAGGTTCTGTAAAATTTACTAACAATCAATCTAAGAAGGTCGATACTTTGGTTATTAACTTAAAGGCTTTTTAAAATCAATTTGATAGAAAAGCTATCAAACCAAAAACCCCTAAAAAGATTATTGCCCAAATTAGTAATTGGATCATAAACCTCTGCGGACTTTGCTTTGCTATATAAATAATTCCACCTGAAAGCATCAAAAGTAATAGGATATAAAAGACAAAGCTTGGGTAGTTACTATACAAATCTTGCTATCCTTTTAATAATTTTAGCTAGCCAATAAATTTTTCATTTTTTCTATAAACAGTTGTTTACCTGCAGACACATTTTCACTCCAATCGTCATTGACTTCGGCATCAGCATTATCGGAAATATATTTAAAACATCTAAACATAACACCCTTCATATAACAGATTTTTGCGATAGCTTATGCCTCCATGTCAACAAGATCAGTTTTTAATTTTGGAGCCTGGATTACGAAAGAATCTCCTGTACCGCAACTAAAACCACCGTTTCCAAAATTGATTTCTTCAATAACATCGAAAGGGGTTTGACCAATGTTAAAACCTAGCGATGTAGCATCCATATCTCTCTGAAAAAATCGGTTAACTTCAACTAAGCCTTTCAATGTATCATTTAAACTACCAGCAGTCCCATAATTAATAATGAGTGTTGGGGAGTAATCTTTTATTACTTCTATGGTTTTAATAGAGGCATTTATCTTTCCAACCCCAGTATAATGAATATGGTGATCTGGAAGATCTTTTACACTGAGCTCCTTCTTAAGAGCAACAAGTATTAAAATCATGATTTTTTACCATCTTTAAAATCCACTTTCGGCTACGATCTTAACTTCCTTTTCTCAAAATTTTTTACAGGCAATATATTCAGAAATCAACTAGGTTTTTTATAAAAGCAAGTCATCTTCAATTGGAAAGAAATGAGATGTTACGCGTTTTAAAGAGTTTGCGGTCAAATTTGATACTCCGTATATTTCTGTTTCATTGTTATGTAAATTTCTTATGCGTTTGATTAATACATCAAAATCACCATCTCCTGATGCCAAAACAATAATGTCCGACTTGCCAGAATACTCCATGATATCTACAGCTATTCCTACATCCCAATCGCCTTTAGCAGAACCATCAGAGCGACTTATGAAAGGTTTAAGTTTAACCTCAAACCCGATCGCTCTTAGAATATTTTGGAATTGAATCTGTTTTTCATTACCCCTATCTGTCGTATAAGCAAACGCGCCAATGACTTGCCTCTCGAAGGTTACTAATTCCCAGAATTTATTGTAATCGAAATTGGAATTGAACTGTTGTTTTGTTGTGTAATAGATGTTCTGAACATCAACGAAGATAGAAACTTTCTTCATTGTAGTCAAAATATCAGAAACGTCTTCTGACAAAAACATTTACCTTTGAACCGTGATTTAACTTGATCATTTTCCTCCAATTATGAAAATATTAAAAATTATCAGGGTGAGAGGATTAAACATAAAGCATTTTACGTGTATCCACACGTTTTATTCCGAATAAACAAAATAAATATTTTTAAAGGCTCATTTTGGCAAGAAAAGTTATTGAATTCTAATGCATTGAAAGGCATTCACGACTACTCTTTTGCTATCACTTAAAGGTTCCTGATCTGTCACTATTTTTGTATTTTTTTTATAAAAGGTATCTACGTTTTTGATCTTATTCTTTCCTTTGAACTTTACAAGAGTTTGTTCACACTCATTTTTTGAGTAAAAAGTATCAGGGATCATTAACTCAGTTTTAATAAATCTATTTCCGAGATCTAATCCTGAGAATATAATTTCACCTTCTGGCAGAGCAACAAAGATCTGATAAAATATGATTATCCATTTCATTTTTTAATATTATTCCTGTTTACTTTTATAAGAAAACGTTCGATCTCAGGCATAGGAATTAATTCATCTTGATTATCATCTGACGAATGAACAGCTATCCATACACATTCTTTATCACTTAGGTTAAAGGGTGTATGAGGCACATTCTCTGGAATAAATATTTGTTCTCCCTTTTTAACTACAGTTTCATTTTTTAAACTTTCCCCATGAAAAACGGCGCACTCTCCTTCAAGTAAATAGGCTATTGTTTCGACATCTTTATGCACGTGAGACACGGGATGCACTCCTGAGGGCATAGGTAAAATATTCATACAAACTTTTCCTGCTCCCACAGTTTTTCTCGAAGCACCTGATCCGTATACCACGCCTTGTGCCCCAAAGTAAGTTTTACCTGGCTTTATCAGTCTTACCTTATCATCCACTATTGTTCTTTCACCTTTTCACTTGCTCTACTGCTCTATTTCCTAAATTTTTACTTTTTTGTTTTTCTTTGCCGATCTCAGAATTTGAGCGATTTCACGTGCCATTTCTTTTTGTCCAAAAAAAGGGGCTTCTTCGCATGCTTGTGCTAAAAGCTCGATGTCTTTTGTGGTGGTGTATTGTTTCCAAATTTCACCCATGAATTTTTCTTTATCTAATTTCTCCATTTTTTATCCTTTCAAAACGACATCACAGAGCTACCAAGACTTTTTTGAAATATGAATAATCCATTCCTATTTTATATGCTCATTACAAATTTTTTTATAACGTTCCAATATGATTTCTGCTACTAAGTCCGAACACATAACTTCAAAGTGGGTATGGGGAACCTCTATCAACTCCATATCTTTTCTAGATTTCATACTTTTTATTGTACACACCCCATCGTTTTGACCTCCATGATAAGGCACATTTCCTTTTGTACTAACTATCTGAGTCCAATCAATTTTGAGTTTTATAGCCTGCGACTCTTTTATAGGTATGGATCTTCTACCAACCTCTCGAAACAATTGGTATGTCGGCACAAAAAACCTTGCCCAATCTGCCGTCCAACTCCCTGCGAAAGGAGTACTAATACTCACTGCACCCGCAATGTCCACATGCTTAGTTAAATGTAGAGCGTATAAACCTCCCAAACTATGCCCGATAATAAAATATGGACCTCTAACCTTTTTAATTTCATCAGAAAGCCTTTCAAGGTTCTTATAGAATTTATGTGATGTATCATACTCAACTACCAACTCGCTCTTAAAGTGAGTTAAAGATCGTAAGTATTGGAATGATAGTCCGGATTGGTTTGCACCATGAATCCAGATAACGGAGAGACCCTCACAACCTGCCTCGTCTATTTCATGATTTAGAGGGATTAACCAATTTTTAATTAAATTTAACATACTTAATTGTATTACAAGCACACATCTGCAGAAGTCTTTACTCTATCATCCTGTAAGGTTAAAAAAAACCAATAAAATTAAGAGGTAGTGAATAAGGCTTTGGCTAATATATATGTCGCAATTTTTCGCATTTAATATAACCTATTTTTTTATGGAGAAAAGATATGAAAAATTTTATAATTGGAACTTTATTACTCTTCATAACTATAATTTCAAAACCCTCGTATTCTCAGGGTAATCTAGAAGACCAGTATAGGCAAATGGGAGGCGTAGTAGGTCTTACCGAACTATGTTTTGAAACGAAAGAACTTGAAACTGCACTTTTTCAACAAGTCGGTAATGTTTTTTACACTAGTCCAGAAATGGGGCGGGTTATGTTTGAATTACTATACGTTTACTTCGATTCTTATGAAGTTGCAAAAAACAAAAAAGTAATATGGAATGGAAGTCAACAGGCATATAATACCAATACTTTTGACTGTTCGGAAGAAAACAAAACGCTTATAAAGTCATTTGAACAACAATTGATTGCCGGATTAAAATAAAGGAATTCATTTTCAATTCACTCGCGAAACAAAAGAGATTGAAGACTCCAAGTAAAAGAGAGAGTATTCAGAAGTTTACATGATTTAAGTTTTGAGGTTGTTGATAAGGCTTAGGTCATAATGTTAAAGGATTTTTATGCTAATTGTATACGGAAGACTATCTTCTGCAAATGTCCAAAAGGTCCGTTGGATTTGTAGCGAAGGTGATTTGGAGTTCAAAACAGAAATCGTTGGGGGGAAGTATGGTGGACTGACTTCTCCAGAATTTGTAAGGTTGAATCCTAATGGCACTATTCCAGTTTTAAAAGATGCTGATTTTATACTTTATGAATCGAATGCAATTATAAAGTATATATCTGACAAGTTTAATATTCTAAAATCTGACAACCAAAAAAAAATAGCATTAAATAACCAATGGATTGATTGGTCGAGTTCCGTTTTTGGATTAAACTGCTCAACTTACACAGCGCATAATATATTGCTTCCAATCGAGCAAAGAAATCCCACTCTAGTATCTGAAGCAAAAAGAAAAATTCGTTCGTGCTTCGAATTATTAAATACTCAGTCGGAAAAAACTAACTATCTTCTTGATGATGAACTTAGTTTAGCAGATATCCCCGTAGGTTGCTGGATACATAGATGTGTGGTTTTAGGTTTAGAAATTTCCAAGTTTAAATCCTTAGAAAAGTTGTATATTAATTTGAAAAAAAGAAATGCTTTTCAAACCACAGTATTCTCTACTCCCTTGCCTCCCGAGTAGTATTAGAATTTTATGCAAATAGTAAATTTGTGACAAACATTGTTGGTATTTGGGTTTCTTTCTTAGTTATTTTGATATATCTCTGGGGTACTTCTATGAGTTTAACAAGACATTCAAAAAATCGAATAAGTCTATTAGGCTATATTAACTTAATCCCCTTGATTGTGTTTTTAGTAATTCGCTATATTTTGACAATTTCTAGTTAATCAAAATAAATTTTCAACGTAATTAATACTAACATAAGAAGTTAGAAAAAGAGAGTCTGGAGTTTTCAACGTCTTTTGATTAGCATATTTTTGATAAATCCTCCGTTAATATTCTTAATAGCATAGAACGATATCCGAATTAATAGAATCTTAAACTAGTTTATCAGGCATTGCGAACTCTACTTTGTGTCCATCAAGAAGCGCCTCATCATAACCCCTTGCATTGGTAGACATGCCTGAGACCAATATGGTAACATTAGTATTGTTTAATTTTTCTAGATGCTCGTGTAGATCTCCAGTACCTTCACCAACAATTTTACCAGGACTTTTGCAATTTAAAACGTGTACTCCGTCTACCGCTAGAAAAAGAGTTACTTCATGCCCGAGTTTACCCGCAGCAACAGCGACCTATAAGCCCAATGTTATTCTATTTTTGAATTCCAAATCGCTGTGAATATGAACGAATACTTTAGACATTTATTTTTCCTCAAGATTTATTTGCAAAATTTATTAATATATCAAGAAAAATAACCGTTTAAAAATTACTTTTTTGATTTAATCAGTATTGGAAGGAAAAAAGTTATCGAATGAGATTAATATTTTTTTTAATTTTAATTATTTCCACAAACCTTTTTGCTGGTGAAAGAGAATTACCCGTCGGAACATTTCCCGGGCATACCTTTTCTTTAGAAAAAAACGGCGCAACAATATTTTCAAATAAAGAAGTTCATTATCAAAGCTCTACCTTACAGATCAGAAAAATTTCAAGGCATATTAATGAATTTACGGTTGCGGTCTACTTGCAAGAGACTCCTGTTTCAAAAGCTTTAAGTGACACTAGGGTTGATAGATATACAGTAATATGGAAGAGTGAAGCCCTGGGTACTCTAATTAACGAAAAGAAACAATACGATAAGGAACGTTCTGAATTTCTTTTACTACCGACTAATTTCGCCATCAAGAGCTTAGTGTCCGCTAGTGGTGTTGTTGAAACTCAGACATATAAAATTGAGTAAAAATTACCGGCTTATTTTTAAATGCAATTAAAATCGTAGCTATCGAAACGCCCGATTTTATTCAATCCCTGTATCTTCGCCACTTTTAACATTTCTTTCCAGTTTTTCGCTATAAGAGTTGCGACAACTGCAGCGCCGAAAAACAGCAGAAAAGAGAGCTTTAGAAGCTAAAATTCTATATGTGTACGAAACCTATAGGTCTCTTAGCGCATAAAAATTTTTTTTCGATCCCGAATTTACTTATTCGCTACAGCTTAAAACATCTCTTAGGACTAGTTCAAAACTAGGAAAATACCTTAACAAGCTAAACTTTAAATAAAATTCTCAAAGAGCGAGCGGGCTGCGGTAAAAAGTCTCTATGAAATCAGTAAACCAGAACTAATTCCATAATAGTAGGTTACTCCTACTGTCATCGGATAGGTTTGTTGGTTAGTGACATTTCCAGCCATTGCCAACAAACCTAACATCTATCAATAGCAATCGCCTCTAGTTAACATACTTTTTTACACAATTAATTGACCTTTTCAAAAGCTCCATGATAATCGCTATGTTTCCATTTCATATAGCATGCTAGGAAATAAATTGTCTGCTCTAATATCTTCGAATTTCATAAGTTTGCGATTTAAATGCTTCACATAAAATCTAGCGATTCAAAATCAATCTACTGTGACTGAAGAGCTGTGAACCACTTATTATGTTGTTCGTATCTTTGCATTCAGACTTCAATTAGTTTTTTTGCGTCCAGTTCAATTATTGGGTTTTTTTCATTTCAGAATTATGTCTCTTCCCTTTTTGCAAATATCCAAATTAAAAGCTTATGACAAAAATAACTAAAAGCGAGAAAGCCCAGAGCCATCAAATTAATCATCACTTGACGAAGAAAAGTGTCAGCATGAAAGCTAAGAAGAATGAACATCACTGCGAACCCTCCTCCTATTATCCATATCGTTACAAATACAATTCTACGGAATATCTCTATAAATCTTTCCATATAAAATCAACCTACTGCATATTCACGGAGTCCAGTTTGAGACTACATCATTAATCTCTCAACAACTTCATCTTACTGAACTTCATTTGAGAAGTAAAAGGCTATCGTTCTAGTCGCGCTTTCTCTGCGTATCTAGTGACCACTATATAAACATATGATTTTTTTATCCTTAATTATCGCAGTTCGAGAGCCTTCTGCATTCAATTGTGAAGAAGATAAGACTGAAAAATGAGAAGTTTGAAAGAGAATATCCAGAGTCTCATTCCGATTTTTATTTAGATATCTTTGGGAAGATGATTTTGATAAGTGTTTTTGGATTTAAGAAATAATAATCGTAATATTATTTAAATAGTTCATTCGCGAAACTTTAACGTGATTATCGCACCTTCGTAGACAAAAATACCTAATTGGAACCATCCACGGTTATAAAAGGATGTAGCACTTTCCTATCAACAATTTTTTTCCGTTGCAAATAATTCGGTGGACAAAGACCTTTCTATTTTATTTATCAAACCATTTTTTGCGGACACTTTTGAAAAGGCTCGGTCTTGGTGAATTAATTCAAATTCCTTATTCTCCAAGAACTCTTTGATTGAATAAACGTTATAAGTTGCAGACTGACCGGCGTAATCACAGGAATAGAAGATATCATCCGCCCATCCTTTAAAAAATTGCCATTGCTTACCAATTATGTCTTCTTCTTTGGCATACCATAACTCCCCAAAATATCCTGTAACAGTACATTTTTCATCGATGAATTGGGCAAAGATTATTGAAGGGTAGGTCAAGAAAATCCCTACAATCAATCTATTAAAACCTCTATAAAACAAACTATCAACTTTTTTATCGAAATATAATGCCCGCTGGATTAAGGAAATATTGAACAAATTTTTTATTGTTTAAAGTCAACCAAGAACAAGCTGACATATATCATCGTAATTTTTAGTGTATTACAATCAACTTTTATTGCTTTTCCAAGAACCCCCATATCACTTCCAAGAAGGTAAACGTTTCCATGCCTTGTCTTTCCAGCAAGAGAAATTTTTCTTTTATCCAGATTTTCAACAAGATTGTCTTCCAGTTTTAACTTAAGCCCTTCATTTCCAAATAATTGCATGAATGCTATTGAGTCCTCGTTCGCTTCAACCCATTAACCAGATTTCGAATATGTTGTCACTGAAAAAAAAATACAAGTTACTGATGCTGCAAACGTTTTTTCCGAAGTTAGAAGACAGGACATGCCTACACATAATCCAGATAAAATTTTTTTCGCTAAATTCTCCTCTTCAAATAAATAACTGGTGGGAAAAATTTAAGTATCCCCTTACGATACTATTCCTCCATAACGGATTGAGGAAGATTGGACAATACTCTACACCTAATTTAATATAATGACAGAAATTAAAACTGATGGAGTTGTATGTGAAAATAATAAAGTTATGCATTATCATTTTTTTTATTCTTTCATTTTTAAGTTCTTTTGCAAAAGCGCAAACAAAGAGATTGGATAATCTTGCAGCATGTGCTGGTGTTGTGATAGGGAATGGTGCTGTAGATTTTTACTTGGGCGATGAGCAAGCATTTGATGTTGCAGCGAATATTGCTTATTCAGCATACCTTTCAGAAGTTTTCTCTGGAGGATACAAGCAAAATGATTTGCAAATTGCCGATCAAATTCTCGGAGGTAACGTTGACAAAATAATAGGTGCTCATAACAGTGAGAGTTTTACCTCAGATGTTTACGAAGAGGTTGTTGGTTGTTACAGGGCTCTCGTAAAACAATTAATGGACGGGGCAGATACTATAATCAACAACCAAGACAAATGGAACGAACTAAAAAATACTTCTATAGAAACTTTAAAAAGAATGTTACGTGCAGGATGAATTTATTATTATCTCTCAAATTTCATCCACACTCTTCCCAGACGAGAAAATATTTTTTCCTTCTGAACTTCAATCTATCTTGATGTTCTGAATATTCTTTAAGAACTGAATAGACATTTATTTTCTTTCAAAGATGACCTTGTTCTGTGGTCATACCTTTCTCATTTAAGACCTTTGCAATTCTTACATAACCTAATCCATGCCTGCGAAGTGATTGGATAAGCCTATATATCTCTAATTGGCGCGCACTGAAAAAATCAATATGTAACTCAATATGTAACTCAGTTTTGTTTAAAAATAGACCTATCGCCAAAAGTTAATTTAAATAACATGCAAGCTATAACAAAAAATCACTGTATTGGAATTTTTTTGTTTATAGGAACCCTATCAGACGTATCATTTTTTTCGAACACTCTTTAGCTTTTGTCTAAAATTTAAGCCAGAGTTATTTTCCTTTCTCTGCAATATAAATTGATGAATGTGCGGTTGGAAAACAGATGCTTGAGACATTAAAATTTGCCAATCATCATCAAAGGGATATAAATCCAATCTATTTTCAAAGTTTCCAACCGGTTTAACATATCTATTAAAACATGAGAAAGTTCCCTCCACTTTGAGAGAAGACTGAATTTCTTTGAAATAAAATTCTAAATTTTCCTTACTCATTTCCATCATCGATCTTACATTTATATAGGAGTTAACTGACGCTTTGGGAAATTGTTTGATAGCCCATCCAGGCAGTATAAGAAAGTCGAAATTTTCTTCTAAAATACTAAGCCCTTGCTCACTAAAATCTTTGTATCCCTTGATTTCAGCGCCCTCAAATACTCTTGATAAATAAAAAGTTTGGTACGCATTAACCTCTGGCAAATCAAGCATAATTATTTTTGCCCCTTTAACATTGGACTTTATTTTTGCAGCCAACCCACCGTATCCTCCTCCAATTTCACAAATAATTGGATTAGAATTTTTGTATTGATCAAAGTATTTCAAAATCAACCATGAGTGATACAAATCACCCGTGTCATGCACATTATAGTTTATTAACCGACTTTCGCCTTTGTAATCTATTTTGATTTTTGTGGTAACAGGATTCCCCACGTCTGTAATACAATTTTTGATGACAAAATTTACATCAGTATGGGCAATAATTACTTTTAAATGTTCAATATCCATCTTAATGTTTTTACTATCTCGTTTTTCAAAGATAAGCTCTTTAATTTCTTCTTCTCGTAATTTTCTCCAAAAGTCATCTTCTTTTTCAGAGAATCTTTTGTTTGATATCTCAATTAAATTATCATTTAATCCCAACGTTAGCTGGTTTCGAAGCATATTTTCCCAAACGTGGTGCTGACTGAACAATCTGTCAAATCTGCGATCAAAAGTATCCCAATGTGAACTTTTGAAACTAACAGGTAAGTGCTCAGTTGCTTGAAGGTAATTTTCCTTCATTGCGGAAAAAATTTTATCTTTTCTTCTTAGACTACTTTTCATGCTATAAGGTTATATACTAACTTTAATCCTTCAGCCACTCCAACTTCATCTTACTGAACTTCATTTCATAAGTGTAAGACTGTCGTTCTAGTCGTGCTTGTCGTTCTGCTTATCGTTTAAGAAATGCATAAACATTTGAGTTCTTCCATTCTTTATTTTTCGCAGTTCGGGAACCTTCTGCATTCAATAACTTAGCAATTGTTCTATACCCTTTTCCGCTATCATGAAGTGATATAATACGTTTATGAGTGTGTTCTTGTTCATCACTCCATAAATGCTCCGAATACTGTGTCATCGGCGTATTTGTGCTGATTTCGACTGAAAATGTAAGATATTGTTTGTCTTCTTCGCTTAAAAAGAAGCAATTCAAACTTACTCTACCGTGGCATTTGCGTGGTGTGAGGGGGTGGAGGAATCCGCTGATGTTCTATTCCATTTCTCTATAACTTACCGCCGTCCAGTATTTACTGTTCCGCTGTATTCACAATATCAATTCTTTCTCTATGAAACAATCATTGCTAATAGAGAGAAAGGACAGACCTACGACCAGATTGCGGAGTGGTTAAATAAAAAAGGATACCTATCTGTTCGTGGAAAGAAGTTCAAAGGTAATCATGTTCACTCAATTGTGAAGAAGAAAAGAACGAAAGATGAGAAGTTAGAAAGACAGTATCCAGAGGTGTGGTCTGATTTTAGTTTGGAAGTGGTGGATAAGACTTTGGTTAATATGTTTGAGTTATGACTTTTTTTCTTTTGGCATAAGAACAAACACGACACCATTTACCCGCTTTAATATTACCTGGTGTACCACTCCATCGATGCCCTTCAGAACATTCCCACTCTAGGTTTGTATTATTATTCACATACGTTGATGATAAACATTTTCCTCCTCTTGATTGTGCAATCGCTTGCATCTCGGTAATGGTTAGTTTTAATTTTTCTTTTCCTTTAGAACCTCTACATATTTTACACCAAGTTCCACTTTTAACACTTTCTGGAATTGCATTCCACCTATGCCCTTCCGCACATTCCCAATATAATTTTGTTTTACTATTCACATACTTTGTTGATAGACAC
>CABZEW010000023.1 GCA_902524845.1 uncultured Alphaproteobacteria bacterium
AAAAAGTTAGTTGATTACCTTAAGAAAGGCAGCAAAGCAGTAATGAGCGCTATATCTCATCGTAATACAGTCACAAAAGATACGTTTATGTTGACAGGTTTCTCAGATGCCTTGTCAGAACTAGAGAAGCGGTGCAAATAAAATTGACTTCACCAACATATTCACGAAAACACAATATTTTGGGGCTTGGCAAACACGAACTGCTTTTGTTAATGCTGGAATTTGAGACTCAACCTAAGAGAGCATCTATGAGAGTTAATCAAGTATGGTCTTGGATCTATTGTCACGGAATCAGGTCATTTGATAACATGACTAACATAGATAAGAACCTTCGGGCAAAGCTAAAAAACGTTTTTAAAATTTCACTACCAAATATCGAAAAAAAGGAAGTCAGCAATGACGGTACAATCAAATATTTGTTTTGTTTAGAAGACCAAAGCAAAATAGAAACTGTATTTATACCTGAAAAAACAAGAAGTACCCTTTGCATTTCCTCACAGGTTGGTTGCACATTGAGCTGTTCTTTCTGTCATACAGGTACCCAGAAATTGGTCAGGAATCTGTCAAGCCAGGAAATTATAGGCCAAGTTATTGCGGTTTATGATGACCTAGATTTATGGGAAAAAATAAAGGCAGAGGGATCTCGGTCTTCTTTCTTCAAGGTAATAACAAACATAGTTTTCATGGGGATGGGAGAGCCTCTCTTAAATTATGAAGAAGTGAAGAAAGCGTGCAATGTTTTGATGGACAGTAAAGGATTAGACTTTTCAAGAAGAAGAATAACCTTGTCGACAGCAGGTGTTGTGCCCAAAATAAAGAAAGCTCATGACGAGATCGGATGCATGATTGCCGTGAGCCTTCATGCTACAGAAGACAAAACTAGAAATGATTTAGTTCCAATAAATAAAAAATGGAACTTAAAACAGTTAATTAGCTCCTTAAAAGATGATGTTAAGTTGCGTAATTCAGAACGAATAACATTTGAATACGTCATGCTTGATGGGGTAAATGATACAAATGAAGATGCACATAGATTAGTGAGACTGCTAAAAGGGCTCCCATCAAAAGTCAATCTAATACCTTTTAATAGTTGGACTGGAAGTCAGTATAAGCGTTCGTCCACAGATAGAATAAAGGCCTTTAGAGATGTTATAATTAAATCAAGGTTACCAAGCCCGATAAGAAAGCCTCGAGGAGAAGATATTATGGCGGCATGTGGACAATTGAAATCCAGCTCCATAAAGGAAAAAGCAAGAATATGAAGAAAATTAGCAAAAGAATATTTTTCTTATTTTCAATTTTATATCCTTTTATTTTCTTTAAGCCTGCATGGAGTCAACCAAACAAACCAACCTTATTAGTCATATGGAAGAAAAAGAGAGTTTTAGCTCTTTACAAAAATAATAAAATTATGAAGGCTTATCGTATTCGTTTAGGTTTTAATCCTAGAGGGCATAAACAAATGGAGGGAGATGGGAGAACTCCAGAAGGCAAATACTATATTACACACAAGAACCCAAACAGTAACTTTTACTTAAGTCTAGGAATAAATTTTCCAAACCAATCTGACAAAAAGAGAGCTCTGAAGAAAGGTCTTAATCCCGGAAGTGATATTTTTATTCATGGGCTTGGAAAAAAAAATGTCCTTCTACACTACTTGTTCGACTGGACCGAAGGATGTATTGCAGTGACGAACAAGGAAATTAAAGAAATCTATGGATTGGTTGACCCAGGTACAGTTCTGTATATTTATGCTTAACTTTAGGACTGATCCTGAGAACTGCCTATCATTTGTACCCACCATACTTTTCCGGTACTATCCTGATACCAACTTAGCCCTAGATGAGTAGCTTTGGGGTCTAAAATAATTTCCCTCCCAATTTTACTTTTAAACCAAACATTCAATACATCATACTCACCTTCATAGGTCTCTGAAACGTTTTCACCAAGAACTAACCCCTTAAATCCTGAGATTTCTGCTCTCTCTATTGCAGATGATGCATCTGATCCGTAGTTCCATGCCCGCTGTTGTCTAGCTATATCGAAAGCGTGTGTCTTCGATGCAGCTGAAAGACTATTTGAAAAACTTATTGGAGATCTTCCATTCTCTAGTCTTAGGGCGTTAACCATTTCTAGGTGCCTTGACTTAAGGGCTGGAGCTTCAAAGCTTGAAATTGCTCCAGACTTTGAGTAACCGTAGTAAACATCTTTATTGGTCCCGACACAACTCATTAATATTACTAGAAACACTATCTTCCAGGTAAAGTTCTTCATAAATCTATAGCTTCTTTCCTTTAATATTTGAAATACACCTTTTATTGTCCGTCTCTGTGCAATTAGTTGTTTTATAACAAAGATATTTCAACTAAAACAGTGAAGATGATTAGAACGATTTCCAACATTTATACAATTTCGATACTATTATTTGTTTATGTAATAATTAGCAACCCCATTATTGGTCAGACCGCTGTGGAGTTTGGCCAAGATGGAAAACCAAAACACAATATATTTTCTTTTAGGGTACAATTTTGGCAGGAGCATTTTAAGAATATCAAAAAAGGAGCCATATTAGTTGATACCAAAACACGATCATTACATTATTGGTCTAGGAATGGAACAGAGTATAAGGTCTTTCCAACCTCTGTTCCACTCAATGAAGAATTAACACGCCTAGGATATACCAAAGTTACAAAAAAAGTAATTGGACCTGAATGGAGACCAACAAAAAAAATGAGGGAACGAGATCCTAAACTTCCTAAGTTCATGCCTCCAGGCCCTGATAATCCTCTTGGTTCTCACGCTCTTTATCTGAGTTGGCCGAGCTATCGTATTCATGGAACAAGTGATACAAGAAAAATAGGAAGACAAAGCTCGTCTGGGTGCGTAGGGTTGTATAATGAACAAATTGAAGAACTATTCAATCTAGTTGAGATAGGAACGCCAGTTAGAATTCTTTAGAATTTTTATAGATTGCGAGAAGCCCCTCCTTGAACGAGGGAAATATAAGATGATAACCTAATTCATTTTTCAGTTTCTTGTTGGATACTTTTTTTTCCTCTTTATAGAAACTTCTTGCCATTTCACTAACCCTATCACTTTTCAAAGTGACAGTCTCTGGACAGTTTTTTTTAAGCAAATTTGCAGCGAATTTTGCGACATCCAATTGTGTTGCTGGCAGATCGTCAGACAAGTTAAAAATCGTTGATCCAGATTGAGAACTCATAGCCATCTCAACTGCGCCCACTATATCTTCAACATGAATCCTGTTAAAGAGGTGGCCGGGTTTATCGACTATATAAATTGCTTCGTTTCCTATCAAACGGTCAATAAGGCTTCTTCCTGGGCCATAGATACCTGCCAACCTATAGATCGTGGTTTTCACCGAAAGTGTTTCGCCAAATTGTATCCACGAGTTTTCAGCATCGACACGTGAAATGCTTCTTTCTAAATTAGGTTCCAAAACTGTATCCTCTGTAACCCATTCACCTTTTTTGTCTCCATAAACGCTTGTAGTTGACAGATAACCTAAACTTTTAATTCTTTTATTATTCTTTTTGAATAAAGTTCCGTAATTTTCAACAATTGGATCTTTACCGTTATCTGGTGGAGCTGTGCTCAAAATGTATAAATCTTCATCAAAAATGCTCTTGATTTTCTCTTCATCATTAAAACCAATTGGTGTGGCATTAAGTGACTCAATTTTTTCAAACTTTTCACTTACCCTTGTGACGCAAAACACTTGCCAATTCTTTTTCACTAACTTGTGACACATGAACTTAGATGTATAGCCAAAACCAAATATTAATAGCCTATTTTTTTTATGCATTTTTTTTTAGCTCAGAAATTGACCAAGCGGCTGCCTCAGAAACGTAGTCCACAGAATAACCCAAAAACCTCTCTAGTAATCCAACGTATCCTCTGTTTCCACTATTTCCCATAGCATATATAACATTTCTAAGAAATCTTGTTGATCCTAATCTTTTTACGGCAGTTCCACTAAAAAATTTTCTAAATTCAGCATCTGAAAAGCTTAATGCTTTCTCTAAGCTAAGGTCAGAAAAGGTATCTCTATAATTCAAATTTCTCGTTATTTGGGCAAACTTATTCCATGGGCAGATAGCCAAACAGTCGTCGCATCCAAAAACCCTGTTTCCAATTGATGATCTAAGTTCTTTATCAATGGCACCTCTATGTTCAATAGTAAGATAAGCAATACATTTTCTAGCATCTAACTTATAAGCACCCTTAAAAGCATTAGTAGGACAAATATCTAAACATTTTGTGCACGATCCACAGTTATCTTCTTCTGGTTTATCTACTGGTAATGATTTGTCGATGTACATTACACCGATAAAAAACCAATTTCCCATGGATCTACTTACCAAATTAGTATGCTTACCTTGCCAGCCCAACCCTGATAACTGCGCTAAAGGTTTTTCCATAACGGGAGCTGTATCAACAAATATTTTCAGGTCACAATCTAGCTTTTTTTTTACCCATGAAGCTACGATCTTAAGTTTAGATTTGACTACTTTGTGATAATCCCTTTTTGTGGCAAAAACTGAAAGGTTAGATAATCTTTTATCTTTTAATTTTTTTAAAGGATCTTCTGATGGAGTATAGTCATCTGTAAATACCAAAATTGATTTAACACTTGGCCATAAAATTTCTGGTGCTACTCGCTCGTTGATCCTTTTTTCCAACCAATCCATTTCAGCATTCCAATCATTTTTAATAAATTGCTTAAATCTTTCTTTCATTGATTGATCAACCTTGCTTGGGTCGGTTATACCTACAGAAGACAAACCTACATCAGAAACAATCTGCTGAAGCTGTGATTTAAAATCGAGTATCTCCATACTAAAAATCTAAGTCGCTATAGTGACCCGTTGGCACAAAACCAGGAACTAAGTCTGCAAGTAAACCAGCAGTCCTAAAAGCTGGTCTAGACTTTATTTTTGCATACCATTCTTTAATTATTGGTCTGGACTGCCAATCAATGTCTCCTATGTAATCCAGTGCTGAAATATGTCCCGCTGCCGAGAAATCTGCCAACGACATTTTCTCTCCGGCGAGCCAATTTCTCTTTTCCAAAAGCCATTCCAAGTAATCAAAATGAAACTTTATCTTTCTTAGCCCCTGCTTTATTGCGCCGCTATCGGGCTGACCTATTTTAAAAATTTTTTTGTACACTCTCTCATTAAGTAAATTTTTTGTAACTTCATTATGAAACTTATCATCAAACCAACATGTTATCCTACGAGTTTCAAATCTAAGCTTTCGATCAGCTGGGATGAGTTTTGGTATTGGGTAAGACTCGTCCAGGTACTCACATATAGCAGTACTCTCGGTAAAGATAGTAGATCCTTCTTTTAACATGGGTACCTTGCCAGAGGGGCTAAACCTTATAAAGTCCAAGTTTTGCTCCCAGACCGGTTCATCTATTAATTCAACTTCAAGTTTCTTTTCTGCTAGAACTAGCCTTACTTTTCTACAGAAGGGAGAGAGCGCCAGATGGTGGAGTTTTCTCATAATTAATTAACCTTATTATAGTTGATATATAATTATAAAAAACAGTTCGATCTGTCATCTTTTTTTAGAATTTTCATATCTTTTTTTAAACTTGAGACTCTTTGCACTAAATATGACTTCAGTTTTTTAGGGTCTCGAATTTTTGGGTTTGGAAGGGTCAATGCAATTCGAACTGCCTGATCTTTAGTTAGTGTATGTGACAGCTTTTTATAATGTTTCTCTGAGGATTGGTTAACGCCAAATGTCAAGTGACCAGTCTCAACGACATTTAGATATATTTCTAGAATTCTTCTTTTGGGGATAATGATCTCTAATAAAAAAGTAAAGTATAATTCTGTAAATTTTCTTGGCCACGATCTCCCAGACCATAAAAAAATATTCTTTGCAAGTTGTTGAGTTATTGTCGACGCACCTCTTTTTTCACCTCGTCTAATTACTCTATATATCTCTTTTATGTCTACGCCTAAGTGGTCACAAAAGTTCGAGTCTTCGGTGGCCACCACTGCGAGGGTAATATTTTCACCCATATCCCTAATAGGAGTCCAATTGTAGTTTACCTCTTTTTCAAAAAAATTACTTTCCCAAATCATAAAACTTGTAAATGGAGGGTTAAAAAATCTGAGTAGGCCAATAGAAGAGGCAGTCATTAATATAACTGATGCTATTACTAGCGTACCAATTCGAAAAATTTTAGATGCTAATTTTTTAACAATGGGCACAAAACAAACTGTATAAGGGACACATTTTTTCTCAGTCCGAAAGATTACTGTAGCCCATCAAGGATTCATCTACTGCTTTTGCAGCCTGCCTACCCTCTCTTATTGCCCATACAACGAGAGACTGGCCACGCCGCATGTCTCCAGCCACCCACAATTTATCGTGAGAAGTTTTATAAGTCTTATCATCTGCTAAAACGTTTCCCCGCTTATCCAAGGATACAGTAGTGTTTTTGATAATCCGATCTGTAATTGGTGAAACAAACCCCATCGCTAGTAGTACCAAATCTGCCCTTATACTAAATTCAGAGTTTCCTATTCGTTCAAATTTCTCATTTACCCTTATGCAGTTCAAAGAATTAACCTTACTATTTTTAACGCCGAAGGATGTTGTTAATACTGAGAATTCTCTATCTACTCCTTCTTCTTGACTTGATGAAGTCCTCATTTTAAGAGGCCAATTTGGCCAAGTTAGCAACTTATCTTCTCTTTCAGGAGGAGCAGGCATGATTTCTAGTTGCGTAACGGACAGCGCTCCTTGACGAATTGATGTTCCTATGCAATCCGACCCGGTGTCTCCTCCTCCAATTACAACAACATGCCTACCTTCAGCAGTTATATTTTCCACACCCTCGAACCTCTCATTACTTACTCTTCTATTTTGTTGAGGTAAAAAATCCATTGCAAAATGAATTCCCTTAGAATTGCGTCCTTCAATTTCAATGTCGCGTGGTTTCTCTGCTCCGCAGGCTAAGATCACAGCATCGTGATCTTTTATCAAATCATTAATTTCAATATCTACTCCTAGTTCAACACCACTTTGGAAAACAACTCCTTCAGCTGATATTTGTTCCAACCTTCTATCAATATGAGTTTTTTCCATTTTGAAATCGGGAATCCCATATCTGAGCAGACCACCCATACTATTATTTTTTTCATAAACAGTAACATTATGCCCAGCTCTCGACAGTTGTTGGGCTGCTGCGAGTCCAGCAGGACCAGACCCAACTATTGCTATTTTTTTGTTCGTCTTGTTTTTATTTATATGTGGCCTAATCCACCCATTATCCCAAGCCTTATCTACTATAGCACACTCTATTGATTTTATAGTTACCGGACTATCTACAATATTCAGGGTGCATGATGCTTCACATGGTGCAGGGCAGATTCTACCGGTAAATTCAGGGAAATTGTTAGTTGAATGCAAGTCTTTTGAGGCTTGTTCCCATTCACCCCTGTAAACCAAGTCGTTCCAATCTGGAATCTGATTATTTACCGGACAACCCTTCAGTCCCTTCATGTCATGACAAAATGGAATACCGCATTCCATACATCTGCTAGCCTGGTCTCTTATAACTTGATCGGGAAGAGGTACTGTGAACTCCTTAAAGTTCCTTATTCTATCGGATGCTGGTCTGTATTTCCTATCCTGTCTGTCTATCTCTAAAAAACCAGTAACCTTACCCATTTTCAACTATCCTTATATTCCAAATTCGAAGCTATTCTGCAGCTACAATATTATTAAGTTTCTCTGCCCTTATTTCTTCCAGTGCTCTTCGGTATTCCGTTGGCATTACTTTCAAAAATTTGGGTCTAAAGTCTTCCCAATTATCAAGTATCTTTCTTGCTACGTCTGATTTAGTGAAATTTAAATGTCTTGATATTAGCGTTTTTAACCTTTCTTCGTCGTACCTAGTCATATCACTTGATATATCCACACGACCGTGATGCTCAAAATCACCCCCATGGTGGTGCTCAGATTCGAGAAGATCATCCTCTTCGGGAACTGGCTCAAGTTCTACCATTGCTAGATTACATCTATTTTTAAAAGTTCCATCTTCGTCCAATACATAACCAATGCCTCCAGACATACCGGCTGCGAAGTTTAACCCCGTTCTCCCTAAAACAACCACTATGCCTCCTGTCATATACTCACATCCATGATCACCCACTCCTTCAACTACCGCAGTGGCTCCAGAGTTCCTAACTGCGAACCTTTCCCCAACGATTCCTCTTAAGAAGCATTCTCCCTCTACAGCACCGTAAAGAATTGTGTTTCCGGCTATAATAGAGTTTTTAGGTATAATTTTTTCCGCCTCTTTCGGAGGGTAAACAATTATTTTGCCACCAGACAGCCCTTTTCCGACGTAATCATTTGCCTCACCTTCCACTTCCAAAGTTATGCCTTTAGATAACCAGGCTCCGAACGCTTGCCCTGTTGTACCCTTAAAAAGAATTTTTATGGTATTATCCGGCAGCCCTGAATGTCCCAAAAATCGTACAACTTCTCCACTAAGCATAGCTCCAGTGGACCTATTATAATTATGAATTGGGAGACTTATATTTACTGGTATTCCGTTTAAAAGGGCATTCTTTGATAAATCAATTAGCTTCCTATCCAAAATATTTTCTATAGGATGCTGCTGCTTTTCACAGCTGAACTTTGGTACATCATCACCCATCTTTGGATCAAAGAAAAGATTTGAAAAATCTAGTCCCTTAGCTTTCCAATGATTGATTGCCTTTTTTCTGTCAAGCACATCAATTTGACCAATCATTTCGTCGAATTTCTTGAAACCCAGCTTGCTCATTAAAACTCTTACTTCTTCAGCTATAAAGAAGAAAAAATTCACAACAT
Organism: uncultured Alphaproteobacteria bacterium; assembly: GCA_902524845.1. Taxonomy (GTDB): domain Bacteria; phylum Pseudomonadota; class Alphaproteobacteria; order Rhodobacterales; family Rhodobacteraceae; genus CACIJG01. The sequence goes on from CABZEW010000023.1 coordinate 8,887, forward strand.
GTTCAGGCAGTCCCACAAATCGCTTTCTCAAAACCGGATCTTGGGTTGCGATCCCAACAGGGCACGTATTTAAGTGACACTTGCGCATCATAATGCACCCTGATGCAATTAGTGGAGCGGTTGAGAAACCAAATTCATCCGCGCCCAATAGCGCTCCAATAATTACATCTCGACCGGTCCTTAGGCCGCCATCTACTTGCACTGATATTCGCGATCTAAGTCTATTTTTCATCAAAGTTTGATGTGTTTCGGCTAAACCAAGTTCCCAAGGGGATCCAGTGTGTTTTACCGATGTCAAAGGACTTGCACCAGTACCTCCCTCCATCCCCGATATTGTTACGTGGTCTGCTTTTGCTTTAGCCACCCCGGCTGCAACAGTGCCGACCCCAACCTCGGATACAAGCTTTACCGATATATCAGCTTTTGGATTAACATTTTTAAGATCAAATATAAGTTGAGCCAAATCTTCTATTGAATAAATATCATGATGAGGTGGGGGGGAAATCAGCCCAACTCCTCTAGTGGAATGTCGAACCTTTGCGATTACTGCATCTACTTTGTGACCAGGCAATTGACCGCCTTCACCAGGCTTTGCACCTTGAGCCATTTTAATCTGGATCATATCAGAGTTTACTAAGTACTCTGTTGTAACACCGAACCTGCCAGACGCAACTTGTTTGATTGCAGATCGCCTATTGTCACCGTTACTATCAATGGAAAACCTTTCAACCTCTTCACCGCCCTCACCTGTATTTGATTTTCCTTCAATACTATTCATAGCAATAGCTAGGTTCTCATGCGCCTCTGCTGATATCGATCCATAAGACATGGCACCAGTTGCAAACCTTTTGACGATCTCTTTAGCCGGCTCTACCTCGTCTAAATTTACAACAGACCGACCAGTTTCGTCTGCCTCCTTAAGCCTGAACAGCCCTCTTATTGTGAACAATCTTTCTTCTTGTTCGTCCATAGAATTTGAGTATTCCTTAAATTTATCAAAAGAGTTGCTTCTCACTGCGTGTTGAAGATTTGTAATCTCATCAGAACTCCACGCGTGCACTTCTCCTCTTTTTCGAACAGCGTAATCACCTCCGACATCTAGTGAATCTCTTAAAACTTCTAAATTTGAATAAGCTTCTTCATGCCTAGTGATTGTTTCCTTTGCGATTTCAATTATTCCCACCCCACTAATCTGTGTTGAGGTTCCCTTAAAGTATTCGTTCACAAACTCTTCTGACAAACCGACTGCATCGAAAATTTGTGCCCCACAATATGACTGATACGTTGAAATCCCCATCTTAGACATGACTTTAAGGAGTCCCTTATTGATTGACTTTATGTATCTAGTAACCGCTTCCGTAGCAGTCACATCTTTAGTCAGCAAGTCTCTTTTCTGCAGATCCAATATTGTGTCAAAAGCCATGTAAGGATTTATAGCCTCGGTTCCATAGCCTGCTAGTACTGCAAAATGATGAACTTCTCTAGGTTCAGCTGACTCCACCACCAAACCCACAGCAGTTCGTAATCCTTTTCTGATTAAATGATGGTGTACCGATGCAACAGACAAAAGAGCAGGTAAAGCTATCCTATTTTTCCCAAACTGCCTATCTGATAACACTATGATATTACCACCCTCCTTAACTACATTTTCTGCCTTCACACATAGGTTCTTCAAACATTCTTCAAAACCGTTAAATCCTATATTCTTAGAAAACGTCGTATCTAATACTCTTGAAACGAAATGATTATCGCCGATCTCACTTATCTTTCTTATCTTTTGCATGTCCTGATTTGTTAGGATCGGTTGTTTAACTTCTAACCTTTTCACCTCACTCAATGCTTTATTATCAAAAATATTGGGCCTTGGACCAATGAAGGAAACTAAGCTCATAACCGACTCCTCGCGTATGGGATCGATTGGAGGATTGGTAACCTGCGCAAAATTTTGCTTAAAATACGTATAGAGTAGTTTAGCTTTGTTGGAAATTGCAGAAATTGGCGTATCTGTACCCATTGAACCAATAGCTTCCTGGCCAGTAATAGCCATTGGCGACATGAGTGTCTTTAAATCTTCTTGAGTGTAGCCAAAAGCTTTCTGGCCTGAGTATAAACTTGTGTTAGATAACGAAACTTTCTGTTCTTCATCTGACTCGAGATCTTCAAGAACAATCTGTGTTTTCTTTAAAATACTCTCATAATCGCGATCATTGCTAAGTTCTGCTTTTACTTCTTCATCGGAAATTATTTTTCCTGCCTCCATATCAATTAAAAGCATTTTTCCGGGTTGCAATCGCCACTTCGTTATCACCTTTCTCTCATCGACGGGGAGCGTTCCGGCCTCGGAGGCTAAAACAACTGTATCATCTTCAGAAACAAAATATCGTGCTGGCCTTAACCCATTTCTATCAAGTGTGGCTCCAATTTTCTTTCCATCTGTAAAAGCAATAGCGGCTGGACCATCCCAGGGTTCCATAATAGAGGCGTGATATTCATAAAACGACCTGCGCTTTCTATCCATTAGAGTGTTTCCTGCCCAGGCCTCGGGGATCAACATCATTGAAGCATGCTGAAGAGGAAAGCCTCCTTGGTAAAGTAATTCAATAGCATTATCAAATGAAGCTGTGTCTGATTGCCCTTCTCTTGTTATAGGCCATATCTCATCTAGCTTTTCGCCAAAAAGATCTGATTTCAGGCTTGCTTGCCTGGCTGCCATCCAATTTACATTACCTCTGCTTGTGTTTATTTCACCGTTGTGAGCTACCATTCTGTAAGGGTGCGCTAGTCTCCATGATGGAAAAGTGTTTGTGGAAAATCTCTGGTGTACTAGTGAAAGAGCAGAAGTATACCTTGTGTCTTTTAAGTCCAAGTAGTATTTTGCTAACTGATCAGCTAAAAACATTCCCTTGTAAACTACTGTTCTGGATGAGAGAGACACCGCATAATACAAATCTGTACTTCCCAACTCCTCATAAATAGCATTGGTCGCTTTTTTTCGAATTATATAAAGACTTCGTTCAAAATCATCTTCGTTCATACCCTCAGGTTTCTTAAAGAAACCCTGCAAATGAATAGGTTCAGTCTCACGTATTTCTTCATCCTTAGACAAACAATTATTGTTCACTGGAATATTGCGCCAACCCAAAAGTCTTACTCCTTGCTCTTCACTCGAGCTGACTATCAAGTTTTTTATCACTTCGTGATATTTATGTTCTCTGGGGAAAAAAAACATACCGACACCATAGTCACCAGTGTTTGGAAGAGAAATGTTTAGTTTATTCATTTCTTCCCTGTACAATTCGTGTGGAATTTGTGTCAGCATCCCTGCTCCGTCTCCCACTAGTGGGTCTGCTCCTGTAGCTCCCCGATGCTCAAGATTCTCTAGTATAAAAATTCCCTTTTGAACAATATCATGGCTTTTTTTTCCTTTGATGTTGGCGATAAACCCTAATCCGCACGAATCGTGTTCATTTCCAGGGTCATAAAGACCTTCCCTTTCGTTACGTTTTTTTTCAAAAATTTTCATTCGCTTTGTATCTTGCTTTTTCTAAAATTTTTTCGAGATGAATTGATAATATAGTTTTCAAGAAAAGAAAAGAAAGTTTATAGTCCGAATTATTCCCAATTTTTTCAATGAAAAAAATTAGAGAAAAACATAAAGGTTTATTGTACATTCTTTGGTAGATTAAAATTTACCATTGCATATGACCGTTTTAAACGTTTTCCTTTTGTCTCTAATACAAGGAGTAACTGAGTTTTTACCAGTTTCTTCATCTGCACATCTTGTACTTTACAATAAATTTGTAATTGGTCTCGAGAATAATCTAAGCCTAGACATAGCCATGCATATAGGCAGCTTAATGGCAGTTATTCTCCTGGTAGCCAAGCCTTTAAAGGAAAATACGTCTACCATTTTAGAAAAAAATGGTGTTAAGAAATCTATTTTTCTAATGGCTATTGCGACTCTACCTTTAGTATTGATGGCTTTACTCTTGGAGTTTGCCAGCATTATTGATCTAACAAGGTATTTAGAAATTATTGCGCTTACCAACCTAGTGTTTGCTCTGTTACTTTTTGTATCAGACAAGAAAATAAGCCGGCGTAAACTTTCTGATTTCTCCACAAAAGACGCTTTAATTGTTGGGATTTGGCAGTCTTTTGCTGTATTTCCTGGAACTAGTAGGTCAGGAGCCTCTATAACGGGTGCACGTTTTTTAAGTTTCAACAGAAAAGACGCTATAATAATATCCTTTATATTGAGCATACCTTCTATAACCCTTTCAGGTGCCTATATTGTCCTCAAATTCTTCAATAACCCAAGCAAGATAGAGGTTGATCACATTGTTTATGGGATAATCTTTTCGTTTATTATTTCTTTCCTAACCCTTAAGTTTTTTATGAAGCTAGGGGAGACCATTTCTTTCACACCTTTTGTAATTTACAGAGCCTTTTTAGGGTTAGGAATATTAGTCTTCTTAAATATATATCCCTAATTAAAGCGGCCTACGATCTTTGGCAAAACTATTTCAAGTTTCTTTGGAACAATTCCAAAATCCGAGAATTTGTCTGATTTGGTGTCTACCAAATTATCGTTTTCTAGACTCTTTACCTGGGCCAAGGTTAGAAATGCTGGCACCAAATCACCGAATATTAAACGAAAAAAGTCGTTCGTTGCAGCCATTACCTTCGCAAGGGAAAAAGGGAGTTTTAAGATGATCCTTTTTCTTTTAATTTCATTTAGCAACATACTGATAAGTTCTTTGAATGTGTACGTTTCATCTCCACCTAACTCTAAATACCTTTTCTGCTGATCCGTCTCAACCAACAAACTTATAGCAATGGCCACGTCATCAACATACACGGGCTGAAATTTCGTTTCCGAACCTACAACTGGAATAAACGGACTAATAGAAGATAATTTTGCGAACCTATTAAAAAATGTGTCCTCAGTTCCAAAAATTAGAGAGGGCCTCACTATATTGGCATCGGGAAAATGTTGAAGAACAGCTTCTTCACCTGCTCCCTTAGACTTCAGAAGTTGACTACTTGATTTTGTTGATGCACCAAGGGATGATATATGAATGAATTGATTTACCCTCTCCTTTCTAGCAATATTAGCCAAAGTCTTTGCCGCATCAACGTGAAGAACATTAAAGGATTGTGAACGTGTTTCAAAAAATGTCGCAACACAATTAATTACACACTTTGAACCTTTTATATATTCTTGAATTTTCTTTTCTTCTTTTATGTCCCCGCCAATTAGCTGTATTTGTCCCACTCGACCATAGACCTTCAAAAAAAGGGCTTCATTTGGATTTCGAACTATGACCCTTACAAAAAAACCTTTTGAAGCAAGCTGCCTTACTACATATCTTCCTAAAAAACCAGAGCCACCAAAAACAGTCACTAAATTCATTGTGTTCTTCCTCAACAAAACGTCTATGATAAAGTAGAGTATTTTTTTTACATATCACTAAAAATTTCTAAATTGCTATAAATAATACAAGAAAAACTTAAATAATTATCAGAGGGAAAAATGCCTGTTTCGATATACAAAAATGACATACCTGAAAACTTAGATTTAGGAAATGAGATTGCTGTAGATACAGAGACTATGGGATTAAAATTTGCTAGAGACAGATTGTGTCTAGTTCAGATAGCAGACAGCGACGGTACAGCGTATCTGGTACAAATTGAAAAAAACCAGAAACAGGCACGAAACCTAGCCAAGTTAATGACTGATGAAAAAGTGGTAAAAATATTTCACTATGCTCGATTCGACGTCGGAGTTCTCTATACAAATTTAAACTTTATGACAAATAACATTTATTGTACCAAAATAGCTTCAAAATTAGCGAGGACATTTTCTCAAAGCCATGGGCTGAAAAACCTTGTGAAAGAAATATTGTCAATTGATATTTCTAAAGAACAACAATCATCTTACTGGGGAACGGATGTTTTAGATGTAAAACAAATAAACTACGCCAAACAAGATGTTTTGTATCTACATAAAATTAAGGAACATTTAGATAGTATTTTGAGACGCGAGGACAGGTATGGGGTTTTTGAGAAAACGTGCCGCTTCCTTCCAACCAGGTGCGAATTAGATCATATGGGTTGGGAAGATGTAGATCCTTTCTCGCATTAATTATTCTCGTAGGTATTATAATTGAGGATGGTGTAAACGACTCAGGAAGGGACTTAATATCTAAAACAATGGTTACTACTGCTATCCAATACACAAGACTGGTTTTTTGGCTAAAATTAGTACTCGGTTTTAGTGCGGCATTTTTGTTTTTAGTAGTTTTCGTTTTTTTCTATGCAAAAAAAGTGGATCCTTTATTTAAGGTTATTACGAAAGATGTGAGAATAGGGTTAAAGTATCAAGCTCGCGACGCTCATATAATTGGAAATATTTCAGACGGTGGGACTTTTGATTTTCATGCCAAGGCATTAAACCCTAGTCACCACAACGAAAGAACAGTTATATTGTCAAGGCCACTCGGTAAGATTGCTTTTTCAGGTGATTTGAGCTTTAATTTTTCCTCTGATTTCGCCAGTCTCAATTTAGATGAAAAAAACATATTGTTTAATGGTAACATGTTACTCAAAAACTCATTGGGAACTATAATAAAAACTGAGGAGTTAATTGCTGACTTTGAAAAAAAATTATTGGTTGGGTCGAAAAAAATATCGGTTGAAACTGAATTCGGTCATTTTGTTAGTGGGGGAATGGAGTACTCTTTCAGCTCCAATATTGATGAGAACATTTATTTTACGAACGGGGTTGATTTTGAAATATATGTCGATTAAAAAATTATTAATTTTAGCTAATATTTTTACTTTTTCGATTGGTTTTTATGGACCCGGAATAGCTTCTGAAGTCAGAAAGGAAATAATTAGGTTTAGCTCAGAAACAGCACATTTTAAAAAAAGAGAAGGAGTGTTGACTTTATCTGGTGATGTTAAAATTACATATGGGCAATATTTAATTAAGTCCGATTTTTTGAGTGCAAAAACGAATAGTGTTAGTTCACGAGAGATCAAAATCATTGAGGCTGATAAAAACATCTACTTTTCAAATAGCAAAGACATTATAGCAAAAGGAGACAAACTTTTTATGGATGTAGAAAAAAATTTCATTTCAATAAAAGGCGACGTCGAGTTTATTCAGGGTAAATCAATTATTAAGGCTGAAAAAATAAATGTTGATTTAGACACCCAAACAGTAGATTTTGAAGGAATAAAAGACTCATACATAAAAAATTAAAGGAAAAAGCATTGACCACGCCTTACCTAACTGTTGATAACCTTGAAAGCAAAGCTATTGGCTTGAATGTTCAGGGCCTTAGAAAAGTTCATAAGTCCAGACTGGCTTTGATGGATTTTAGTATTTTTGTTACGAGAGGTGAAGTCGTGAGTTTACTTGGTCCGAATGGCGCAGGAAAAACAACAGCATTCAATATTATTGTTGGAATGCATAAATCAGATGGAGGGTCTATAATGCTAGATGGAGATGAGATATCCAGTCTACCTATGTATAGAAGAGCTAAAGCAGGGTTAGGGTATCTTCCTCAAGAATCATCAATTTTTAAAGGACTAACTGTCGAGAAGAACATTGATGCAATATTGGAGCTTAATATTAGAGCCCCAAAGGAGAGACGAAAGAAGCTTGAAGAATTACTAGGTGAGTTTTCGATTACGCATCTCCGAAATGCGAAAGCAGTAAACCTCTCGGGAGGAGAGAGAAGAAGAGTTGAAATAGCACGGTGTCTAGCAAGTCAACCAAAATATATTTTACTGGATGAGCCGTTTGCTGGGGTTGACCCAATAGCCATTGACGAGATAAGAGGATTAGTGCGTGAATTAAAAAATAGGGATATAGGAATTTTAATTACCGATCACAATGTGAGAGAAACGCTTAAAATAGTTGACAGAGCCTACGTTATAAACGACGGAAGGATTATTATGTCTGGTACGCCTGATTATGTTATCGATGATCAGGACGTTCGACGCGTTTATTTAGGCGAAAAGTTTACTTTGTAGAAATAATATAAAACTGTAGAAAAGACAGATTTTTTATTGTACTGTCCTTCAAATGTCAGGGGGTATTTTTATGAAAATGTACGATATATTACGCAAAAGTGCCATAAGAACAAAGATAAAGGCTTCAAGTAAAAAACAGCTTTTACAAGATATTGCTAATATGGCTTCAGAACACGTAGGTATTCCTAGCATGAATATCGCTAAATCGCTTCAGCAACGTGAAATTCTTGGACCAACCGGAATTGGTAATGGGGTAGCGATACCTCATATAAAAATGAGAGGGTTGACGAAAATATGTGGTTTTTTTTCAAGCTTAGAACGCCCCATAGACTTTGAGTCAGCTGACAAGCAGCCAGTAGACCTTATATTTACTATATTAGCTCCAGAAAATAACACTGGGACCGAGCATTTAAAAGCTTTAGCGATGGTTTCAAGGTTTTTCACCGATAAAGACATACGCTCTAAACTCAGGTCATCAGAAAATGCGGAGTCGTTATTCGCCATACTAACGAGCAGTGAAGATTCAAAGGCTGCATGATTCCATTGTTATTACAACACTATTAATCAGCCTAAAGATAGATTTAAATAAGAATTTTTATAGATATATTTTTACTTTTAAAACTATTGCAAGTGTTTAAAAAAACAAACATCCAAATATTTTAAGAGCGAGCGTCAGCTATCTAGTGGTTAATTTATCCCAATCTATTTTCTCACCATCTTGTGAATCCCTGAGCGCTATAAAACTCCCATTCTCATAGTTTTTTTTCCCATAAGTGAGTTCTTTTTTTGTTCTTAGATCTATCAGGGAGCCTCCGGCATATTTCAGTATTGCATGCCCTGCAGCCGTATCCCATTCCATGGTTCTGCCAAATCTTGGATAAACATCTGCAGTACCTTCAGCAAGCTTACAAAATTTTATTGAAGAACCAATTTTCAATACGTTATGACCAGGCTTATCCTTAAAAATTTTTCTCTCTCTTCCAATGAAATTATTTTCTGAGGTAATCAGCCTAAGTTTGTCTCTACGGCTCGATTGACCTGATAATTTTACTTTTTTGGTTTTTTCAATAAAATTGTATTTAAAACTTTCAAGACTTTCAGATGTGTAAAAAAGTTCGCCACTAATGGGACTGTAGATAACTCCTACTACTGGTTTACCATTTTTTATAAGCGCAATATTTACAGTGAAATTATCAGTTTTATTCAAAAACCCTTTTGTTCCGTCCAAGGGATCGATGATAAAAAAAGTTCCTGTTTCTGCAACTCTATTATCTGATTCCTCTGAAATTGCCGGCATTTCTGGAAATTTTTGTCTTAAGACTCTCAAAATTAGCTCATTTGCTTCCTCGTCGGCTGTTGTCACTGGTGAGTTGTCACTTTTTAGCGACGTAATAAATCTACCGCTCTCATAGAATTCACGAATAACTTTTCCTGCTTCTGTGGCCAATTCAATAAGTGTATCAATCATATGCGAAACCTAAATCAAGGTATAGTCTTACAACAAAAATACATTTTTAGCACCATCTAATCTTGCACCATAAAATTAATTGCCTATATACCATAATGTTAACGATATTATTTATTCGAAAGGTCAAATTATGGGTAAGGTCATCGGTATAGACTTGGGAACAACAAATTCATGTGTTGCAATAATGGAAGGCGCAAATGCAAAGGTTGTTGAGAATTCGGAAGGCGCTAGAACAACACCATCAATTGTCGGGTTTACTGATGATGAGCGTTTGGTAGGTCAACCGGCTAAGAGACAAGCTGTTACTAACCCTTCGGATACTCTTTTTGCAGTTAAGAGGCTGATTGGAAGACAGTACAATGATCCCATGGTTACCAAGGATAAAAAAATGGTCCCTTACAACATTGTTGAAGCCAGCAATAAAGATGCGTGGGTAGAAGCGAAAGGAGAAAAGTATTCACCTAGTCAGGTATCAGCTTTCATACTGCAGAAAATGAAGGAGACGGCAGAAAGTCACTTGGGAGACGATGTAACTCAAGCTGTCATAACTGTTCCGGCTTACTTCAATGACGCCCAAAGACAAGCAACCAAGGATGCGGGGAAGATTGCCGGCCTAGAGGTTCTTCGGATCATAAATGAGCCCACCGCTGCCGCGCTTGCATACGGATTAGAAAAAAAGGGTAGTAAAACTATTGCGGTTTATGATTTGGGAGGAGGTACATTTGATATTTCAATTTTGGAAATTGATGATGGTCTTTTTGAGGTCAAATCGACCAACGGGGATACTTTTTTGGGAGGAGAAGACTTTGATCTGAGGATAGTTGACCATTTGGCAGAAGAATTCAAGAAAGAGAATGGTGTTGACTTAAAAGGAGACAAAATGGCTCTACAAAGGCTGAAGGAGGCAGCAGAAAAAGCAAAAATAGAGCTGTCATCTTCGAGCCAAACCGAAATCAACCAGCCTTTTATATCTATGGATCCAAAAACGAGCCAGCCTTTACACCTAGTAATGAAACTTACAAGAGCAAAGCTTGAAAGTTTAGTTGCTGATCTTATAGCCAGATCGTTAAAACCGTGTCAGGCTGCGATAGGAGATGCTGACGTTAAAAAAGGCGATATAGACGAGGTGGTTCTTGTGGGTGGAATGACAAGAATGCCTAAGGTTATTGAAGAAGTATCTGCTTTCTTTGGAAAGGAACCTCACAAAGGCGTAAATCCTGATGAGGTTGTTGCTATGGGGGCTGCAATTCAAGCTGGAGTTTTACAAGACGACGTAAAAGACGTTGTTCTTCTGGACGTAACACCTTTAAGTTTAGGAATAGAAACCTTAGGTGGGGTTTTTACAAGATTGATAGACCGCAATACAACTATTCCAACCAAAAAAAGCCAAGTGTTTTCCACTGCTGAAGATAACCAAAGTGCTGTCACTATAAGGGTTTTTCAAGGCGAACGAGAAATGGCAACAGATAACAAGGAACTTGGAAAGTTTAATTTAGAGGAAATACCCCCTGCCCCCAGAGGTATGCCACAGATTGAAGTTACCTTTGATATAGATGCAAACGGGATTGTTTCCGTTTCTGCAAAGGATAAGGGCACAGGTAAAGAGCAAAAAATAACTATTCAAGCATCAGGCGGACTCTCAGATGATGAAATAGATAAGATGGTACAAGACGCAGAAGAGAATGCCGAATCTGATAAAGCCAAAAAAGATCTGGTTGAAGCAAAAAATCAAGCTGAAAGTCTCATTCATAGTACCGAGAAATCTATTGAAGAGCATGGTGATAAAGTTGATCCATCGACCATTGAGGCCATGGAGCTCTCAATGAAGGCTCTAAAGGAAGTCTTGGAAAGTGATGAGGCAGAAAAGATCAATGCAAGATGTCAGGATCTAACTGAAGCATCTATGAAACTAGGCGAGGCTATATATAAGGCAGAAGCAGAGAAGAACAAGGGGGATCCCGGCGCTCCTGATGATACTTTAAATGATGGTGATGGTGACATCGTAGATGCCGATTTCGAAGACTTGGATGATGAAAAGAAATAATTGAAAAAAATTTTCTTTTCACCTAGAAATGGAAACCTAAATGGCAAAAAGAGACTATTATGAGACGCTTGGTATTTCCAAAGGTGCTTCCGAGGCTGACATAAAGAAAGCATTTAGATTAAAAGCTAGAGAACATCATCCAGATAAAAATGCTGGAAGCTCCAAAGCCGAAGAAGAATTCAAAGCAGTTAACGAAGCTTACGATGTTCTTAAGGATTCTAACAAAAAAGCGGCATATGATCAATATGGTCATGCTGCTTTTGAGAATGGTGGTTTTGGTAATACCGGAGCGGGAGATTTTTCATCAACCTTTTCAGATGTATTTGAAGATCTCTTTGGTGATTTCATGGGGGGCGGTGCATCGAGAAGGGGCTCTGGTTCCTCCTCTACAAGAGGTTCGGATCTCAGATATAACATGACTATATCTCTAGAGGAAGCTTATCGAGGTAAGGCAACAAACATAACAGTCCCAACTTCAACTAAATGCGAGCAATGTAGCGGAACCGGAGGCAAGGATGGAACGCAACCCTCTTCATGCCCAACATGCAGTGGTATTGGTAAAGTGAGAGCACAGCAAGGTTTTTTTACCGTTGAAAGGACATGTCCGACGTGCTCAGGTAGAGGTCAGATGAACAAAAACCCTTGTCGCTTTTGCTCGGGCTCTGGAACAACTCAAAAAAATAAGAATCTGAGTGTGAACATTCCGGCTGGAGTTGAGACTGGAACTCGTATTAGACTTAGTGGTGAAGGAGAGGCCGGAATGCAAAATGGTCCATCAGGAGATTTGTATATTTTTACAGAGGTCCTAGAGCACTCAATTTTCCAGAGAGACGGAGCTAATCTTTTTTGTCAAATACCAGTATCTATGGTCTCAGCTACTCTTGGTGGGGATATTGAGGCACCAACTCTTGATGGTGGAAAGACTAGGGTCAAAGTTCCTTCCGGTATCCAGAGCGGCAAGCAGTTACGATTAAGAGGAAAAGGAATGCCCAATATCAGAGGTGGCTCATATGGCGATTTATACATAGAGTTGCATATTGAGACACCTGTGAATCTCAACGAAACCCAAAAGGAACTTCTCAGAGATTTTGAAAAATCTCTAGAAGAAAGAGATAACAACCCGAAATACTCAAGCTTTTTTTCAAAAGTGAAAAGTTTCTGGGAGACCAACAGCAACTAAAATATTGCTAACTTGGCTCAAATTGTACACTATTAAAGATTAAAGAAACAAATAAACACGAGACTATTTGCAGTGCAAACAACTCCTGTAATTAAGCAATACTTGGATATTAAAGCTAATAATCCAGGATCACTTCTTTTTTTTAGGATGGGAGATTTTTATGAGCTTTTTTTTTCTGATGCCGAGGTAGCATCGAACACTTTAGATATTATTCTCACAAAAAGAGGTCAGCACATGGGAAAAGATATACCTATGTGCGGAGTTCCTTTTCACTCCGCCGAGGGCTATATAAAAAAGCTTTTAGATAATAATATGAACGTTGCCATATGTGAACAACTTGAGTCCCCAAAAGAGGCGAAGATGAGAGGCTACAAAGAGATTGTAAAAAGAGGTGTGGTTAGAATAATTACGCCAGGGACAAAGTTAGAAGAATCTTTTTTGGTACAAAAAGAAAACAATATATTAATGGCCTTGTTTTTTTTTGATAACAGTTGGACCGCCTGCTGGATAGATATTTCAACTGGTTTATTCAAATCAACTTCAACCGATGATTCAAGATTACTATCAATGATCGATCAAATATCTCCAAATGAAATAATTGCGTATAAAAACAAACAAGAGTTTGGCGTACTAGGTTCAGAGGCCTCATTAGAAATAACTTGGCTGGACAATAAAAGAAGTTTTTCTAAATCCGTACTTCTTGAGTTCTTATCATCATTTTTCGATCTGGACCATCTTAAAGAACTAAACATTGGTCGGTTAGGTTCTCTTTCTCTTATCGTGCGGTATCTTCAGAAAAATAGAAACTTGTTTCTAGAACACTATAATATGCCCGAACAAATTGAACTATCAAACATAATGACCATCGATCCTTCCACACGAAAGAACCTGGAAATAAATACTTCGTTAGACGGAGAAAAAAATCTCTCGCTTTTAGGTGTGGTTGATAAGACTTGCAGCCTACTTGGGTCACGACTGCTAAAAAGACGATTAAATGCACCCTCCACGCAAACAAATCAGATTTTTAAATGGCAGAGGAAGATCACAGAATTTTATAATGATAACCAAATTACAGAGGAGGTCAGAAGTTTAATCAGCAAGTTTCCCGATACAGAAAGAGCTTTATCCCGGTTAATAAGACTTGGTCCAAATCCTAGAGACCTTTACTCATTAAAAAAAGGTATGGACCTTTTTTTTCTTTTGAAGGACAAAATAAAGTCCCTTCGTGAAAACAAAATAGCTTTAGATGATTTAGTTGAAGATAATCTAAGGAATATTCTAGAAGATCTAGGTTTGGCTATTAAAGAAGAGCCCCCTCTAACAATAAAAGATGGTGGATTCATTAAAGAGACCTTCAACAAAGAATTGCAGAAAATAAAATTAGAGGAAAAGAATGCTAAATTTGATCTCCTTGAGCTGCAAAAAAAATACTCTCAAAAAACTGGTATAAAATCATTAAAATTGAAATATAACAATGTCTTGGGTTACTTTTTTGAAACCCCAATTGCTTACAAGGATAAATTGTTAGAAGACAATGAGTTTTTTCATAAACAAACAACAGTCAACACTATTCGGATTAAAAGCGCAAGTCTCGATAAAGCTGAAAAAACGGCTCTTAATGCCAGAAATAATGCTCTAGAATTAGAAGTACGAATATTGGGAGAATTACATCAAAAAGCGATAGAAATTAGTAAAGATATTATAGGCTTATCAAGGAAAATATCCTCTTTGGACGTTTGCTCCACTCTGGGTCATGTAGCCAAAATAAACAATTGGTGCTGTCCTTTAGTAGATAATAGCAATGATTTCATTATTGATGATGGGCGTCATTCTGTAGTGGAAAAGACAGTACTTAAGAAAAGCCTTAATGGCTTCGTCCCTAATAATTGTTCATTGAGTGCCGATGAACACCTATGGTTGATAACTGGACCAAATATGGCAGGTAAATCGACATTTCTAAGGCAGAATGCACATATTATTATTTTGGCACAAATCGGTTCTTATGTTCCCGCCAAAAAAGCGAAAATAGGGGTTGCAAACAAGCTATTTAGCAGGATAGGAGCCTCTGATAACATATCTAAGGGCCAATCCACATTTATGGTGGAAATGCTAGAGACTAGCAACATCATCAAAAACGCAGATAGTAAGTCCTTTATTATCTTAGATGAAATTGGGAGAGGTACAGCTACCTTTGATGGCTTAGCAATAGCTTGGGCTATTATTGAAAAAATCTTGCGGAATAATAAATCAAGAACTCTGTTTGCCACCCACTATCACGAACTTACGGAAATCGAAAGTAAAAACTCTAAAGTTAAAAACGTTTCTTGTGAAATTAAAGAATGGAACGATGAAATTATTTACTCATACAAAGTAATTCATGGAAAATCAAAAGGCTCATTAGGGATAAAAGTTGCGGAACTAGCTGGTTTTCCAAACGATGTAATTTTGGAAGCTAATGCTTTGCTTAGAAAATTTGAAAAAAAGAGAATAAACGAAAAAGATGTTGATTTAAGAAAAGGAGATTTAGAGAAGGAAAGGCTTCTCAAAGTCAAGAGGGATATAGATAAAATTGATTTGGAATCTATAACTCCTTTAGAGGCTCTAAACATTCTCCATGGATTGAAAAGTGATATTTAAAATCAGGTTGATTTATCGTCCTCTTCTTTATGTTGAATAACTCCTGAAGATACCCCAACCTGCGCGGCCCTTAGGAGCCTTTCTCCTATTGTAAAACCGTTTGCCATTACTTGAATAATGTTTCCCTTTTCAATATTCGGGTGAGGTCCTTCAAACATAGCTTGATGAAATTTAGGATCAAATTTTTCTCCTTCTTGTGGAGTTAGTTCATTTATTTCATGGTTTGAAAATGTGTTTAATAATTCCTTTTTTGTGAGTTCTATTCCTTCAAAAAAAGCATTTTGCTTTTCCTTCATTTCACCATCCACAATTTCCAATGCTCGATTGAGGTTATCAAGAACCGATAATAGACCTCTAGCTAACTTAGTACCGCCATATATTTCAGCATCCTTTTTTTCCTTGAAAAACTTTTTCCTTATATTCTCTGTTTCCGCTAGAGCTCTCATCATTTTGTCCGAAAGATTTTTGTTTTCTTCTTTTAGCTCATCTAATGTTTTGTCCTGTTGTTCCCCTTCTAACCCCGGGCTTTCAACTTCAATATCTCCATTGTCAGTTGAGGTACTTATTCCCTCCTCATGCCTCTGCATACCTTCATGATGCTCTAGGTCTATTTCTTCATCCTCTTTGTCCATTTTAAAAACCTTTCTCTTTTTCAGCACACTTTACAACAACCCTGAGTCGGAATTGCTCTAACTCGTTTCTTTAAAATCTTATTGTTTAAAATTTATAAAACTTGCATTTCTGTATATAAGATATAGGTATGAATTAAAAGAATTTAAAGCCTCAGGAGCATTAAAAATATATGACCCACTACACTAGTTTTTATTTGAAACTTGCTTTATTAAAGTGAATAATTTTTTATGTATACATACAAAAACAGGGTAATGTTAAAAAATGGACACCTTACGTGAAGGGATGAGAGACGTTTCTATATCGTTTGACTTGTTAACCCACGCAGAAAACTCTTGTCTTATTAAATTTGGCAACACGATGGTTATTTGTAAAGCAACTATCGAGGAGACGGTTCCTCCTTTCTTGCGAAAAAGCGGACTGGGATGGGTGACTGCAGAATACGGGATGTTGCCTGGGTCCACTAATGAAAGAATGAAGAGGGAATCGAAGCAAGTTAGCCAAAGTGGTCGAACTCAAGAAATTCAAAGATTGATCGGAAGAAGTTTAAGAGTGGCAGTAGATAGGGTTGCCCTTGGTGAAAGACAAATAATAGTCGATTGTGATGTTATCCAAGCTGACGGCGGCACGAGATGTGCGTCTATTTGTGGGGGTTGGGTTGCGCTAAAACTAGCGACCAATACCTTGATGAAAACCGGAAAAATAAAGTTTGATCCAATTGTTCGGCACGTCGCTGCGATATCATGCGGTATTGTCAATGGAGAGCCAAAATTAGATCTCAATTATCAAGAAGATAGCTCAGCTGGAACAGATGCAAACTTTGTCATGGATGATAAAAATGAGTTAATTGAAATTCAATGCTCCGCTGAGAAAGAACCATTCTCGAAGAAGGAGTTCGAAATTATGTATTCTATGGCTTCAAAAGGGATAAAAGAAATAATCGATATACAGAAATCAGCCATAAATGAATAGGGTGTTTCAGGAAAAAGATTTAGTACTAGCGACTCACAACTTAGGAAAGATTGAAGAGTTCAAACATTTGTTTGGCAAAGTGGACTTTAACATTAATAATATCGGCCAATATTCTTGGGTATCGCCTGAGGAGAGTGGAATGTCATTTTGGGAAAATTCTTTAATTAAAGCCCGAGAAGCGTCGAAGATAACAGGTATGGTTAGTTTGGCCGACGATAGTGGACTTTGCGTTGAAATATTGAAAGGCGCACCTGGCATTTACTCAGCTGATTGGGCTACTTTAAGTGATGGATCAAGAGATTTTGAATTCGCAACCAATAAGCTTGTAAAGGAAATTGAAAGAACTGGTTGTGTAGAACCCGTTATAGCTTATTTTATTTGCTCCCTGATTTTATATTGGCCAGATAATCATTTTGAGAAATTCGAAGGTAGGATTCATGGTGAAATCATTTGGCCAGGAAGGGGACGAGAAGGCCACGGCTATGACCCAGTTTTCTTGCCTAATGGATATAAAGAGACATTTGGTGAGATGGATAGGTGGAAAAAAAATAAAATCAGTCATAGGGGTTTAGCTGTAAAAAATCTTATGGAAGCTTGTTTTTGAATATGTCACGATCTTCCATCGCCATATATATACATTGGCCTTTTTGTAAAATAAAATGCCCCTATTGCGACTTTAATTCATACAGGAGAGTAGCTGTCAATCAATCTTATTGGGTAAAGGCATATCTTAAGGCATTAGAATTTTGGTTCTCCAAGTTGAAAAAAAGAAAAATTAGCTCCATTTTTTTTGGTGGAGGAACCCCCAGTCTTCTTAATACAGATTTTGTGGAGCTTGTATTAGAAAAGATCGATGAGCTTTGGGGCATTAATAGTAATTGTGAAATTACTATTGAGGCCAACCCAAATAGTATATCAAATGATAAATTTAAAGGACTTAAGTTAGCTGGTATAAATAGAGTATCAGTTGGGGTACAAGCTCTTATTGACAAAGATTTAGTTCATTTGGGACGTGATCATGACAAAAATCAGGCGATCGAAGCTTTAAATATCGTAAATAAATGGTTCAGGAACTATAATCTCGACTTTATATATGGCAGGCAATATCAAAGCATTAACGAGTGGTCTAATGAACTTTCGCACATAATATCTCTAGAAGTACCTCATCTATCGCTTTATCAACTCACTATAGAAGAAAATACCAGTTTTTATAAACTCTTTAAAAAAAACTTACTAGAAGGTATGCCATCCGATAAAATCGTGTCCGAAATGTTTGATGTCACAAAGAAACTTTGTGAAGATAATGGTTATAGGCAATACGAAATATCCAATTTTTCAAGGAAGGGGTTTAAATGTAAGCATAATCTTTCCTACTGGAAGTATAATGATTATATAGGAATAGGACCGGGGGCGCACGGTCGGGTAAATATATCGGGAAAAAAATATGCAACAGAAGAAGAGAGAAACCCAGATATTTGGTTTAAAGAAACTGTTTCCTCAAATTCAAGTACACCAAAAATAAGCCCAATAGACACTAAAGTGATGTTTGAAGAAAAATTAATAATGAATCTTAGAATTTCTAAAAACATACCCATCTCAATTTTTGACTTTGAGAAAATTCGACCGGTAGTGGCAGACTTAGAAGAGAACAAATTAATGAAACTCAAGGGCAATGAAATTGTCATGAGAAAGAGGGGTACAAAAATGTTGGATTACATTGCTAGATCTCTAATAGACTGCTATTAAGAATCACATTTTCATCATTTTTGAACAAAATATATCGAGTTGTTCTAAGTCTTTATATTTTATAGTTATACTGCCACCCCCAGAGATGTCATTATGATCTATATGGGTCGTTAATCCCAAGGCAGTTTTAATATCCTGCTCTAAATGTAGTGTATCTAGGTCTTTTTTAACTGATTTTCTCTTTTTAACGCTTTCATCACTTTGGGCTATTCCTTTTTTTACTATTTTTTCGATGGCCCTTACTGACAAACCCT
>CABZEW010000024.1 GCA_902524845.1 uncultured Alphaproteobacteria bacterium
AAATTTTAGAACAAAAGCCCCACTAGACCAACCATCAGCAATATCTACGCTTTTTTTGTCAAGCATGTATTCAATGTCAAACATGTCACCAAAGAGGTTAATAAGAAAAATATGATAATTTCCAATTCCAAATTTCCAATTTTTTAGAGGCTGGGCAAGAATGAATGCCATTTCCCATGTATCTTCTGATAGTCGACTGAACTTTATATCCCCTTTGAGCTTATCGCTACGAAATTGACCCATATAATCATTTGTAATTTTCTGCAGTTCAGGAAGAGTTTCATCTATAAAATTATAATTTCTAATTCTATTATTCGATGATACTGACCTTATTAAGTATTTCTTCCTTGAATTATCCATGTACTTTCCAAAATCTTGTAGCATAGATAACATTAGAAGCCCCTGCTCTACGCCGATTGCATATAAGGCATCAGTTCCAAATCTATTTCTTACCTCCTCGAATATTTTCAACCGGATTGAGCTCGGATAATTTTTTTTTGGGTCAATCTCACTTATACCATTTTGTTTTAAAACTTTTTCACCCAAAGGACCTAGTCCAGCTAAAACCTTTATGGTTGAGGCCAATGAGGCGCCTGGTATCATTGATTGACTTTTTTTATTCATATCGCATCAATTTTTTAACTTTTGCATCGCTCGAGATATAAATTTAAAATTGGATCTTTTTTTACTGCTTTTTCGTATATTTTCAGTTGCTTATAGCAATTTTTTAAATCTTTTTTCCTGTAAAAATCTATTGCTTTTTTAAATATTGGTGAAAACTCTATTTTTTTATCTCTATATTTTTTTTGTTCCCAGTGATATACCTCAAAGATCACTACTTTGTTAGTTTTTCCTTTTATTTCGATTTCATCGATTTCTCTTCTTGAAATTGATTTAGAAAGCGTTTTTTCTGTTTCAGAACTTATAATAAGAGGTACTCCATAAAATTTGGTTAATTCTTCAAGCCTTGCCGAAAGATTAACTGTATCGCTAATAACAGAGCCTTCCATTCTATCAGGCACTCCCAGTGTTCCTAGCATCACAGACCCAGTATTTATACCAATACCAATAGAAATACTCGGCAAGCCCTCACCTTCTCTTTTACTATTTAGCTTATCTAATTTTGAAAGCATATCAATTGCACTATTTACTGCATCAGAGCTCTTCTTTGTAAATAAAGCCATGATTGCATCCCCGATATATTTATCGACGTAACCATCGTATCTCCTTATCGAAGGAACAACTGCAGCCAAATAGTCATTCACAAACTTAAAATTTTCAGCTGGCTCTAATTGTTCTGAGATATTGGTGAAAGATCTAATATCTGAAAATAATACCGTCATCTCCTTTTGTACTTGGTTGCCTAGCTGGACATCAAGTATTGACTTTTTATCCAGACTTTCAAGTAGTTGCTCTGGAACGAATCTTTGGTATGCCTCAGTCAATTGAACCTGCTTTCTGAATAATGCTTTAATTTCCGTTGCTATACGACTGAAAGCTATAGTAAGAATAGCCATCGTTTGATTTTCATCAGTGGAAAATAGATTTTTCTCTGTATTTTTGTTGCTACTGTTCAAATTTTGCATTGAAGATACATCTTTTCTCAATGCTTTCCTTTGCTCCGTTGGCAATAATGAAGCTAACTTTAGCGTTTCTCCAATTATTTTCTCTTCTTGGTTCTGTCTATTTTTTATCGCTGTAGATCTTACATCTCTGTAATTGAGTAAAGTTTCGCGGAAAGATTTTACAGCACTAGCAATTTGACTAACTTCATCATTTCCCTTTACATTTACATCTACTTCTGTATTTCCATCAGACAGTAAATTCAGCGCATTTATCGCGCCATATAAAGGCTTAAAGCCTGATCTGAGTATTGCAGTAATTATCACCCCTATAGCTAAAAGTGCAAGAATAATTAAAATTGCAGAAACAATGAAGGTTCTATTATATTCAGTTATGGCTGAGGTAATATCTCTTATAAAATATTGAGGCAGTATATTTTCGTTTAATAATGGCGCGTCATATTGATTAACAGAGAACGTTTTATTGTTACTAACGATGGTGTTAATGCTTTTTCCTAAATTATTTTCGAATTCTGAAAATTGAATATACTTTTCGGTATACAATGCAGTTTTATCAGCGAGTGCGATATAATCCGCCTGAGCACTTTCAACAAAGTCGTTTACGAGTGGCAGGATCTTTTTGGCATACATTACTTGTCCTACAACCCGACCATTTGAAAAAATTTTAAAAATAATGACTGAGCAAATCTCATTATTTATTACGCTAAGTCCAGATATCGTGTCATGGTTAGTTTCTTTACTCAGAGCTTTGAGGCTCATCTGCGTTAGTTTAAATTTTGGGATGGCGTCTTTGGACAGATAGTGTATTGGGGTTCCTTCTTCATCAAACATAAATAGATGATCGATAACACCCGTATCTACAAGACTATTATAGAATTTGCCAATAACCCTTGTGATAAGTTTTGGATTTTTCTTTTCAACGGCCGAAACCGCACTTCTCTTTCCCCTCAATGCCCATATAGATGGCGTGCCTGGACGAGTGTCATAGGCATAAAATTCCATTCGCTCGTGACTTCCAGCTAAAACCTTATCCCAAATAACATTTTGTCCTAGTGAAACCTCTTTAATTAATGCTTTTTGTATTTGATCTCTTGATAAAAAGTTTTGGTAAAGCATAATAAGCGTTATAGCGAAAAACGCCGCTGTCAAAGCTAGAAGTATTCTTGTTCTTAATAGCATTTTAGTCTTAAGTCTATAAATGAAACTCTTGTACAAAAAGTTAAAGTTACGATAACATTTTATGTGATGATTAATAAATATAAACTTTAAGATGGCAAATATTTTTAAATCACTATTGTCGGCATTGTTTTTAATATTCAGCTCTTTTGGATTTAGCAAAGTCGAAGCTAATCCTGTTAGACAGTATGTTGAAATAGATAGGGCTGACTTAAAACTTCTTATAGGAGAAAAACTATACAACCAACCGGGAGATGGTTGCTGGTCATGTCATGGAGCCGAAGGAATAAAAGCTGATGGTGTAAGTGATGAAATGACAAAAAAACATCAGAACATTGCAAATCTCAAGAACCCCGCAACCTGGACTTCTTTTAAAATCATAAAACAATATGCCGGGGATAGTGAAATGCTTTCACAAAGAGATATATCTCTTTCTTTGGTTAGACTTGGCGCAGACGAGTGGAATAAAGATCTTGCGCCAAGAATAAGAGAATACACTGGAAGTAACATCATTTTTTTTGATGAACAGATGATTGGAATTCATTCAAAGTTACTAAAAAAAAATGCACGTTCTATAAGCAGAAGGCTAAAAAGGGAAAAGGTAAGATTTAAAGGAAGAGACTTAATGGATATAATGTCGACGTCAGTATTTTATTATATCGAGAATAAGTTTGTTGGTAATAAATAAGGAATAATAAAATGGCAAAACTTAAAATAAATGGAAAAAGTTATTTTGTTGGCAATGAACCAGATACACCTCTTTTGTGGGTGCTGCGAGAAGACTTGAAACTAACAGGAACGAAGTTTGGGTGTGGTGGTGGCTATTGCGGGGCATGTACTGTTCATGTAAATGGGGAAGCTATGAGGTCATGTCGAATAAGAGTTGGTGATGTAGAGAATGCTATTATCACTACTATAGAAGGTTTAGACCCAGCTTCCAATCATCCAGTTCAAGAAGCTTGGCTTGATCTACAGGTTCCCCAGTGTGGATATTGTCAGTCTGGCCAAATCATGCAAGCTGCCGCGTTGCTTGCTGAGAACAATGACCCGAGTGATGAAGACATTGAAATTTCCATGCGTGGAAATCTTTGTAGATGTATGACATATCATAGAATAAAAGGTGCAATTAAAAAAGCCGGCAAAGAGATTAGGGAAAGGAGCGTATAATGAATAATAATATAAATTTAAAAAGACGATCATTTCTTATTAGTTCTGCTGCCGGTTTAAGTAGCCTTATATTTGCAAAGTTAGCTTTTACCCAAGGTAAAGAAGCGGTAGACCTGTTAAACCCATCTAGTCCTCTAGTTTTACCTCAAAACTTTACTCCCTCAATTTGGTTTACGATGGAGTCAAACGGAAGAACAACGGTTCACATTTTTAGAAATGAAATGGGGCAGCATGTTGGCACTTCCCTAGCCCAAATTGTGGCTGAAGAGTTGGGGTTGAGTTGGGAAGATGTAACTATCGACTATCCTCAAATGGATTACACAACCATAAACACTTATGGCCCCCAATTGACGGGAGGTAGCTGGAGTGTTTTTGAGGAGTTCGATAAGCTTTCTCGAGTTTCTGCAGCCGCAAGACAGATTATATTAGAAACTGGAGCAGACCTACTAGGGGCTGACGTTGGAGATTGTCTTGTTGAAAAAAGTGTTATCAAGGATACCATAATGGGAGAGAAGATTTCTTTTTCTGAAATATTATCAGAAACGGTAATCGATTATGAAGTGTCTGAGGAAGATCTAAAGGAAGTAAACCTGAAAGCAAGGCAGGACTACTCTATTATTGGTAAATCAGTAAAATCTCTAGATATTCCTGAAAAGATTAATGGCTCCGCTAGATATGCTATAGACGCTCATATTCCGAATATGCTTTATGCAAAAATCATTGCGCCTCCAAAAAGAATGGGCTCAAGAATAGTATCTGTAAATGATGACGAAGCCAAAAAACAAGTAAAAGGGTATATAACGACGCTTCCAATAAACTTGCCTGATCAGTTGTTAGTAGGAGGGTTTATGACTCATATGCCATTAGTTATTGCCTCAAGTTTTCCAGAGGCAATGAGGGCATCCAAACTCATTGAAGTAAACTGGGATAACTCTGCATGTTCAACTCAATCATCTAAAGAAGCCGAGTTAGAGGCTTTTTCCTTTTTGAAACAAAAGGACAATGGAAAAATATTTTGGAAAGTTGGAGATTATGAAAAGGCTAGAGGCTTAGATAATGTTAGAGAGATTGAAAGGTTTTACAAAACATCAATGGTTGCACATGCTCCAATGGAGCCTATGTCTGCTTTAGTAAATTTTGTTGATAAAAAGCTTCATATTTATGCTGGCAGCCAGATGGGTACGATGTTGCCATATTTATTTGCGCAATTTCTTCAAATGAAGCCCGAAGATATAATATATCATCCTCACTTGATAGGAGGAGGTTTTGGTAAGCGCTATGAAATAGAACATATTATTATGGCGTCTATGGCATCTATACAACTTAAGAAACCAGTAAAATTAATCTTCACTAGAGAGGATGATATGGCGTTCGCTCATCCTAGAACACCTTCAGCGCAAAGTTTAAAGAGTGTTTTAAGAGGGGATAAATGTATTGGAATCACGCAAAGTATTGCTTGTGCCAACATGCAGCTTGAATTGAACCCTTTTTTTACTGATATGTTGCATTTTCCGTTGGTTAATGGAAAGGAGTTAAAGACTGATGACGCAGTAAAACAAGAAACTTACACTCTAACTGGTTCTGATAATTGGTATGATATAGAGAACCAGTCTGTTTTTCATCACCGGCAAACCTCGATTGAAAAAACGATACCTTG
Organism: uncultured Alphaproteobacteria bacterium; assembly: GCA_902524845.1. Lineage (GTDB taxonomy): Bacteria > Pseudomonadota > Alphaproteobacteria > Rhodobacterales > Rhodobacteraceae > CACIJG01. The sequence continues at coordinate 5,584 of CABZEW010000024.1, forward strand.
TAGGGCTGTAAGAAGTGTAGCAAATAATTATACAGTTTTTGCTCTTGAGTCTTTTATGGATGAGGTGGCGTACGAAATAAATGAAGACCCTCTTTCGTTACGATTATTAAATCTAAGAGGGAAAGGAGTAAATAAGGGAGCAAAAAAATCAGACCCCTTGCCTACCTCGTTTGGAGGTGGAAAAAGACTTGCAAATGTTTTAAAAATAGCCAGTGGTTTAGCTAACTATGGTAGAAGCGATTTGCCAGAGGGAACATCATTAGGCATTGCAGCCTCTGGTGCAGAAACTAGATACAATCCCTCTTTTGTTGCATGCATAGCGCAGGTAGCTGTGGATAAAAACTCAGCTGCTATCAACGTTCAAAAATTAACATGTGCAATCGATGCGGGTATAGTTATTAATCCTGACGGGGTAAGAGCACAAGTGGAAGGAAGCTTAATGTGGGGACTATCGGCTGCCTTATTAGAAAAGATGACACTTGATAATGGTCATGTCGCAGAAAGAAACTTTGATACCTACAAATGGCAAAATATAACCAAAATTCCAGAGTTAGAGATTCATATCGTAGAAAATGGTATTCACCCAAGTGGAGTCGGAGAACCGGCTACGTGCGTAGTAGCTCCTGCGATTGGGAATGCAATATTTAACGCAACTGGAGTTAGGTTGAGATCCTTGCCTTTTTCTAGGGAAGAACTTTTTGAGGGCCTAGAAAAACAAGTGTGATTGGATTAACTAAACTTATCGATAAAATCTAGAAATAACGGTCTTATGCGTGAACGCCAAGCCCTGCCACTGAAAATACCGTAGTGCCCTGCCTTTTTTTGTAAGTGGAATTTTTTCATATATTTAGGTAGGTTATTAAGCAAGCCTAAAGCTGCCTTGCACTGTCCAGGAGCTGAAATGTCATCATTTGCTCCTTCAACAACAAAGGTAGGTATTGATTTAATGTCACCAAAATCTAATTTTTCGCCATCTAGTTTAAATTCATTTTTAGCAATTTCTCTATTTTTAAAAATTCTCTCAACAGTAGAAAGATAAAATTCAGCAGTCATATCCATGACCGCTAGGTATTCATCATAAAACTTATTGTGCCTATCATGCTCAAACGCATTACCCGATGCTTCTCTCTCTATTTGATCCAAAAATGCTTTATTATGTGTTTCCTGATTCATCGCTATGAAGGAAGCTAATTGAATAGACCCAGGATAAACTTCTCTTCCAACACCCTTATAATTGAGCCCTACGGGCATAGTAACGGTATTCTCGAGTGTCTCCATAGACGCTCTATGACCGAAATCTGTTACATCTGTAGGGTTTGCATCTGGGTCAATAGGCCCCCCAATCAAAGTTAAAGACGCTGGATTAAATTTAGGTGATTTTTTGGATGTAAAAGCTGCTGCAGCCAATGCAAGTGGTACAGGTTGGCAAACAGCTATAACGTTTATCTTTGGTGAAAGAATGGTATAAAAATCTATTAGATATTTGGTATAATCTTCAATATCAAATTTTCCTGCTGAATAAGGGACGTCTCGAGCATTCTTCCAATCGGTTATATATACGTCGCAATTTGGAAGCAAAGATATAACTGTATTTCTTGTAAGAGTTGCATAATGCCCTGACATAGGTGCTATAATCAAAACTTTTCGTTGTACTTTCTTTGGACTGGTGCTTTGAAACTTAATTAAGTCGCAGAAAGGAAGTGATTTTACAGTTTCTAAACTCACAAGGTACTCAACTTCGTCCGACACCACTGAATCTATACCCCAGTCGGGCTTTGATGTTATTCGAGATAAACTATGCTCTGTTACCCTGCCCCATGCTGCGAGAGTGGATGGTACTGGACTAGGATACATACCAAAAACAGGGTTTTCCCAGAAGGCCTTCATTGTCGAAGCAACCCACTGATTATATTGCCTCAAATTTTCGAAATAGTCGTATGTCGGTAGCAACATATTTTTACTAGCTTTTTATTTTTATGGTTATATATCTACTAAATAAATAAGTATATATACAACTGTGCAAGATGAAAACAAAAATGTAAAGGATGACGTAGCTGTAGGTCCCAGAGAATATGAGGAATTATTAGGAAATTTCGATAAAATTGATTCTTTAACAAAGAGACTAGTAGTAGCTTTATCTTCGAAAACACCGGAACCAGAGGTAAAGGCACAACCGTCTCAAGAACTGTATTACAAAGCGTCTGCGAAGTATTTTTCGGAAATACTCTCCAATCCAACCAAACTAATAGAAAATCAAGTAAAATATTATAAGTCGACTTTAGAAAATTGGACTAATATTCAAAACGATATTCTTAAGAACACTGATACAACCCCTGCGAAAGAGTTGGAGAAGACAGATCAAGGCTGGGACGAAAATCTATATTTTAAGCTAATCAAACAGCATTATACAATATCATCGAAAATTATCGAGGAAACTATTGAAGATTTAGATACTTTGAGTAAATCAGATAAAAAACAGATTAGTTTTTTTACGAAACAAATGATTGAATTTTTTTCTCCATCAAACTTTCTTGGAACTAATCCGGAAGCTCTTACTCAAGCACTCGAGACAAACGGGAAGTCTTTGGTAGATGGCCTTGAGAATCTTGTTACTGACGTTGAAAATAGTACGGGAGACTTAACAGTATCATTAACAGATACACAAGCATTTGAAGTTGGAGAGAACTTAGCTATAACGGAAGGTAGGGTTATATTCAGAAATGAGCTATTTGAATTAATTCATTACAAACCTCTTACTGATACAGTTTCAAAAACCCCATTGTTAATTGTACCTCCCTGGATCAATAAATTTTATAATCTTGATCTTCAGCCAAAAAATAGTTTTGTTAAATATGCGATAGAAGAAGGAATACCTACATTCATTATTTCTTGGGTGAACCCTGGCAAGGAATATTCAGATGTTGATTTCACTCAGTATATTAGCAAAGGCTTTTTTGAAGCCGCTAGAGTAGTAAGAGAAATTACTAAGCAAGAAAAAATAAACTGCATTGGCTACTGTATCGGTGGTACGCTTTTGGCTACCGCTCTCTCATACCTTTGCAAAAAAGGTATAAATTTTGTCAACTCAGCTACGTTTTTCACGACATTAACTGATTTTGAAGACCCTGGAGATTTGTCTCTATTTATCACCGACGAATATCTGGATGAAATAAATAGGCAGATTGAGAAAGTTGGCTATATGGAAGGTTCTTTTCTTGCGCAGACTTTTAGTTTTTTAAGGTCTAATGATTTGGTATATGGTCCTGCAGTAAGATCTTATCTTATGGGTAAGAAACCTCCACGTTTTGACTTGCTATATTGGAATGGAGACTCTACAAACCTACCGGGAAAAATGGCATTGGAGTATCTTAATAAATTCTACAAGGAAAACCAGCTTTCAAAGGGTGAGCTAGTAATCATGGGAGAGAGGCTTTCTTTAAAGTATATTGACATACCCATTTTTGTTGTAGCAACACATACTGATCATATTGCACCCTGGAGATCATCTTTTTTTGGGCTTAACAAATCTACTGGAGATAAACGGTTTGTTTTAGCAGGTAGCGGTCACATTGCAGGAATTATTAACCCAGCGTACAGTAAAAAATACGGCTACTGGACTAATTCCAACACCTTTTCTGTGCCTGATGAATGGTTGAAAACAGCTGATAGACATGATGGCTCTTGGTGGCCTTACTGGTCTAGTTGGATTAAAGCTAGGTCTAGCTCTCATATTCCTGCTTACATTCCTGGTTCTCATAATGATTTTCCTTCTCTTGGACTTGCCCCAGGTAAATATGTTATGAAAAATTATAAATAATTCTGCATTTGCATAATAAAAGGTTGACTATTTTGCAAATGCAGTATAATTATATTACATTCGCAACATTCGTAGGAGAATTCCATGTTTAATTTTGAAGATTACTCAAAGAACTTTGAGAAAATAATGTCTCAAAGCCCATTTAAAATAGACGATGCTATGAAATCCATGATGGATTATAATACCAAAGTAGGAAAGATAGCTTTAGATACAGTGAAGAAAAATACCGAATTGTCACAAAGTTGGGCAAAAGAAAGCTTATCAGCACTTGATCCGTTTGTTAAAGGTACTGAGAAGCCAGAAGACTTCATGAAGATTGCCACTGATTTCGTTAGCTCGCAAACTCAAAGTGCCCCAAAACATATGGCAGAATTTGCGGAAGTTGCCAAGAAAGCTCAGCTGGAAACAATAGACCTCATAATGAAGACTGGAAAAGATGCTCAAGAAGAGCTTACAAAAGTAGCTAAGAAAACAACTTCGTCGAAATAATAATTTTAAAAAATTTCCTCCCGAAATGGCCGCTAGTCGGCCATTTTTATTTATAACTTACCAATTGTATTCTATTTGATATAATTAAGTATTATGAGCGCTTCCAAAGATACGATAATTATTAATAAATACAGTAGTAGACGCTTGTATAACACTACATCCAGCGAGTACGTTACTTTAGAGGACCTCTATAATTTAATAAATTCGGGGAAGAGTTTTAAAATAATAGATAAAGATTCTGGAAAAGATATTACTAATCAGTATCTTCTGCAAATCATTTCCGATCTAGAAAATAAAGAAGGCAGCGTGTTCCCTCAAGATGTATTAAAACAAATCATACTTAGCTATAACAATACAGCACAGAAGTTTATGCCGGATATACTTTCTAGAACTTTTGAAGTATTTCACCAACAGCAAAGAAGTTTTTTAAAGGCATTTAATTCAGGTGAAGAACGAAATAAGGAGAACAATGAAAGCTCAGATCTATTTCATGAATGGCAAAAAAATCAGACTGAAATTATGGAAAAAATGATGCAACCCTGGCTAAACAATCCAATTTTTAACACTAATCATGGTGAACAAAGCGCCGAAACTTCTACCTCAAAAAATAATAATAATAATGATGAGATTGATGCTTTGAGGCAGCAAATAGACGAATTGAGAGATATAATTACAAAAAAAGATGCTTAATTCTTCACCTATAAATTTTATATAACCCCCCATTTTTTTCATCAGAAATAATAAGAATACTTCCATCTTTTAGCTGTTCAATGTCTCTTATTCTACCAAACTTGTTTTTAAACAGTACTCTCTCTTCAAAAGGCATGCCATTCTTCAATTCAATCACATAAATACTTTTAAACTTGAGAGACGACACTAATAAATTACCCTTAAACTCAGGAAACATATTTTTATTATAGAAAGTCATCCCAGATGGAGCTATTGAAGGAACCCAATACCATATTGGATCTTCAAAGCCTTCCAGAGTAGTAATTCCCTGCCCTATCTTCCCACCCCAATATTCTTCTCCAAATGTTACTATTGGCCATCCATAATTTTTACCAAGCTTAATTATGTTTATTTCATCCCCTCCCTTTGGCCCGTGCTCATTTACCCATATTTCATTTGTTTTTGGGTTAACTGCCATGCCTTGAGGGTTTCTGTGACCTTTAGTAAACAACTCGGGAGACCAAGAATTAATATTATTTAAATTTTGTGATGATCCATTTAGTTTATTAATTCGAATTATTGAGCCTGCATGAGATTTTATATCTTGGGCCTCAAATCTATTACCTCTATCTCCAATAGACATAAAAATTGCATTACCTAATATCGCAAGCCTACAACCAAAATGTACACCAGAATCTGAAATGTTATTTGCTCTAAAGAGAACTTTCTTTTTAATCAGTTCATTGCCTTTAATCTCTCCAACAAGTAGAGAGGTAGAGGAACCATTTGTAACCTTTGATGAATAACAAATATATACCGTCCTTTTAGATCCTGAGTTTTGATCAACAAGAATATCTAAAAGGCCTCCTTGCTTTACATTAAAAACATTTGGTAAGTTCTTAATTTTTCTTTTTGATCCATTTTTAATATTTACTTTAAAGAGACTCCCGCCTCTCTCTGTAATTAAAACCTCATTATCGCTATAAACAGTTATGCCCCATGGGTGAGAAAAGCTTTTCCCAATTTTCTTAAACTTAAAATCCTGAGAAAATGATGGCGTAGAAAAAGAAAATACTGCAATAACAAGATATAAAAAAAAAGTTATTAATTTAAAAAATAGTATTGTTCGAATTCTCATACTTAAATCTTCCTTAGGCAGTATTTTCAATAAGATTATGAAGATACATATCTATTTTAACCTCCGAGTTAAGAAATTGATCAAACCCAATCTTCTCAAGAGAGTCGAGAGGTTTTGCAATAATCATATTTGAAAAACCATCTTTTAAGGAAAGAACCGCACGAACTCCTAGCTCAGTAGCCAAAACGCGATCCACGGCAGATGGATTGCCACCCCTTTGCATATGACCAAGTGTAGTAATTCTTAGGTCCAAACTGCCCTTTTCTTTTAGAGCACTTGCTAGCGATGCACCTCCTTTAGAAAAACCGCCTTCTGCAAGTATAATAATGCACCCCTTTTTGCCTTTACTTAATTGATGTTTGATTTTTTGAGAAAGTTTGGAGATATTAATTTCAACCTCGGGAATTATGGTAATCTCAGCTCCAGCTCCAATTCCCGCGTGTATACCAAGCCAGCCACAATTTCTACCCATGACCTCAACGATATGTGTAACATTTGAAGTTGTAGCAGTATCTCTTATTTTATCTATTGCACTTAACGCAGTATTTATGGCCGTATCAAAGCCTATAGTAGGACCAACTAAGGGCATATCTTTGTCAATTGTAGCTGGAACTACAATACATCTTGTTTTAGATATTTTCGATAATTCGATAGCGCCCTTGGTAGAGCCCTCTCCACCTATCACGATTAGTCCGTCTATACCAAGTACTCTAAGATTGTTTTCGGCAACTTGTCGATATTTCTTTTCCAGAAACCTTAAAGATCGGGAAGTATGAAGTATACTTCCACCCTTCTGAATAATATTTCCTACCGAGCGCCTGTCGAAAGTAACATAGCCATTATCAATAATACCTTCATAACCGTTTTTAAAACCTATAATATTTATGCCTTGATTAAGGGATGTTCTTACTATTGCGCGTATTGCAGCATTCATTCCAGGAGCATCACCACCGCTAGTTAGAACCGCAATTTTTTTCATGATTTATACCAAACTCGAAACTATATTTTATATCACTGTGTTTGATGAATTGAAAATATGACACTTATCCGGGTCAAAGGCTATATTAATGATATCACCAACTTTTATTTTGGAATCTCCGTCCGTTTCTACTACCAAAGGGTCTCCCTTCTTCTCTAGATATAAATAGGTACCTGAGCCTAGTTTTTCAACGACAAAAACCTTGCCCGTCCAAGCATTTTTTAAAGCTTTGCTTACTTTTAAATGTTCCGGTCTTATGCCAAGAGTAATTTCGTCTCCAATTTTTAAATTAGTACCAGTTTTTTTAAGTAATAAACTTTTCTGACCTAACAAATCCAAACTTATACTTTGAACATTCTTTTTTACGATATTTGTCTTTAAAAAATTCATCTTAGGAGAACCAATGAATCCTCCAACGAATAAATTCTTAGGATTATGGTATAAATCCATTGGACCTCCTGATTGAGATATTTTCCCTTTATCTAATACCACAATCTTATCAGCCATTGTCATTGCTTCGGTCTGATCATGGGTCACATAAATCATAGTCGCGTCTAATTGATTATGAAGTTTTGCTAATTCAACACGCATTTGCACTCTCAACGCTGCGTCAAGGTTCGAAAGAGGTTCATCAAATAAAAAAACCTTGGGTTTTCTTGTTATAGCTCTTCCAATGGCAACTCTTTGTCGTTGCCCTCCTGATAATTGTTTTGGTTTCCTTTCTAGAAGCTCTTCTATCTGAAGTATTTTTGCAGCATCAAAAACTCTACTATCAATTTCATATTTAGATAATTTTTCTATTTTTAAACCGAAAGCCATATTATCGTATACTGTCATATGTGGATATAGAGCGTAAGACTGAAATACCATAGCAATATTTCTGTCTTTTGGTGATAAGTTATTAACTATGGTTCCATCTATTGAAATGGTCCCAGAGTCTATATCCTCAAGTCCCGCAATCATTCTCAAAATGGTCGATTTGCCGCAACCACTGGGACCTACTAGAACAGCAAATGATTGGCTTTCTATGTTAAGCGAGATATCCTGTATAACATGGTTTTTACCGTATTTCTTATTTAGATTATCAATTAAAATTTCAGACATGTTCTGCGGTTACTTCAAATATCCTAAAAACTTACTTTGGGTCTGCAGCATACTGTTTAATAGCTTTTCGGCTTGAATGGAGTCATTCACTAAAGGATCAGCCAAAAGCGCTAAATATGCCGCATGCTTTGAGCAATTAAGAACAGCTTCTGTTGTCATTTGTATTACACCCGATTGCAAATTAAGCAAAGAGGTAAATGCACTAGGATAATCTTTGAAAGAAATTCCGGATATGCCAGATTTATTTACTGTTGCGGGTACCTCTACCACAATATCTTTGGGAAGACATGCTATGTACCCATTATTAGGTATGTTAACAGCGGGCTCTTCATATCCGGAGTCACTTAAAATACCCTCAATAATAGGTATAACTCGTTCATGCGTCCCAGTATTCTTGGGATCGAAAAAGTATTCGTACGAACTCTTATCGTCATAAAAAGCCAAACACTTTTCCTTATAATTATCATAAAAGTCTAAAATAGCATCATGATCTGCTACGCTGTAGGCCCATTGTATATATTCCCCTAAGTGACTATCGGTAGTAATTGGAAGATACCCATAAGTTTCAAACACCTTACGAAACACACCTCTTTCCGCACCTGGTTTCGAGGGCTTAGCGTCATGGTTGTTTATTAAATCTGAAAAATATGTTTCAAAGTTTTGTTTAATTATTGGATAGCCATCTTTTCCCGTATTTTTATATCGAGCTTCTAGTAAAATACTCAAATGATTTAATCCAGCTGCTCGGAATTCTATATTCTGCATTTCGGTTTCCATTAAATCTGGTAATTGCCTTTCCATGGAGGCAATTTCATGACACATACCGATAAATTTTAAGTTAGGGAACTTTGTTGTAACTGAATGACAAATCCTTTGCATAGGATTCGAAAAATTAAAAACAATTGCATCAGGACAAATTGAATTTATGTCCTCACAGATATCAATAATTGGTGGGATTTGCCTGAGAGAGTGAAATAATCCGCCTGGGCCTCCATTTTCTCCATAAACTTGTCTAAATCCATACTGTAAAGGGATTTTCCAATCTTGATCCCAGAGGTCAAATCTCTTACCAACCTCAATAGAGATTATACAAAATGTAGCGCCATCCAACGCTTCTTTACGTGAAGTTGATGCTTTTATATCAATATTTATTCCGAGATTTTCTTTATAGTTATTTGATATTATTCTTGTATTGGAAAGAGTTGTTTTATCAATATCATGAAGAAATATTTGACAACCTTCTAAAGATTTCGATTTAAATATATCACTGATTATCCCCAATCCAAAGTTTTGGCTGCCAGCTCCAATTAAAACTATTTTTTCCATAACTATCTTTTTAGAACTTTAATACCTTTAAAGTATCTTTATTATTAAATAAATACAAATGATACTCACTTATGTGAAAGAAGCTTATGCAAAAGAAAAACATGAGCCTTACTACCAGTAATATTTGACTTAACATTACATACTTAAATTTTTACCCTTTTTATCAAAAACGTGGATTTTAGATAAATCAAATTTCAATCCAATTTTTAGATTGTTCTTCAATTCACTATTACTTTCACATCTTACACGTACTCTACCTAAGTTTCCTGCACTAGCAATAACAAAAGTATCCGCCCCAAGATATTCTATAAAATCTATAGTTGCTTTGACATGGCCCTTGCTTATCGGCACAATTTTTATATGCTCTGCTCTTAACCCTATATATTTTATTTGCTTTTTAGTAAGAAGAATTTTTTTTAGTTCCTGATCAATATTCGTACTTTTATAGATATTCCCATAATTTATTATATTCATTTTTGGGCTACCAATAAATTGAGCGACAAACAAGTTCTCCGGCATTTCATAAAGATTTTTGGGAGTACCAATCTGAGAAATAGAACCGGAATCAAGCACTACTATTCTGTCTGCTAAGGTCATAGCCTCAACCTGATCATGCGTTACATATATCATAGTTGTCTTTAATTTTTGATGCAATTTAGCTAATTCAAGCCTCATATCCACTCGCAAAGCCGCATCGAGATTGGATAAGGGTTCATCAAAAAGAAAGGCGGTGGGGTTACGAACAATGGAACGTCCAATAGCGACACGTTGCCTTTGACCACCAGATAAGGTTTTAGGTAATCGATTTGAATAGTTTTCTAGCTTTAATACTTTCGCGACGCGACTAACGCGGTCTTTTATCACATCTTTTTTCTCCCCTGCTGTTTTTAGTGGGAAACCCATATTCTCCTCTACTGTTAAGTGCGGGTAGAGAGCATAACTCTGAAAGACCATACTTAGACCCCTTTTTGATGGAGGATAATTTGTTACCTCTTGACCATCGATAACAATTTCTCCCCTCGACGTATCCTCTAAACCTCCTATCATACGCAAAAGAGTTGACTTTCCACAACCCGATGGGCCAACAAGAACTAGAAATTCACCGTTGGAAATCTTGAGGTCGATGCCTTTTATAACATTTACTTCATTGAACCATTTTTCAACTTTTTTAAGTTCAATTGAACCCATTCCGCTTTCCTCCTAACCCCTTGGCCCAGCCTAACCATACGGCTGCAGTCCAAGTGAAAGTATTACCTCCAGCAGGAGAGCCATCTATAGGATCAAAATACTCCGCAAATCCATTTTCTAAAATAGCCAGTTTCGTTTGTGCTCGTAGGAGGTTTGCACGTTCTACCTCCCCTACTTCCTGTAGACCAAAACCGATAAGCATATTCATAATAGCCCAACTAGGTCCTCTCCAATATCGTTTTCTATCAAACTTTTCACTTTCAGGATCGTAACTAGGCATCCCATATTTAACCTTTTTCATTATTCGATCATAATGTAGGAGCATTCTTTTGTCATATACCCCTCCATACCAACACATAAAAGATGCACTAGAAATGCTTCCAGCAAAACTTTTATTTATTAAATCAAAAGAGTCATAGCTTGCGAGCGAATAATTCCATAATTTACAAAATCCTTTTTCTAAGGCAGAAATCCAGCTATCAATCTCGCTAATATCTTCTCCTAAATTAAGCCCAATAAGACGTAAATCTCTATTTGCACGAAGTAATATGAAATGCATGGCAGGATCTGCTACTTTAAAAGAACTATTATTTTTTAACCAATCTTCGTTCCATTTACAATCACGTCCCTGCTGAACAAGCCAAATATATCGGTCATAATCTGATTGAGTAGGACGCATCAAAGGATTTACGTGATCCGTATCTCGGCGTTTATAGGGAGCTAAACCAGATGGGTTAATTTTAGCCAGTGCCTTGTCCCAATCTGGAGCATTGTCTCGACCGGCTTCCCAGGGATGGCTAATATAAACAAAGCCTTCTTCAAAACGCCATTTCATAAACCAGCGATGCCACTTTAAAACTTTGGGAAACAGTTCTTTTATTCTTTCGTTGCCAAAATTTGTATCTATTTTCCAAATCTTTATCATCAAAGATGCAACGACTGGAGGTTGAGTAATTCCAGAGGATGGGATAGGACCATTACCTCTCCAAATATTAGGCCCAGGAAAATAACCCTCGTCAATTTGATGATAAATAATATGAGGAACCATGCCATTAAGCCACTGAGCGGAGAACAGGGTTTCTAATTCCGTCCACGCTCGCGGAATATTAAATTGAGCAAAACCATATGCTGCAAAGGCACTATCCCAGTTCCATTGAAATGGATAAAGGCCACTAGTAGGGATGGTATAATTACCTTTATCATTATTCAAAAGAATTTTTTTTGCATCTAAATTCATATTGTTTTTTAGGCTCATTTTTATCCTTTGATTGATCCAGCAGTTAAGCCTTGTCTCAAATATTTTTCTAGGAACAAGAACATCAGCATTACTGGAATAGTTGCTACAACTGATCCTGCCATTAAATGTTGTCTTGGCACTTCAGATGAATCTAACATCGCAACTCCACGGGTAATAGTGAACTTTGAGGGGTCATCTAGTAGCATGAACGCTAAGAGAAACTCATTCCAGGCTATCATAAAAACATAAAGAGAAACTGAAACAATGGACGGTAGGCTTAATGGCAATGTAATTTTCAAAATAACAGAAATTCTAGAAAGCCCATCCATTAGCCCAGATTCTTCAATTTCTGGAGAAACGGTTCTAAAGTAGCCTTGCAACATGTAAAGGGCAACTGGGATGGTAGTAACTGGATAAATTATTAATATTCCCAAGATCGAATTTCTTAAACCAAAAAGAGAAAAACCTATATAAATTGGTAGAGCTAAAACAATTAAAGGCACCATATAAATCAATAAGATAGAGCTGGAAAACAAGCCTCTTCCCTTAAATCGAAGACGAGCAACAGCATATGCTCCAGGAATAGCAAACAATAATGTAATTATTACCGTAAGAATTGAAACAAAAAAAGAAGTTGCTATGTACGATCCAAAATTAAAATCAGAAAATAATTCGAAGTAGCTTCGGAATAAGTAGAAACCTTTAGAGAAGTCAATCGAGAAATCTAAAGGGTTCAATAATAACTCAGATTGATTTTTCAGACTTGTCATCACCATCACATAAAAGGGTATGGCGACAATTGCAGTAAAAAAGATATACCCAAAATTTGTTAAGAATTTTATTATATAATTCTCAAATTCGTGCCGAGACAGTGCATAAAAACCGATATCTCTCATTGTTTTTGAAGCGGAAATGATTAATATTATCGCAAACAAACTATTTAAAAAAAGTTCGAGATTATTAAATGGCTCATCTGACAATCTAGTTATTGGTGAGAGCAGTACTATAGTTATAAATATTAGGAGAAAAACAATAAATCCCTGACTTTTTTTGTATACCTCACTCCGTGAGCAGACTAAACCTACTAACAAACCAGACGTTGCAGTATATAAAATGTCAGGTTTTAACGCCTCGCCTGTTGAAAAAGACGATATAACGCATAAACTCCACGCAATAGTAATCGCCCAAAAAAGAGCCAATAAGGGCGCTAAAATATAGCCTTTTCGTAAAAACCTCATAAACCCTCTTCCCGACTTATAAATTTAAAAAAAAGAATAGAAAAGAATAAAAGAAATAGAAAGATTATGACGGCAACAGCTGCTCCTGCTCCTATATTTGATAGAGCAAAAGCTTGCTCATACACATTTACCGTAAGTGTTCTAGTACCTGCATTTCCCCCAGTAAGAAGAAAAATGTCATCGAACTTATTAAAAGTCCAAATAAATCTCAATAAAAAAAGAATACTTAAAATTCCTAATAACATCGGTATGCTCAGAGACCAAAACTTCTGGAACGGTGACGCTCCATCCATCTCTGCGGCCTCATACATTTCGTCGTCAATAGACTGCATTCGCGCTAAGATAAAAAGAAACGAAAGTGGAAAGTACCGCCAAATCTCAAATACAGTTACCATAATTAGTGCAAGAGGGCGTTTTCCGAAAAAATTTATAGGGTTTTCAATCACCTGCATCTGAATCAGAAGAGCATTTATGGAACCAGAAAATGGATCAAATAATAATACCCAGGTGAAAGCCACAGCGATAACGGGTGCAACGTAAGGAAATAAAAAGAGCCCTCTGAAAATACCCTGCCCCCTGAAATTCGAATTTAAGATTAATGCTGCAAACAAACCAAAAAGTAGCGCACCTAAAGTGCCAAAAACGGTATAAAAGAGAGTGACAAATAAAACTTGAAAAAATTCATCTCTGTCAAAAATTTTAATAAAGTTGACCAAAGAAAAATTCAAACTCGTAAGCACATTTTCAGATTTACCTGTTATTTTTGGAATGGTTTCTTTTGGCAAAATCTTATTAATAAAAAATATATCTTCGGAAGTTATTTGAAGCTTTAATACTTCTCGATATCCGCCTTTAAAGTTGCCAAGATTGCAAGAAAGTTTTCTTTGATAAATTTGACAACGAGCATCAAGATCATAAACTTTTAATCCCGTAGGTATAGCATCTACAAATTTTACATTGTTTATAATCTGTTCTCGAGATGAATTGCGAATTCTATAATGAACTTCGGCCTTATCACCTGAGTTCTCTAGTTTTCCTTTAAGTCGTTCTTTAATAATGGGTTTTGGAGGTCTCAAATCACTGAGACTTATTGGCTTGAAGCTTATCCAAAAAATTGCAATTAGTGGCAAAATTACGATAAAGGAAATAATCAAAAAAGTAGGCAATAGAAGAACCCAAGCAAGCTGTTCTTCCTTTTTTGCTAACGTAACAGTGCCTTTGTTGTTATTGAATCCGAGCATAAAGTACTATTTAACTAATTTGATAGGGAATGACTTGAAATAAATAAGGGCAGCCAAAAGTGTGACTGCCCTTAGAAAGTATTTAATTAATTTGAGATAGCTCTTTATTCATAGCGGCAACTGCAGCAGAAGCAGATATCTCATCATCAGTATACTGTCTAACAATCCTATTTATTGCCTGAGAGTTAATAATTTTTGAAGCTAAAGATAACTGTCCCTCGGAAACTCCCCAACGTTTTGCTACACTGAGACCAGAAACTATTTCATCTATCATTTCTTGCGCATAGAGCTCTGATAAAGGTGCCTTTCTATCTACACCAACAGGTAATTTAGACCATGCTTTCACAAAAGCCTCTGAGTCAGAAGAGTTCCCACGTCTTACTGGAAACTTACCTTCAGGCGCAATTGACAAAGTAGATGTGTATCCTTCATTCATTGAATATTCAACAAACTTCATCGCCTCGTCGGTTTCAGCATCTGTGGTTATTCCAAAATATCTGACATCTCCCCAAGCTGCACCTGACGGATTGGAAGGTCCGGAAAAGGTAGTCACAATGCCGGTCTTTGAAGCGAGCTCTCCACTTGTGGGGTCACTATTTATGGTTGGAGGAGCGCTATCTCGTAGTCCAGCAAGCTCATCCAAAATAAAAGGTGACCAAATAATCATCGCAGCCTTGCCTGCAAAATATAGTTCTCTAGATTGCTGCCAGAATAATTCACCTGGAGGAGAGGATTTTACTATAGATTTATAAAAGTCTAAAACCTCAGTAGTTTTTGCTTCACCAAGTGGACTGAAACCACCGGAGTCGACTGGAGAAACACCATTTGCCAAAAAGACATGCTCCAAGACTTGGCTCATGAAGTTTTCATCAACCTTTGTTGCAGCAACAAAACCATACATTGATGGAGGATTATGAAGTTTCTTTAAGGCTTTTTCTACTTTTGCATATGAAGTTGGTGCATCCAGCCCTGCGTTATCAAAGAGATCTTTTCGATAAACAACCATTTGAGTCCAACCATCTACTGGAACTGCAGCAACACCGTTATCTACTGCAGCCATAGATAAAGCACCAGACGCAAATGTAGATTTACCCAAGCTGTTAACAACATCAGTTGCAGCGTCGGTATCAAGTATCCCCGCCTCTGCCCATGGCAAAGCATACTGCAAAGTATGATAGATTACATCTGGTAGATCTCCTGCCGCAAATGCTGCAGTTGCTCGAGTGCCCAGGTCTTTCTCTGAAATTGGTATTACCTCAACACCTATTCCGGTCTTAGCCTTAAATGACTCTGCCATAGCTTGTTGCTTGGCTAAACGCGCTGGCTGCTCTTCTGTTGTCCAAAAACGGATGTCAGCTATTGCAGTTACCGCTGACAATCCAATAGACAGAGCTGATCCCAACAGAATGCTCTTAGTTATTTTAAATTTACTAATCGTCATATACACTCCCTTTCTTTATAGTTAAAGTTTGACTATCTTAGCTTTTTCAAGCATGCAAGACAGCTCTTTGCTTGATACAGTAGGTGACCCATCGGACCCACCTGGGTACAAAATGGCCGGGTCGGTTTCCCGCAACAAATCTACTAGCTCTCCATTTATACGCGCTATAAGCAGAGCAGCTAATTGTTCCCCAGCCTTTTTTGTATCAATCTTAAATGTTGTTAATGATGGATTAGCGTAGGCACCTTCTGGAACCCCATCATAGGAAATAATAGAAATTTCCTTGCCAATTTGTAATCCTAAATCTAATGCAACTTTATATGCTCCAAGTGCTGCTACATCGGTCGCGTACAGTATGGCTGTTGGTGGAGCAGATTTTTCCAAAAGCCTCCGGGTTGCGATTTCACCATCTTTTGTAGTCATTACTCCGCTTAGAATAATACTATTATCTTGTTTCAGACCGAATTTTTCTAACCCTGTGAGGTATACTTTAAGTCGAAGATAAGCAAAATTATACTCTAAATCGCTGTTCACAAATGCAATTTTCCTATGTCCAAGAAAAAAAAGACGTTCAACTGCTTGGCACATAGCAATTTCTCCACAAATGTCATACCAAGCACAGTCTGTGTGGTCTTGCGTTCTTCCAAATAATACAAACGGTATTTTTTTTGCTCTCAAAAATTTTATTCGTGCGTCTTTTACTTTTGTCCTAGGTAAAATGAATCCGTCAGCCTTGCGTTCATCAATTAATCTTTTAATAGTTGACAGAACCTCATCCTCAGTAACAGCAGAAGCCACTGTCAAAGACCAGTTTTTTTTAGTTGCAGTTTGAGATACGCCCGTGAGAAAATCTGCTAAAAATGGTCTTTCGCTATCTGTTTGAAAAACAAGTCCAAGTGATCGCACCTTGCCCGTTTTAATTGCTTGTGCAAATGCTAACGGGCGATAGTCTAGCTCAGCTGCTTTCCTCTTTACCCTTAACCTGGTTGCTTCAGATATATCAGAATACTCATTTAAAGCCTTTGAAACTGTTCCCTTTGTTAGATTTAGTACATTGGCTAAGTGATTAATAGTTATTCGATTTCCGCTACCAGCGTCCACGTCATCTATTAATTTTTCTAATTGCATCATCCCCCCACGAATCATATTATCGATAACGAAACCGGTTTCGGCAATTATTTTTTTAAAAATTGGAAATAGAAATGACTTTATCGGTATCTAATTTTCGTATCAGAGAAAAAAAAGTTATAACGCATGAGTCTTGAAAAAGGGATTAAAGAACGCTTCCGATGCACCTTTTAACCCGTTATTTTCATCATATGATAACAATATAGGGACTTTATCGACATACTCTTGATACCTGCCTTTGCTCCTTAACCTTTCAAAAAAATTACTTTCAATAAATAGATCATGTAGTTTCGCCGGTATACCACCACAGATAATTACACATTTTTGACTGCCTGTTATTAGAATATTATTTGCAATCGATGTTGCAAAAATTTCAATCATCATTTTTGCTGCACAACAGGATATTTCATCACCCTTGATCGCAGCATGACCAATCTCTTCCGCAGTTGAAAATTGCGAGGCACAATTTTTCCTCGAGATAAGAAAATTATAAATGTTTACTAATCCTCTACCACTTAGCACCTCTTCGGTAGGCACATAATTCATCTTTTTAAGTAACCATCTAAGAAGGTCAATCTCCAGCTCAGTAGCTGGAGAAAAATTTGCATTTCCTCCCTCTCCTTGAATGGGAATTAATATGTTATCAAAAAGTATGAGAGTGCTGACACCAAGGCCTGTACCAGGTCCTGTTACAAGTATATTACTATTATCAATAAAGTTTCCAACCTTTAATAAATGAAGTTTATGTTCTTTAAGAACTCCTTCATCTAGAAAATTGGACCTATTTTTGAATAATGATGTAAAGCCTAACCCCTGAGCAGCAAAATCATTAATTGTTAATAAGCTCTTACAGCCAATTTTTCTTAAAAGCTCTGTTTTTTCAAAAAACCAATGGTTATTAGTTAACTTTACTAAATTATCCTCACACGGCCCAGCAATGGACAAAGAAAAATTTTCAACTGTGAGCTGATTTTTAGCAATGTAATGGGACATAGCGCTCTCTATGTTTTCAAAATCAATGCAATTGAGAAACTCAATATGCCCTATCTCGGCTTCTTTATTTTTCTGATAACCAAAACGTGCGTTTGTCCCACCAATATCAGCAACCAATAGCTTCAAAATCGTCCTCTACAAAATTGTGAATTATACAGTACATATTTTTAGTTGAAGTAAAAGTTTTTTAAATGGTTATTTAATATTTTTGGGCACTCAAGAGGGGGCATATGCCCAACACCTTCTAAAACTATAATTTCAGATTTTTTGATCATTTTTTTCATGTCAAAATGATAGGATACTGGACAAAGTTTGTCGTTTTCTCCACACACAAGAAGCGTCTTGCAATTGAGGCTTCTTAAAGTGGTAGTCTGGTCAGATCGGTCCCGAAGTGCAACAGATTGGTTGTAAAATACCTCTTTATTTAATGTTGAAGCCATAACAACACATTTTTCAATAAGTCTGTTTTTATCTTTACAGTCTGAAGGAAAGTATCGAGATATATAATCAGATTTCATCAAAGAAATTAAATCCAATGCATCCAGCTGTTTAAGAGTTTTATTTCTCCTATCCCTTTGACCTTTTTTTTCTTCATAAGGATTAGTATTTAGTAAGGCTAAAGAGAGCACTCTCTCGCTGTGTTGCCTGACTAATTCCATAGCTACAATTCCTCCCATAGAGTGACCTAGAAGATGAAATTCACTCGGTAAATTCGAGGCTAAATTTTTAACACCTAACTCAATATCACGATGATCATTAAATTCTTTGACAATTACATTAAATTTTTTTTCTAAATTATTGATTTGACTAGAAAAAACATCACGAATGCACATCATTCCTGGAATAAGAACGATAAAAGGTTTCATTTTACTAGTGCTGCACCCTCTGCTAATGATTTTAGCTTTGCATACGCAATGTCTGGATCAACAGCTCCAAATCCAGCAAATGTACCAAAACCGCAATCTGTACCTCCAATAACTCTGTCATGCCCTACTATATCAACAAACTTATTTATTCTTTCGGCAACAAGCATAGGATGCTCAACAAAGTTAGTAGTTGAATCTAAGCATCCAGGGACTAGGATTTTATTTTCGGGTATATCATTCTTCCGTTGTTTAAAAATCTGCCACTCATGGCCATGCCTTGGGTTCGAGGTTTCAAACAACAAATATTGTGCTTTAGATGACATCAGTGTATCAAACATTTTTTTCATCGATATGTCACAAACATGAGGGCCCTCATAGTTCCCCCAACAGATATGCACCCTTATTTTTTCAGAAGGGATATCTCTTAGGGCATGATTAAGTGCTTCTACATGCAGATTTGCAATTTTTATAAATTCCTTATCGCTCAGGTCGTTAAATAGCATATGTCGAGACAACGCTAAATCAGGGCAATCCAATTGAAGCGTGAGACCTTCAGTAACTATAGTATCATATTCCTGTTTCATTGCGTCTGCTAACGCCTCAAGATACTTTTCTCTACTTGAATAAAAATCATTCTGAAGAAAAAGAGATATAACTCCAGGTGAAGCGGCATTCATAAAACCCTTTTCAACATTATTAGCTTTCATAGCTAATTTTAAATTTTCTATATCTTTTTGAAGCTCATTATTTTCTTTTGATTTTACTTCACCAACACACATTGGGCGCGCATACTGTGGTGTTCCACCGTCATCAGCTAATTTTTCTAAATAAGCTGGAAACAGTTTTAAGTCTTGAGGAGCATTTCTTGGGCTGTCTCCGTCAAAACCGGTATATCTATCTTTTACATAAGTTGCATACGAAATTTTACTCGTTTCTCCATCTGAAACAATATCGACACCAACTGCTTTCTGTTTTTTTACAGTGGTCTCCACAGCTTTTTTCATAACAGCATCGAAATCATCCATTGAAAAAGCTTCATTTCTTTCTCTTGCAAAAATAAAATCTACAACTTCCTGTGATCTAGGAAGAGAGCCTACGTGTGTTGTAAATATTTTCAATTTATGGCCTCCATGTTGCCCCGGCTAGGTCGTCTGTTGGTATAATTCTATAAATACCACTTTCACCAGTCATTGACGGTTCTAATTTGTAATCTAAATTTTCTGGAACCGAAAAAGTGTCACCAGGATTCAAAACAGTTTCAAAAGCATTCGTATAGAATTTCCAATGACCCTTAATTGGCATCAATACATTTATTTTGTCTGATTTTTGAGAAGCATTTGATATTGAGTTTCTAGAAAGAAATTCAACTTCAAAACCAGGTCTATCTACTAATTTTGCCTTTTCCCCAATTACTTTAGCAGGATTGTCTTTAGACAGAGATAAAAGGTCTAAATATCTCGCAACATGATTTGCGATAATATCGTCCCCTTTGAGTTCAGGAAATTCTGATAATTCTTTCTCAGTTAGCGGAGGCATTGGTTTCATGTTATTTGGTAGCTTTTCACCCTTTTTTGTATCATAGAGTTTGCCTTTTTCAGACAATACAAGCCCATGATTTTTTGCGTCTTCTAAAACCTGTGGAGCCCAGATAACACCTCCACCAGCATCATCACCTCCCAAAATAGCCATAATCATACCATAGTCTATTCCTATATTTTCAAAACCTCTAAAAATACCTGTTGGAATGTTAATAATGTCTCCCTCCTTTAGAATAACCTCTCCCGCGGTTCCCCAACGACCCCAAAAAAAACGCCATCTTCCCTTCAACACAAAAAATACCTCAGCAGTTCTATGACTATGAAGAGAATTTCTGCATCTTGGTGGTTGCCCAGCAGCCCCAATATTAAATCCATGAGGAAGGGCAAGATGGACATATTGATCTGGACTCTCAGAAACACCGGCACCTATTATAGTGAAGTTTTCCTTTTGATCAGATCCGGGCGTATGCGCATCAATGAAAGCAGTTTTACAAGGTATTAAATCTCCATATCTTATTAATCTTTGCTTTAAATCAATTGATAACTCTAACATGTTTAAATTCCTTTAATGCATTTATGTTTGGATTAATATTTGTTTCCATATGGAGATAGGGTCATAAAGTGTAAATTCTCTCTTGAGACCGTATGGCCCAAATTCTGCGTGAGTGATCCCCATAATATGTACATTGCTTCCAGTCGGATTACCAAAATATCCCCAACCTTCGTGCTTGCCATTTAAACTCCATCTAATTGCAGACCTAGGGGACATTTCTTTATCGCTACGACCAATTTGATGTTCTACAGAAAAGCTTGCATTAGGAAATGAGGACCTTAATCCCATCCAAAGCTGCTCTGTATTCTCCCAAGAATGCACTGTAATTGCCCCAGGGTGTTCTACCTGAACCGCTCTGTCATACTCTCTTCTTATTATTGAGTAGTTCTTATTCATTATGTTTTTCAAAATATCTGCCAATTTTTCACCCCACACGTCCTCATTGCCTTTTCCTCTATAGGGGCCTTCAACATCGGTAGATGGAGTGAAAGGCTTAATGCAATTTTCTTTTCCTCCCTCCCTCTCAATTAAATCGATAGCAAATTGTTTTGGACTCATACCTAACTGTTTAACAATTCCAGCATTATCCCTAATAAGCCACTCATCGTTAATCTGATTATTAATAGCTGAGCAGTCAGCAATTGCTCTTATTGTAAACTTTTTTTTCGTTGGGGTCCCAAAAAATCCTGAGCCTAGATGTGTACCCGTACTTAAAATCCTGTGAGAAGACAAAAAACCGGAGATTTCATCACCACTCCAAATAACATCCTCTGCAAGAAGCTGCCTGTCTGGAAATTCAGATAACGTTGCCAGCGTTCCAT
>CABZEW010000025.1 GCA_902524845.1 uncultured Alphaproteobacteria bacterium
TCCAAAGCCTTGAATAAATCTTCCTATTACAAATATCATATACGAATTGCTTACTAGGCATACAAGACAACCAATCCAGTAAATACCAACTCCTAAGAGTACTGAGTTTTTCCTACCAATACGGTCTGATACTGGTCCAAATAAGATCTGGCCCAAAGAAAAGCCGAAAAATAGAGCTGTTATAATCCAATGCAATTGGCTATCGACAATTAGAAATTTATTTTTTATCTCTGTATACGCAGGGAGCAATGTATCTATTGTAAGGGCTACAAATGAAATCATCCCAGCAATTATGAAGCAAAAAAAAGTATCCGAAATTTTCAGAGTTAAACTCCTATTAATAAAGAAAATGTTGTAGGATTATATCTAGCGGAATACACTTATTTTATTATTTAAACAAGAACTTATAGCAAATGAATGAGATCGGACAACATGATCAAAGCAACGCTGCTAAACTCTTCAGTTTGAAATTTATAAAAGAGGCTAAAGAGGCTCTTGTTTTTTCAGTAATATTTCCCCAAGCTTCAAAAAATATATATGGTGGAGTACAGGGAGGGATGATCTCCGCGGCTCTGGATGAGGCTACCTTCATAAGTATCTTGCGAAGTCAAAAAAACATTGAAAAAGTGAGCAGTACAAACCATCATGTTTTATTTCACAAGCCTGTACTGCTTGGTAGGAACACAATCGAAACTAAGTTTAAAAAAATTGGTAAAAGAGTTATAAATATTGAAGGGAATGTATATGGAGCAGATCGTGAATTGGCGGCCACTCTTATACATTCAACTTCCATTATTAGATCAAGTGAGGGATTAGATGAACTTTAAAGAGAAAACTGTTTTTATAACGGGAGGAAGTAGGGGAATTGGGCTTGAAGTGGTAAAAAAATTGGCGATTGACGGTGCCAACATCATTATAGCTGCGAAAACAGCAGAACCCCACCCAAAACTGCCTGGAACGATTTTTACAGCGGCAAAAGAAATTGAGGAATTAGGAGGAAAATGTCTTCCTGTAGTATGTGATATTCGCTTCGAAGATAATGTGATCGCTGCTGTAGAGAATGGTGTTCAGCATTTTGGGGGAATTGATATTTGCGTTAATAATGCGAGTGCAATAGTCCCATTTCCAACGGGCTCGGTTGACATGAAGAGATATGATCTGATGCAAGATATCAATACTCGTGGAACTTTTTTAGTGTCAAAGACATGTCTGCCCTACTTAAGGAAAAGTGATCACGCACATATATTGACTTTTTCTCCTCCTCTTGACTTAGATGACAAATGGTTTGCGCCACATGTCGCGTACACTATTTCTAAGATGGGGATGAGTTTGCTGACACTAGGCCATGCCAGAGAATTTAAAAAATTCTCAATTGGCGTAAACTCCCTTTGGCCTCTAACTGCAATTGATACCGCGGCTGTAAGAAATGTACTAGGTGGAGAAAATACGGCAAAATGTAGTCGTGATGTAAGTATAATGGCTGACGCAGCATATGAAATTTTAAGTAAAAATCCAAATTCCTGCACTGGTAACTTTTTCATCGATGAGGTTATTTTAAGAGACGCTGGTCAAACTGATTTTGAAAAATATCGGATATCCGATAACGAATTGATCCGAGATTTTTTTGTTCCTGATGATATAGCAAATGAATTGCCCACTAAAACTGTCAGCATATATAAATAAGATAAACTTTTATACACAGGAAGGTGTGTTCTATGAGTATTATGAATTCTGTTTTAATTGCTAATCGAGGTGAAATAGCGATTAGAATTTCTAAAACCTTAAATGAGATGGGTATAGATTCTTATGGAATTTATAGTAAAGACGATAGCTCAAGTACACATCTTTCGTATTGTTCTAAGGTATTTGAGCTAAAAGGAATAGGGCCTAATGCCTATCTAAATATTGATGAAATCATATCTATTGCAAAAAATAATAAAATAGAGGCAATTCATCCGGGGTATGGCTTTTTGAGTGAGAACCAAACATTTGCAGCATCATGTTTAAAAAATCATATTATTTTTATTGGACCTAATGAAAAAACGTTAAAGACATTTGGTGATAAAGAAAAAGCAAAAAAACTGGCTCAAAAATTAGATTTACCTACGTGTTTGTCTGTTGGACCAGTCCAGAAAAACTCTGATTTACTTAATTTTTTTAAAAAAATCAAAAAGAACAAAATAATCTTGAAGGCTAATTTTGGTGGAGGTGGAAGGGGATCTAGAATAGTACATAAAAACGAAGATGTCTCTGAGGTCCTATCACTGGTAAAGCAGGAAGCAAAGTCATTTTCAGGTTCTAATTTAGTGTTTGCAGAGGAAGTAATTGAAGACGCCAGGCATATAGAGGTCCAAATTTTGGGTGATGGACAGTCCTGTATTCATCTTTTTGAAAGAGATTGCTCCTTTCAAAGAAATTTTCAAAAATTTATAGAGTTCGCTCCTGCACCAAATCTTAAATTTCAAACTAAAGAAAAGCTTTATAAATATGCGGTGACTTTGTGTAAAAGCGTCAGTTACAAAGGATTAGGGACTGTTGAATTTTTAGTCGATAAAAATGAAAACATTTATTTTATGGAAGTAAATCCTAGGGTGCAAGTTGAACATACAATTACAGAAGAACTAACTGGAATTGATCTTATACGAGCCCAAATTAACGTTTTTTGTGGGCTGTCCATTCAAGATCAAAATCTTACAGAGGTGAATATAATAGGAAAACGTGCCTCCATACAGGCTAGGCTTAATATGGAAATTTATAACAAAAAAATACAGCTTGTTCCAGCTACAGGAACTATAAAAGAGTATGATATTGCTTCTGGTCCGGGAATAAGGGTTGATGGTGCTGGGAAGGTTGGATTTAAGAACGATGGTCTTTATGACTCTTTGCTGGCAAAAGTTATTGCTACGAGTGATCTTGGTCTCTCTGAAGCGGTGCGAAAGCTGAAGTTTACTTTGAGAATGTCAAAAATTTCAGGAGTTGAGACGAATAAAAATCTTATTATTGAGGTGTTAAATCAAGAAAAACTTGAGAGTGGATCAGTAAATATCTCTTCGATTGATAAGAAGATCAAAGGGTATCTTCAAAAATTGAGGATTAAGTCACAAGAAAAAGAAATAAAGGATAAAGGCTATGAAGTTCCTCATCTACCCCAAATTTATAGCCCATTATCAGAAAACGTTATTCAATCTGAGCTCGTTGGTACCGTAGTTAGCGTAAATGCTACACTAAACAAAAAAATTAAGCAGGAAGATACTGTTTTAGTCCAAGAATCAATGAAAATGCACCATCCTATAAAAGCCCACACTAATGGGTTTATCGCAAAGCTTTTTGTCGATATTGGTGATACTGTGTCAATAGGAACACCGCTGTTTGAGTTAATTCCAGATGTAGAAAAAAGTCAAAAGCCGCTAAAGATATATAAATCAAAAAAATCAAAAAAAATTAGAAAAGATCTTGTAGATCTTATTGAAAGAAGAAAGCTAACTCTTGATAAAAATAGATCTGTAGCAGTTAAAAAAAGAAAAAAACTTGGGAAAAGAACGGCTAGAGAAAATATAAAGTCCTTGATTGGAAAGAATGAGTTTTTTGAGTACGGAGATCTTGTTTATGCAGCACAAAGATCGAGAAGATCGCTCGATGATTTGATTAAAAACACTCCTACGGATGGATTAATAACAGGGGTAAGTTTTGTCAACTCGGATCTCTTCAATAAAGAAAAGACTAAAACGGTAATTATGCACTACGACTATATGGTTCTAGCAGGAACACAGGGTATAAATAATCATAAAAAACTAGATAGAATGATTGATGTTATTAGGGGATTAAAAGCGCCCTTAATATTCTTTTGTGAAGGAGGAGGAGGGCGACCAGGTGATGTAGATGCAGGAGATCAAAATATTGCTGGTTTAAATATTCCATCTTTTCATGATTTTGCGCGTCTTTCTGGAGTTGTGCCATTAGTTGGAATTGGTTCAGGAAGGCTTTTTGCTGGTAATGCCGCTCTATTAGGTTGCTGTGATGTTATTATTGGAACAAAGGATCTCAATCTAGGAATGGGTGGGCCAGCAATGATTGAGGGAGGAGGATTAGGTACATATAAACCTGAAGAAGTTGGCCCAACTAGCGTTCAATATCCAAATGGGGTAATAGATATATTAGTTGATAACGAAGATGACGCTGTAAAAATTGCAAAAAAATATTTATCGTATTTTCAGGGGAATCTAGAAACCTGGAAAGCGCCAGCTGCAGACAATTTAAGGACTATTATTCCTGAAAACAGGCTAGAGGTTTATAATATTCGAGAGGTTATCGATAATATAGCCGATTTAGGCTCTGTGTTAGAAATGAAGGCTGGCTTTGCGAAAGGGATGTTTACAGGATTTATAAGAGTAAACGGTAAGTCTTTGGGATTAATTGCGAATAACCCATTATATTTGGCAGGAGCAATTGATAGCAACGGGGCCGATAAGGCTTCTCGATTTATTAAGTTATGTGAAAATTATAATATTCCTATATTAAGTCTTTGTGATACGCCTGGCATGATGGTAGGCCCAGAAGTTGAAGAGACAGGCCTTGTGCGCCATTGTTGTCGCTTATTTTTAGCGGGAGCTAATGTAACAGTACCGATGATGACTATTGTCTTAAGAAAAGCTTATGGCCTTGGTGCCCAAGCTATGGCAGGAGGTAGTTTTATGGCGCCACAATTTGTTGTTGGTTGGCCGACTGCTGAGATAGGAGCTATGGGTTTGGAAGGTGCCGTTAAGCTAGGTTATAGAAAGGAGTTAGAAGCAGAAACTAATGAAGAGAAAAAGGAGAAGCTTTTCAAAAAATTAGTCGATGAGCTATATGAAAAAGGTAAGGCAATTAATGCTGCAAGTTTGCTTGAATTTGATACGGTTCTTGATCCAATAGAGTCTCGCAATTGGATTTCTATGGTATTAGAGAGGCCTACCGACAATTCTATAAAATCTGCCAAAAATAGATATATAGATTCCTGGTAACCTCAAAATTAATGCAAAAGGAAAAAGAAAAATGAGCAGAAATGATCAAGAATTAATACCTCCTTTAGAAAAGCATAAATTTAATACTGCTAATCTCATACATTGGATGGGAAAAAACAATATAGAAAGCAAGGGGTTGAAAGTGCAGCAGTTTCAAGGGGGAATGTCCAACCCAACGTTTTTTCTTGAAAGTGCTAACAATAAATATGTTTTGAGAAAAAAACCTCCGGGAAAGCTTTTACCTAAGGCGCATGCCGTTGACAGAGAATACAAAGTGATGGAAGCGCTTGGAAAAATAGATTTTCCTGTGCCGAAGATGCTAGGTTTCTGTGATGACCCGAGCCTAATAGGGACTGAGTTTTTTATGATGGACTATTTAGACGGTAGAATTATTACGACACCAGAAATAAACGGATTCTCAAAGGAGGAAAGAAATACTATTTGTATATCTTTAGCTGAGACGCTAGCGAAGTTGCACAATGTAGATTATGCATCCCTTGGGCTTGCGTCTTTTGGAAGACCGGAAGGGTATATTCAGCGTCAAATAAAACTGTGGTCTGACCAATTCCAAAGATCTAAGGAAGACATTACCGTAGAAGCTAACTTTAAAGAAATGGATTTACTTAGCATTTGGCTCAAAGAAAATTCTTCTATAGAGGATGAGTTTGCGATTGCACATGGTGATTACCGTTTAGGTAACACAATAATTGATAAAAATAACTCCACGGTGATTGGTGTACTTGATTGGGAATTATCAACATTGGGGCACCCTTTAGCTGATCTTGGATATTATTGTATCCCATACCGGTACGGATTTGAGGGGTTAAATTTAAAAAAATTAGGTATACCTACTGAAAAGGAATTTCTTGAGTTATATATGAAGTATTCAGGTAGAGACACAATTCCAAATTGGCCCTTATTTTTATCATTTGCGCTTTTTCGTAGCGCTTCAATTATTTTTGGAGTTGCAGCTCGAACTCTCCTTGGAAATGTCAGCTCTGAAAGCTCAAATGTCTATGAGCAAATCAAAAGAGCAGAAGATATGGCACGAATTGGTTATGAGATTTGTTCTAATTCTTAAATACTTCCATAACTCAAAGTGGTAGCCAACAGGTTTGTCTTGAGTTGTTATCTTTTTGATATATGCCTATCGCACGCCTTGTTTTGTAGCCAATTAGGCCGTCTATGCCGCCTACGTCATACTTTTCAGATAACTTTTCCTGTAACTCCATTATTTCATTTTTTGTAAAATTTTCAGTTGTTTCCCAACCTTTAAAGAAATCATGGTGATTATACTTAATTTTGTCTCCGATAAATCCAACCGACAAAGCGTATAAATCGGAGTTATTATATTTTTTAATCGCATAGAAGTTTTTGCTGACTAAATAAATAGGCCCATATATTCCAGCAGGAAACATAAGGCTGTATGAATTATTTAAATCATCTTCAGGAAAATCTTTTTCTTTAAATCTTGAAACTCCCAATTTTTTCCATTGGTTTAGGCTTCTAGAATGATCTGGTCCCTCAAGATAACAGCTAATATTTTCTGATAATCGAACTTCATATCCCCATTCAAAGTCATTATCCCACCCAAATTTATTTAGGTAGTTTGCTATGGAAGCCAATGTATCAGATGGATTATCCCATATATCCTTCGTTCCATCATTATCGTAATCTACCGCGAATTTAACAAGTGTAGAGGGTAAGAACTGAGGTTGTCCGAGAGCACCAGCTTTTGAAACTTTAAGCTCCCTAACATCATTTTCATTTTCTATCGCAAAATCAATAAGATGTATTAGCTCACTTAAGTAAAAAAGCCTATTTTTTGACGAAAAACTTAGTAAAGAAAGTACTTGAAGGGCATCGAGTTTTGGCATAACTCTACCAAAAAAGGACTCGTTAGCCCATATTGCGAGAAGTATATTTCTGTCAACTCCATAAATATTTTCAAGATTATTTAATAGCTTTTCTAGCGTTCTTGCCTTTTTTTTCCCTAAGTTGGTTTTATGTGAAATTAATTCTTTGTTGAAATATTTTTTGGGTTCTAAAAATTCAGCTTGCTTATCTTCACTAAGTATTTTTTTTATTTTCATAACAGAAGCAATTTTGGATTTAAGATGCACATAAATTTCGTCAATAACTTTATGATTATTGAACTTCTGTTTGAGACGAGGTAGCAAAAACCTATCAAGCCAGTATTCATAAACTCTAGTACTTTGAGAAAAAATAGGTGTTGCTGAGCATATGAAGGTTAGAAAAATCACTATCTTAAAAAAATTTATCAAGAGAAAAATCTATCAAGAATTTTGATGCTTTCTTGCCATAAACGAACTGCAACATCATGTTTTAGGGCCTCCTTGGAGGGCACGGCTTGTTTCCTTTTAATGAAATACTTCCCAGAAAGATTTCCTGCTGTATCGTTAGTTGCTAAATAGACAAGAGTATCTGCGCCTTCCGCAGGAGATATGCCTTTAAAATTTAAAACTAACTTGATAATAAATTGTAAAATTCCTTTATGTTCTTGTGCAATATTTGTATTAACAATTCCTGGATGAACACAATTTACCTGAATATTTTCATTGGATGTTTTCTTCGACAACTCTAACGTAAACAGTAAATTACATAATTTAGATCTAGAGTAGCGCTCATACCAACTACGGGAATTACTACTGTCCAAATTATTAAAATCTAAAACTGCACTTTGATGAGCACTACTCCCAACATTTATTATTCTACCGCCCCTATTTATGAAATTTTCTTTAAGGAAGCTATTTGTAAGGTAAAAGGGCCCAAGATGGTTGGTCGCGAACACTTTTTCAATACCCATACTATTGAAAGACTTTTTGAACAAAATAGCGCCGGCATTATTGATTAAGCAGTCAAATTTGATATTTAATTTTTTTATTGCGGCTATAGTTTTGTCGATATCTTCAGGTTCTGCAAGGTCACATTCGAAAAATGACAGTTTCTTATTTTCATAAAATACTCTTAAAGATGATTTAATTTTTTCGAGCTTTTTACTATTTCTGTAGGTTACATAGAGTTGATGACCAGAAGTTAACAGAGTCTTTAATGCAGAAAGACCTATACCATCCGTGCCACCGGTTAAGAATATTTTCATTCTAAAACCTTTCCGTTAAAAGTTTTTCTTTAAACTTTCATTCAAGTATCATTGACCTACATGCTCTTCGTCAAACAAATTATTAGCTATGCAAATAATGTGTCTATCTTACGCTACGTTATTATTGAAGTAATTGATAAATTATAATATTGAAAAATTCTTTGGAGCATAGTGATGGTTGAGCAGTGGGCAGATCAAGTAATTAAGAAGAGGGTCTTAATACTAATTGCAACAATTTTACTACTTGTTGTATCTATTATTTCAATCACCAAAAACCCTATTGGGGTTAACAATTCAAATGAAATGTGGTTCCTTGAAGGTGATCCAACTTTGTTAGCTCACGATAAAATGAGAGATCTATTTGGGAGCACCGAGTCTTTAGTTGTAGGGATAGAGGCTAGGCCAAAAGATAAAGATTTGTTTGAACTTGAAACTATCAAAATGATTGAAGAAATTCATTCGATGCTAGAGGAGCATGAAGTAGTTGAGAAGGTTGATAGTCTTGCCAGATATCAAAGAACATATAATAGAGATGGAATGGTTGCTACCGATTATATTTTTGAGGATATAGAGGGTTTAGAGGATGATTTGGGACAACTAGACAGAGCTAGGATAGCTATGAGGGACGAAAATCTCGCCCTCGACACTCTGATTAGCAAAGATTTTAGACACACCAGAATAATTGCAAGAACAGAGTATATTATAAATGGACTTGACCACAAGCTTAAGGTCGTTAAGGATTTGCGTAATTTTATAGATGAGAATGGCTATTCAGAAAAGGGATATAATATAAAGTTTGGGGGACAACCCATTTTAAATGAACGTTTTACCGTAATTAGCAACTCTGACTCCGCCTGGCTTAACCCAACTGTCGCCATTATAATGATGATTGTTTTGGGTATTGTTTTCAGATCTGTAACTGGCATTTTAGCGCCCTGGGTTGTGATTGGAACGGCAGTCACAATAATGATGGGTTTGCAAGCGTATCTCGGCTTTAATATAACTCCAGTTAACCAAGCTTTAATACCTATAACAATGTTGCTAGGTATGGCTTGCACGGTTCATGTAATGTCGGAATTCTATAGTTTAAGAACAGTCTCTCAATTGACGGCATTGGATGCGTCGCGGGAGTTAGTAAAAAATCTTTTAAAACCTATCTTTTTTACTCAATTCACTACTTCTATTGGCTTTGCTGCGCTCTATGTAACAAAATTATCGCCAGTGCGCGAATTCTCACTGCTGGCTACAACGTTACCAATGATTATTTTTATTCTTGCAATGACTTCATTGCCTGCGGCTTTATCGTTCTTGAATAGGCTTTCAATGGCTACAAAAAGGGCTTACGACAATGATTGGTTAACACGATTGACTTCTTGCATCCCAGATTTTTGTTATCGATACAGGTTTAGCATTTTGGCTGTAGGACTGATGTTTATCTCCGTGAGTTTTTTCAGTGCAAGTTATATCAAAGTCGATACTAATATCTTTAAGTTTTTTAAGAGTGATCTCAAAATTTCTGAAGATTTGAGGTATTTCGATGAAAAGTTTAAAGGGTCGTCTAATATCGATATGATGTTAGACTCTGAGACAGCGGAAGGCATAAAAGAGCCGGGGTTTCTTGCAAAACTTGACTCCCTTGAAATCTTTCTAGAAAATCAAGAAAATAGTGGAAAAATAGTTGGTTATTTAGATCAATTAAAGCAAATTAGGAAAGCATTTTCGGATAACAGGCAAGCTGATTTTAGGATCCCCGACACTAAGGCAATGACTAGCCAACTTCTTCTGTTATTTGAAAACTCCGGCCCAGATGATGACCTTTCAGATATCAAAGATTTTGATGAACAGTTCACTAGAATAACATTACCAACAATAAACATGGATGCTAGCGAATATAATCAATTTTTGGATGAAATGATGCGAACAATAAATTTAGATTTTCCAGATTTAAATGTTACTCCAACTGGTCCAATGGTTATGTTCCAAGCACAAAATGAATATACCGATAAAGGTATTAGTCAATCGTTTGTGCTGTCATTAACATTTATAAGTGTGGTTTTATTTATTATCTTCTGGTCTATAAAACATGGTGCTATTGCTGTATTCCCAGCGGTAATTCCGATAGTATTTGCTGGTGGATGCTTTGCCATGCTCGGTAAAGATCTGAACTTGGGATCACTGATAGTGGGAGCCATGACAATGGGGATAGCCATAGATGACTGCATTCATGTTGTTAGCAGGTATAAGTTGGCGAGATCTTTAGGGAGTTCCGTAGAACACTCAATAAAAAGAGCGATGACCGAGTCGGGTAGGGCGATTATAACGACGTCTTTAGCGCTCGTTATCGGATTTAGTACTTTTTTGTTTGCCCGATTGGTTCCCATGATCGATATTGGATGGCTTACAACGGTGATTTTTACTTTGGCGTTATTAGGATGCCTATTGTTTATACCAGCGTTACTATTTATATTCGAAAAGGAAGAAAAACTTTCCTAAATCACGAGGTTATTAATTAAATGAACTACCATAAGATATTGCGTCAATTTTTCTTACTATCTTTTATTTTATTGTTACCGAATGTTTCAATGGCAATGAGTGCTTATGAGATCATGAAGAAGGTAGATCAAAGATATACTGGTGAAACTATAGAACAAACATCCACCCTTATTTTGATAGATAAGAAAAATAGAAAAAGAGAAAGGAAACTAAAGGGCTTTACAGCAGAAGTGTCGGATGGGACGAAGAGCATATCTTTTTTCCTAAGTCCGTCGGACGTAAAGAATACTTCTTACCTGTCTTATAATTGGGATGATCCCTTAAAAGATAATGATTCCTGGCTGTATCTTCCGAGTCTTCAAAAAACTAATAGGATTTCTGGTGGAGATCGCTCTAATTCGTTTATGGGCAGCGATTTTACTTTTTCTGATTTAGACGGAGTGGAAATTGAAGACTACACTTTCAAAATCGTTAAAGAAAGCGACATGGTTGATGGAACAGATTGTTGGATAATCGAAGCTACACCAAAATCAAACGATGTGATAAAGGAGACGGGGTATTTGAAGACACTTACTTGGATCAGAAAGGATATATTTTTTGGTGTCAAAGGCAGAATTCTCGTAAAGAAAGGGAAAAAAGTTAAGCTATGGTCCGCAAAAGACATAAAAAAAATTGATGGAGTATGGGTGGCGAAGACGCAACAGATGACTACTACAAAAAAGAAAAAACGTGAGCACTCAAGTATTTTTATTATTGACTCTATTGCGTTTAACAAAGAGGTAGATAAGAGTTTGTTCGAAGCTGAGGCTATGCAGCGAGGCTACTAGGCAACGTGTTAAAGGTACGCTATTTATTTATTTCGTTTTTATTCCTTCATTTTTCGGTGTTTGCTCAATCAGATGATGATTTCTTATCTGATTTTGGTGGAGATGATTTCGAGGTAATAGAGAGTGAGCTCGAATTAGTTACGACTAACGTTATTAAAAGCGTAACGACTGACACATCACTCGAAAAAAATCCAAGCAATGAAAACTTAAATTGGGATGGTCTTTTGTCTCAAAAGGTACTTTATGGTCTCCAATCCCCATCTTCTCCGTTTTTAAGAAGAACTCCCGGATTTGAATTGGTGTCAAGCAATATCAATTTGCGCTTTAACTCTAAAATTGCTGAGAAGACTAATTTTAAGATTTCTGGCGACGTCTATTGGAATTGGGGAGATTTTGAAAGCTATAAATATTCTTATGGCCCTACTTCTGTAGACTTTACATTGAAAGATCTATACATCGACTTCTACCCAGTAGATAATCTTTGGTTAAAAATAGGAAATCAAATAATAGCGCGAGGAGAATCAAATTTATTGATTTCGAGCGATGTTAATAATCCAAGAGATTTATCTACTATTGGATTGCAAGACCTAGATGATATTAGAGTTAATATTCCTTCTATATTAGCCAGTTACAATGTTGGTTTCATTAAACAAGAAGTAATTGTCTCCTTTGATGATAAAACAAATAAAGTCGCTAGATCCGGTACAGCTTTTGATCCTGCAGCTGCTTTTTTAGGCGCTTCCATAATAACTAATGTTTCTCGCCCGAGATATGACATAAGTTATGCTGTAAGGAATAAAATTCGCTTGTTAGGCTTTGAATTAGATCTATCCACGGGAGAATATAATAATAAGCAGCTATCAACTCTAAGTTCTTCAACATTTGGAACCACAACTACTCTAAATACACAACAGGATAGAATATTTTATTTGGGTTTAAGTGGTACTGTTGCGTTTTCAGATGTTGTTCTGAAATTTGATACATCGCATAAGAGCGGGAAAAGATTTCCTTTATCTAATCCTTTAATAGGTCCTTGGTCTGAAAATGAAGTATCTGAATTTTCCATGGGCGCAGATTATTCGGGGTTTGGTGATTTGAGCATAAATGTTGAACTAGCAAGCACGTATATTCATAATTATAGTGCGCAATTAGCAAATAAGCGGAATGAATATGGATATAGTTTAAGGTTTGATTGGCGACTGTATAACGACTCTTTAGACCTTTCCTTACAGCATGCTAATATTTTGGGTGATAATGGAAGCTTCTCATCAGTTTCTGCATTATATGAATTGAGTGATAGAGTAAATTTTGGAAGCAAATTTATCTCTTTTGATAGCAATAGCAATACCCAGCAGTTGTATCCTTATAGGCATCAAGATTCAATAGAACTTACGGTTGACTACTATTTTAATTAATAGGCCAAAAGAATAATAGAAGCGGAATGCTTGATGAAATAATAAGGATCTCAAGAACTATGCCCATTCGCCAGTAGTCTCCAAATCTATAGCCTCCGGGGCCTAAGATAATAGTATTATTCTTATGGCCAATAGGGGTTAAAAAAGCACAGGATGCTGATATTGCTACTGCCATAAGAAAAGTATCTGTATTTAAGTTTAATGTTTGCGCTAGCTGGATGCTTATAGGAGCAATTACTAAAGTCGTAGCTGTATTGTTTAAGATATCTGATAAAGTCATAGTAATAACCATAAGTATTGCGATTATCAACCAAGGTTCCATCCTCAACGCATACTTAGTCAAAACCTGCACTATAAGTTCTGTAGTACCATTACTTTCAAGAGCTGCTCCTAAAGGGATGACAGAAGCTAAAAGAATAATTACAGGCCATTCCACGCTAGAGTAAACGTCTCTTGCAGGTACAATTTTTGTAAGGCTATACAGTATTATTACCAAGCCTAAAACAATTGGCAATTTAAGAAGGCCGAAGCTTGCAACTGCAAGTCCGACAAAGAATATACTAAGCGCTATCGTCATTTTGCTTGTATCGGTTATATTTAAACCTCTTTCCGCTAGGGGAAGGCAACCTATCCAGTTGATAACCTCATTATAATTTTCTTTCGGTACAAGAATTAAAAGCATATCTCCTTCTCTAATTATTGTCCTACGAATTTGCTTTCTAGTGGGGCGCCCCTTTCTAGATATTCCAAGTAATACAGTAGCTTTTCGCCAAGCCAAACCAACTTTTATGGCAGACGTGTTTAATAAACGAGAGGTGTCAGTTACTACAACTTCTATTGGAATATAATTATCTGATTCCGCTAAAATCCGATCTTTTTTAAAGGGGAACTCAAGCTTTTGAATTGAGCGAAGCTCATCTAACGACTCTGGAGTAGCATCTATAATAAGCTGATCATTTTCCTTTATTTTTAAATTTCGGCTGCCTTTATCTATACGAGACCCGTCTCTTATTACGCCCAGAACTGCAGCATCACATTTTTCAGCTGCTTCATAGATTTCATAAAGATCTTTTTCTATTACAAGAGAGTCTTTCGATACTACCAAATTTGAAACATATGACGCTACCTCTATTAATTCTTTGCCTGCGTCATCATTTTCTGGAGATCTTGGGATTAAGCGCCAACCAATTAATGCAACGAATGCAAGCCCAATAATTGCTGTTATTCCTCCTACTGGAAAAAAGTCAAACATTTTAAATGGTTCGCCAGTATGCTCATAACGAATACTGGAAATAATAATGTTTGGAGGTGTTCCAATTAGCGTGGCCATTCCGCCAAGAATTGTTGCAAAGGATAATGGCATAAGGGTCTTCCGTGGCGTCCAATTAGATACCCTAGCTTTATTTATGTCTATTGGCATTAAGAGAGCAAGAGCAGCGACATTATTCATAAAGGCTGACAAAATAGCGCCAAGGAAACCTATAATTGATATATGCCCCCAAAGACTTTTTCCAAATGCACAAATTTTTTGACCAATAAAAAAAATAGCTCCGGAGTTAATTAGCCCTTTGGATATAATTAAAACTAGTGCAACTATAACGGTCGCTGGGTGAGCAAAACCATCAAACGCATCCTTATACGGAACTACCCCAATAGCTACCGAGATTATAAGAATAGAAAAAGAAACTAAATCGTACCGAAATTTCCCCCATAGCAATAAAGAGAAAAGTAAAACAAAGACTGCAACCAATAAGAGCTGTTCAAGGTTCATACGGAGAACCTATTTTAATTTTCTAGAAAATAGATCAAGTATTCTAAACCAGTGTGTTTCGGCATGGATCCTATTATAGAGCTGACCTCTATTTGGAAACGCAAACCCATGGTGAGTTTCGGGAAAAACCTCGATTTTATAATCAACTGAAGTTTCAGACAGGTGCTTCTCTAGTGCATCTATCATTTCCAAGGGTGCATAGCTATCTGTCTCTGCACAACCAAAATAAAGCTCTCCTTTTATACTATTGGTAAAAAGGTGGGGAGAGTCTTCTTTGTCAGTTAGCAACTTTACACCATGAATAGAAGCCGCTGCTGCAACCTTTTTTGGTAATTTTCCAGCTGCATAAAAAGCAAAGGGCCCACTCATGCAATATCCAACCAAGCCAACAGAACTACTTTTGGCGCAATTTTGATGCTCACAAAATTCGATCATATGATTTATGTCTTTTAAAACCAGGGCGTTAGATAGTTTGCCCATATTTTCAAACATCAACTCTCGTGATGCTTCGGGAGAGTAACCTTCAATAAAATTAAGGTTTGGTTTATTCCATTCAAACGGCTTAGACAATCTATAATAAAGGTTAGGACAAAGTACGTAGTAACCGCAGGCAGCTATTCTGGATGCCATATCATGAAGTTCCTGCCTTATACCTGGGGCGTCCATCAACAGAAATACAACAGGATAAACGTTATCGTCGCTTGGATACACGACAAATGTAGGCATGGTTTCTTTTTCAGAAATATCTATGTCTACTATTTTTTCTATCATTAAGTTATCTCCATAATTGATTTAAAATATACAATAAATTTTGCGTATAACCCCACTTTTTCTTAAACTTTTTCCGTTTGAAGAAAAATTTTCACTTGTAGTTACCAAACTAACTCTCTTAGTACTTTCAATTGGGGTTTTAAGCATGTTTGTTCCCTCTAATAGCTCCAATAATGACTTATTTTCCACTAAAATAGCGAGTGCTCTTCTAGCATTTTCAGCAACTAGTATTCCGCTTAATCTATTGTCTTTAGAAAAAGCAGGTCCTCCACTCAGGCCGCCAATTGAGTTAAGATTGAATGGAGATCTTTTCGCGATGCTATAAACGAGGCCTCTTTCAAAAACTCCATATGACTTGTTTATTAATCCCACGTGTCCAAGATAATTTAATGCTAAATCACCAGGGTTTCCAGCTGGATATCCTGAAGAAAAAGCTTCTTCTTTATATTTCTTGATTTCAAAATAGGGGAGGTCAATACCTTCTTTATTCTTGAAAATCGCAAGGTCTGAATTGGGATGAATAAATATATCTTTTATAAGTTTCTGTTTTTCCCCAAAAGACATCATAACTTTTGGGCATTGATTGATAACATGCCTTGCGGTAACCCATGTATCTTGACCAACATAAAAGGCTGTTCCAGACCCACCTTGACGCCGAATTTTACTTTCTGATTGGATAGTAAATTTTGGAAGAGATCGTAGATTTTTTTTATTACTTTTCGGTGTACTCATACCTTTAGAAAATTCAACTATCTTAATTGATGTGCTATTTTTGTTTGAAAAGCTATTGGATTTAGGCCTTGATGAACCATCTTTCTCGAACGACGAGGTGAACGACCATAGTATCGCTACAATTGCGATTAAAAAATAAAGCCCATTACTAATGAATCTCATATTTATCCAGAGATTGCTGCACTATTTAACAGCGCGACAGAAATTTTTATAGAAAATAAAAGAATAGAGGAAGAAATCTCACCACTTTCAATTCTTTTGGGAAGATCATTTATTAATATGTCAACGGCTTTGAAGCAAAAAAGCTGTATAATTATGGCTACAAACCCCCAAACTATAATCTCATAAACAGATCCGCTAGCGGTTAGGGAGCTAGCAAGTGGCAGAGCTAAACCAAGTAACGCCCCGGAGAAACTAATAGCGGCGGCCGTGTTTTTTTGCCTTATTAAAGCTATTTCTTTCATCGGCGTAATGAATAGATAGATTACTACACCGATTAAAAGCACTATAACTGAAGTTATAAAATGACTTATAAGAAAGGGAAGACCGTTTACTAACCCACCAAAAATAAGACTAAAATCACCCATATTTTTTTCCTATAAATTTTTCTTTATGATTTTAACAAAAACAACAAATTTCATTCTAGATCAAGTAATGATATCAGTTTTTCTTGTTCTTTTGTCTCTATGGAGCCCGGACGATATTTCCGAATAAAAGAAATTGGCTCTGCAGATATGCCTAGCTTTTTGCATAATAAAGCCGCAATAAAGCCAGATCTTCCTAGCCCAGCGTTACAATGAATAAGAATATTTTTGTTTTTATGAATTTCACTACACAAGTTTTTGAGTAGATTAGCTAGTTGGACTTTATTTTTGGGCACAGACTTATCTTTGATTGGAAAATAGTAGTGGATAAACTTATGTTTTTTCATAAGCCCAAAAAGGTTTTCGACTTGCAATGCCGCTAACTCCTTTCTCTCTAAAAGTGAGGCTACTACATCTATTTTTCTTTTTTTAAGTTCTAATAAATCCTTCTCCGCTTGAAAGGTTTTATTCTTTATGCCTCTCTTACCGGGATAATGAGATATCCATAATTGACCTTTTGTGAGAGGGCTTAAAGGAATATTGTCTAAGGAAATCACGTTATTTTATAAAGAAGTAATTAACCAGACCCTAATTTTATAGCAATATTTTTTGTCTGAACGTAATTAAGCAGTGCCTCGCGCCCTTTTTCTCTGCCGTATCCAGACTTTCCATATCCTCCAAAAGGTGTTTCAACACCACCAGCAAACCACTCATTTACAAAAAATTGGCCTGCTCTTACTTTTTGTGCACAATGCATAGCCCTGTCAAGATCTTTAGTAAATACGCCACCCACGAGACCGTAGTCAGTTCCATTCGAGATGCTTATGGCTTCGTCATCATCCTTGAATTTAAGGATTGACAGTACAGGTCCAAATATTTCGGTTTGAGCAATTTCCATATTCTGATCAACATTTGCAAACACTGTGGGTTCTAAGAAAAATCCTTTATTGTTAAGCTTTCTTGCCCCGGTTACAGCCCTAGCGCCTTGCTTTTGGGCTTCGTCACAGATTGAAACAGCCCTATCTCTTTGTTTTAGTGAGATCATGGCTCCCATATTATTTGCAAACTCGTCTCTTTCTATACCAATTCCTACAGACATATTCTTTGCGACGTCTTCTGCTAAACCAACAACCTCTTCATAAATTTTTTCATGAACGACTAATCGTGACATTGCTGAGCAAACTTGTCCTGCATTGAAAAAAATACCTTTTCTAATGTTTTCTCTCAAGTTAGACATTGAAGCATCCTGGTAAACAATTCCTGCTGATTTTCCACCAAGTTCCAACACGGAGGGCACTATATTTTTTGCGGCAGCGGTAGCAATAGCAGAACCAGTTTTAACGGAACCAGTGAACGCTATTTGGTTAATATCTTTATGAGAGCATAAATATTCACCCGCTGTTCCACCTACTCCGCAAATAACATTTACAGTTCCGTCTGGAAATTCTGCAGCTTCTGCAGCTTTGGCAAAGAAATATTGGGTTATCGGTGTAAGTTCTGGAGACTTAATTACGCAGGCATTCCCTGCTGTTAAACCAGTGGATAGCGATCTTGCTGTCATCTCCAAGGGGAAATTCCAAGGAATTACTTGAGCAGATACTCCGTAAGGTTCATACGAGGTAAAATCATAGTATGCAGACCCAAGAGGTATAGAACGACCTTCAAGTGTTTCGGCCTGATTGCCATAATACTCAAAGTATCTGGCAGCATTTGTTACTTCAAATTTAGCTTCAAAAAGTGTCTTGCCGGCCTCCATAGACAACAGAGGAGCAATTTCTTCTAAGTTTTCTAATAAATACGCACCAATCTTTTTTACCATTCTGCCTCTTTCAACCGGACGCATTTTCGTCAAAAAACCACTCTCATGAACCTTTTTGGCGGCAGAGACGGCCTCATCGACATCATTGTTATCCGCAAGGGCTTGATCAGCAAACTTTTCTCCTGTTCCTGGATTATCCACTTGCATTACGCCCGCACCTCCATCAACAAATTTCCCATTAATATAATTTTGCCAGTAATCCTTCATTACACGTCCTCTTATTAACTATTTAAGACAAATTTAAATTTTAATTATATACTAGAGTTCTACATTTCCAATTGTCAATAACGTAGGAAGATAATGATATTTTATGATTGCAATACCGCGCCAAGCCCTCGTAGGGTAAGAATGTTTATTCAAGAGAAAAAAATTAATATTGAAACAAAAAATGTTGATCTTAGAAATTCAGAGCAATTAGAAGACTGGTTTTCCAAAATAAACCCCCGTAATACAGTACCTGTGTTGGTTTCTAGGGAAAATAATATCTTTTTTCATAGTCTTTCAATATGCCTTTATTTAGAGCAGGAGTTTCCTGAAATAAATTTACTTGGAACCACCAGTGAAGAGAAGGGACAAATTCTTAATTCAATAAATGACATAGAAAGTAACCTATTTACGGCGATAGCAGACTGTTTAAGAAATACTTCTAAAGCTATGAAAAGTAGAGCAATTACTGGACCTCAAAATTTTGAGCAGATTCCCGAGTTGGCTATAAGGGGAAGAGAAAGAGTAAAATCTTATTTTGATATATTAAATCAACAATTAAATGGTAAATCCTTTTTATGCTCGGATAGATTTTCAGCTGCTGATATTTGGGCATTTGTTGCTGTTGATTTCACTAGAGCAATAAAAGAGCCGATACCTGATTTTATGAACGGGTTAAAGGATTGGTATGAAAATGTTTCAAAAAGGGACAGTGCGCAATTAAAATTATAAAGGGAATTTCTTGTCAATAATTGATACTACTCAGGATCTTGAGGTTTTTTGTTTAAAGGCATCAAAATATCCTTATGTTACAATTGATACTGAGTTTATGCGCGACAAAACGTATTATGCAAAACTTTGCTTAATACAACTTGCTTACCCTGAGAAAGGCAAAGATAGTTTCGCTCTCATAGACCCGCTTGCAGAAAAAATATCGTTACAATCTTTTTTTGACTTATTAGCAAATGAGAGCGTTATAAAGGTATTCCATTCAGGGAGACAAGACCTAGAAATTTTTTTTAATAAGACTGGAGCGCTTCCAAAACCCATATTCGACACTCAAATTGCAGCAATGGTCTGTGGTTTTGGTGATCAAGTCGCCTATGAGACCCTAGTAAATCATATTGTAGAAAAGAGGATAGATAAATCTAGCAGATTTACAGACTGGTCAAAGAGACCACTTACACATAAGCAAATTGATTACGCGTTATCTGATGTGACTTTTTTAAGAACAATTTATGAAAAGCTCAATGAAGAGCTGAGTAGCTCTAAAAGACTTTCTTGGGTAAAGGAAGAATTTGATATTCTAAAAAATCCTAATACGTATTCTACTGATCCAGAGCAATCCTGGAGGAAAATTAAACTTAGAAGAAAGGATAATGATTTTGTTAAAATCATTAAAAGCATCTCCTCATTTAGAGAAAATGAAGCACAGAAAAGGGATTTGCCAAGGGGACATATTTTAAGAGACGAAGAATTAATTCAAATTGCATCGCAAAAACCAAAAAAATTACAAGATCTTTACAATTCTAGACTACCGTCTAAGGCATTGAAGACGGGATGGATTGCCGAGGGGATCATAGAGTGTGTAAAGAATTCAAAAATGTTACCCGATGAACCACTAGAGGAGTATCAATATATTCCGCTATCCGCAAGTCAACTAGCCTTAGTAGAGCTTTTGAAGGTTCTCCTTAAGTTTAACGCTTCCTGTCATAATGTAGCTACAAAATTGATTGCCAGCTCAAAGGATATTGAAATGATTGCACGACACGAAAAACCTAATATTAGAGCTCTGGAAGGCTGGAGGTTTAAAATTTTTGGTGAAGATGCATTGAAATTAAAAAATGGTGAAATATCTCTTACCTTCAACGACGCTGGCCTTCATCTTGTGACGGTATAGTTTTAATTGGAGTATTAGCAGTATGACTTTTGATCAAATTAAAGAAGATCTTGATCTGTTTAGTGAGTGGGAAGATAGATACGGATATATAATAGATCTTGGAAAACAGATTTCTCTTCCAGACGAAATGAAAATCGATAAAAATAAAGTTGATGGTTGCGCAAGCCAGGTTTGGCTCGATATGGGGTGGAAGGAGTCCAATAAATTTAAGGTATTTAATATAGAAGGCGACTCCGACGCTCTTATAGTCAAGGGTTTAATAGCAATTCTATTAAGCTTATATCGGGGTAAGACACTCGTTGAGGCAAAAGCTGTTGACCCCAAGCTTGAGTTTGAAAAATTAGGCCTAAATTCGCATCTGTCATCACAGAGATCAAACGGCTTAAAATCTATGATTGACCAAATTAAATTTTTCGTTAACACTTAAAAAAATTGAGTCTCTTAGTGGAGGTTTGGTATGTCTGAAGAGGAAGAAATTATTCTGAGCGAGCTCAGTAGTGAAGAACTTGTTCTCCAAATGCACGATGATTTATATGACGGTCTTAACGACGAGATAGTGGAGGGCGTTAATATTCTTTTGGAAAGGAAATGGCTTCCTTATGACGTCTTAACAAAAGCATTGGTGGAAGGAATGCGCATAGTTGGAGAAGACTTTCGTGATGGAATATTGTTTGTTCCAGAGGTTTTGCTAGCAGCTAACGCAATGAAATCAGGTATGGCGATTCTGAAGCCATTATTAGCCGAGACGGGAGCTCCACGTTTAGGCAAACTTGTTATTGGAACAGTAAAAGGCGATATACATGATATCGGCAAAAATCTAGTAATCATGATGATGGAGGGTGCAGGGTTTGAGGTCAGAGACTTAGGAATAAATAACCCAGTTGAAAATTATTTAACAGCACTTGAGGAAGAAGACGCGGACTTTTTGGGTATGTCGGCATTATTAACAACTACTATGCCTTATATGAAAGTCGTAATTGATACACTCATTGAAAAGGGATTGAGAGATAAGTACCTGGTTTTGGTTGGTGGTGCACCATTGAATGAAGAATTTAGTAAATCGATTGGCGCTGACGCGTATTGCAGAGATGCAGCGGTTGCAGTTGAAATGGCGAAAGATTTGATGAAAAGAAAGCATAATCAACTTAAAGCCTAAAACTACTTATAAAAATCTATCTTAATTCTTAAAGTTAAAAGCCCGCAATTATTGACTTAAAAATAGTCAATCCAGATACGCTACCTAAATCTTTATCAATAGCTCTTTCTGGATGTGGCATCATACCGATTACTCTTTTGTTTTCTGAGCACACTCCTGCGATATCCCCAATTGAACCATTGGGATTATTCTCATATTTGAATATTATTCTTTCACTCTGTTCTAATTCTTGAAGCTCTGTATCGGTCAAGAAATAATTTCCGTCATGATGCGCGATAGGAATTGAAATAGTTGCCTTGTTTTTAAAGCCTGATGTGAAAAGAGTTT
Source organism: uncultured Alphaproteobacteria bacterium (assembly GCA_902524845.1). GTDB lineage: Bacteria > Pseudomonadota > Alphaproteobacteria > Rhodobacterales > Rhodobacteraceae > CACIJG01. The sequence goes on from CABZEW010000025.1 coordinate 22,121, forward strand.
TATTGTTTGTCACAATTAAATCTTGGTCCTTACAAATAAACTTTTGAGTGCTATTTGGAATTAATGCTCCAGGCAATATCTCAGATTCTGTTAGGATTTGGAAACCGTTACAAATTCCTATAATAAAACCGCCATTGCTATAAAAGGTTTTTACTGCTTTCATAATAGGGGATTTAGCTGCAATTGCTCCACACCTCAAATAGTCACCATAAGAGAAGCCACCTGGGAGGACTAGCAAATCAATTTTTGGGATTGAAGTCTCTTTATGCCAAATCATAGAGACATTGAATTCATCAAAAAAATTAAAAGCGGTCTGACAGTCTTTGTCGCAATTAGACCCAGGAAAAACTATTATTCCGCACTTAATTATTCTGAAACCTCATAATATTTAAAATCTTCAATCACTGAGTTTGCAAGTAAGTCTGAACAAATTTCGTTAACTTCTTGAAAAGCATGCTTTATATCTTTTGATGATACTGTTAACTCAAAAAGCTTGCCTTGTTTTACCTCTAAAACATTTCCCAAATTATTAAAATTTATTGACTGCTTGATAGCTTCACCCTGAGGGTCAAGGACACCATTTTTGAGAACAACTTCAACCTTGAATTTGAAAACTCTTTTGTCTAGCGTCATTCTATTACTCGCTTTACATTTTTGGGTAATAAATCAAATCTATTTGCTACTTCTGTATATGCAACTGCAATACTTCCTTTATTCAATCTAAAAACATCTTTATCAAGTCGTCTTTTTGTATTTGAGTCCCATAGACGACAAGTATCGGGACTGATCTCATCAGCGATAACAAGCTTTTCACCTTCAGATCTGTGACTTCTTCCAATTTCGATTTTAAAATCCACAAGTGTTAGTTCAACTGCAAGAAGAAGACCGCATAGAAAGTCATTTGTTCGGAGAGCAATCTCAAAGATCTCCCCTAACTCACTCTCTGAAGCCCACTCAAAGGTACTTATTTGACTTTCTGTTACCAGTGGGTCATTTAGACTGTCATCTTTGTAATAAAACTCAACTAACGGCCTCGGAAGACGGGTTCCTTCTTCAATACCTAATCTTTTTGAAAGTGACCCTGACGCAATATTACGTACAACGACTTCTAAAGGTATAATTTCACACTTCTCAACTAGCTGCTCGCGCATATTCAACCTTTTAATGAAGTGGGTTGGAATATTAATTGAATTGAGTCTTAGCATAAAAAACTCTGACAAAAAATTGTTTAAAACTCCTTTGCCTTCTATAGTTTCCTTTTTTTTTGCATTAAACGCGGTTGCTTCATCCTTGAAATGTTGGATCACAGTGTAGGAGTTGTCTGTAGAGTACAAAATTTTAGCTTTACCTTCATAAAGTTTTTTCTTCTTTTTTAAACCCATTATTTCTGCCCGAAAACTCTATTAAATAGTGCATCAACGAACTTAGTGTGATATTCTAATTTAGATATTTCTAATAGTTCATTCTCATCAATGTATGACTTGATAAAGTCATCTTCCTGGACTTCTTTTATAAAATCTAAATCTTTTGATTCCCATACTTGCATTGCTATTTTTTGTACCGCGGAGTAGGCGTTCTCGCGACTCACGCCCTTTTGGGTTAACAATAACAGTAGTTGTTGCGAATTATAAAGTCCTTTTGATTGAATCATATTTCTTTTCATATTTTCTGGATAAACGCGTAATTCTTTTATAACTTTTGTAAGACGAGTAATCGCAAAATCCAGAGTAATCGTGGTATCAGGTCCAATATTCCTTTCTACTGAACTATGAGAAATATCTCTTTCGTGCCAAAGTGATATGTTCTCAAGAGCAGGTATAACGGCCATTCTAACCAATCTAGCTAAACCGGTGAGGTTTTCTGTTAAGACTGGATTCCTCTTATGAGGCATAGCGCTTGATCCTTTTTGACCTTCTGAAAAGCTTTCTTCAGCCTCTAGTACTTCCGACCTACTCAAATGTCTAATTTCTGTTGCAATTCTTTCAATAGATGAAGCAATAATCGCTAAAACAGAGAAAAACATTGCGTGTCTGTCTCTTGGAATGATTTGAGTAGAAATTGTTTCAGGGTTTAAATTCAGCTTTTTGCACACGATCGACTCTACTTTTGGATCGATGTTTGCAAAAGTTCCTACAGCCCCCGATAGTGCTCCAGTCGAAATCTCAGCCTTAGCACGCTGTAATCTTTGAAGATTTCTTTCCATTTCGGCATAAGCTTGAGCCAGTTTTAAACCAAAAGTTGTGGGTTCTGCGAATATCCCATGGCTACGGCCTATACACACGGTGTCTTTATGTTCAAACGCCCTTTCTTTTAACGCAAAAAGAAGGTCATCTAACCCTTTTTCAAGCAGATTGGACGCGTTCAAAAGTTGCACGTTAAAGCAGGTATCAAGTACATCAGAAGACGTTAGGCCCTGATGTACAAACCGAGAGCTTTCTCCAATAAATTTTGATAGATATGTAAGAAAAGCAATTACATCATGCTTTGTTACCTTCTCAATATCATCGATTTCCGCAACATCGTAATCGACGCCACTAGCCTTCAGTACGTTATTTGTAGTGCCCTTAGGAACAAGGCCAATTTCTTCCATTGCTTCGCAAGCGTAAGCTTCGATTTCGAACCAAATTCTGTATTTTTCTTTCTGTGACCATACTTTTGTCATTTCTGGCCTAGAATAACGATTTATCATCTCATAATATTTAAGAACGCTTAAAATTTATAGTTATTAGTAATTAATAAAGAGTGCAACGAATTAATTGCTTGCTTTTACTTTTTTAATTATTTTTTCAATATCCAATTCACCCATTCTACTAGGATCAATAGAGGTCCAGTGTTTCATATAGTTTCTATGCCAAGTCCTCTGTCTTTTGGCAAACTGTCGTGTTTTAATCTCTATGTTTTGAGCTAAATTTTTTATCGACATGTCGCCATTTAAATGATTAATGATGTCTTGGGCGCCAATTGCCTTTGAAAAAGGTAAAGTTGTATCCCAACATGTTTTATAGACTTTCTCTACTTCTTTGATCACACCCCTCTCTATCATATAATCAACACGAGCGCTGATCCTTCTTGCTAGCCTCTCTCTTTCAATTTCAACTAATAATAATGAAGTATCTGAAGAGGAAACCAGTGAAGAGGTATTATCGCTTTGCCAATATAAAATACTTTTATCTGTGGCTTTTAGTACTTCCCAAGCTCTTTGAACTCTTCGCTTATTTTTAATATCAATTTTTTCTAAAATATCAGGGTCGTTTTTTTTTAAATATTCTAAAAAAAATGTTAAATCACAAGAGTTTGCAAAGTCTCTAACCTTTTTGGGAATTTGAGGGATTTGTGAAAGTCCATTTAATAGAGCATTAAAGTATAATCCTGTGCCACCAACAAAAATAAATGTTCGAGGCTTCTTAGAGTTTAATTTAAAAATTTTGTCGACTTCTTTTACCCAATCTCCAACACTATAGTTGGTACTGCATGAAATATGGCCATATAATTTATGTTGAGGTTTATTTACTAATGGTCGATCAGTAAGTATTTTCCAACAATCGTACACTTGCAAAGCGTCAGTATTTATTATTACTGGGTTTTCGAAATGTGTAGAAAGCTCTAGCGCGACCGCTGACTTACCGGACGCTGTACAACCACTTATACAAATAATTTCGTTCATTTGCAAAAACTACCCATTTTTTTATTGAACGAGTGGCAATGAGTCATTTTATTTGCTCTTTGGAATTATTTTTCTCCTATTCCAAGCACCAAAATATATTGCGCTAGATGTTATCAACGCTTGAACAAGCAATGCCATAGATATAAGAGAAAAGTAATCATCAATAGTAGTTGTAGAGTGTCTTGAAATAGAAATACTGCCTATTAAAATTATTAAAAAACGAATTATTGCTGCAATAGCTGGCCAGAGAACTTTTCCTGCACCCTGAGATGCAAAATATAAACATAACCCAATGGCAAAGAAAATATAAAAGGGGCCAACAATTTCTAAATATGCCTTACATGCTATCTGAGCACTTTGATCCGCTGTAAACGCGTTGGACCAAAAACTAGGGTAGAAATAAGCTGCAAATCCAATTAAGCCGGCTGCCAAAGCGCTATAAAGAGTAGCTACCCATCCAATGTTTAAAGCTCTTTTGAGTTTATTAGCACCAATATTTACGCCAATTAATGCAGTTGACGCCGCACCAAAGCCAAAAACAACTGGGATAATAAGAAATTCTAAACGCGCTCCAATACCATACCCAGCAAGTGTTTGGACACCGTAATTTGTCATGAAAGAGGTAATAACAACAACTGAACCCCAAGTGCAAAAGGCATTAATTGAAG
>CABZEW010000026.1 GCA_902524845.1 uncultured Alphaproteobacteria bacterium
AATTATCAATTTAATTAACCATTTTGGTCTACCATTCGGTCTACCCAATCATCAATAGGATATTTACAATACTCTTATGAAAAGATTTGAATTTTCTTTTACATGACAAAATATTTATTATTAAATAGTTCATATAATGAACCAAAAGGAGATATATAATGACTGTTATTGCTATTTCAAAGTTTAAACCACACGCTGGAAAAGCTAATTTAGTGTTACAGAATATGAAAGATGTCGCATCGGAGTTTGATAAGATGGGTATGACTGCAAGAATATCGCGAGATATGCTTGGACCAGATGCAGGATGCCTGACCTTTTCTTCATTTCATGAAAACTTTACCAACTCAATGGATAACCTTGAAAAAGTTTTTTCGAGCGACTGGTGGGCTAAAGTACAAATGAGGCTGGACGACAATCCAACCAGCGATATTGTAGGACCTCTGAATCTCGTAAGAACCATTGCAGGAGGTTTGCATGCCTCACATAGATTTTATATGTGGAGATGGTATTTAATTAAAAGAGATAAGATGCCAGAAGCAATGGAACTCTTCCCTGCATTAGAGGAAATGTGTAATAAGGTCGATATAAAGCCGGTGCTGCTAGCTCCTGTAACTGGTGAACCAATGAGCTCAATGGTAATAGGGTATGGAGCTGAGACCATGAACCATGCTGGAAAGGCGATTGATGAAATGGGTATGTCGGAAGAATATCAAGCCATGGTAAGAAAGGGCGCTGCCCTTGGAGAGCTTCATCGAGCTTGGATGTCTATTCCTGCTTAAGAAATTTTTACAAGGAGGTCCCCCAAATAACATGGGGACTTCCTTCTCTGAGAAGAATTAAGAAAAATCTCATTTAGAGTAGAAATATTTTCTTATCTATTTAACTGGGTGGTTGTCTGGCTTTTTTGGATTATACATTGGATGCGTATCATGCTTTTCTGAAGTCGACGTTTCAATAAATGGCGCTTTGGTCCGACAAAAATTTTCAACCTGTGGCACAAACCAAAATGTTGGTGGGTCAAAGCTTCCTCCAGGTATGGCGACCATTCCCTGGAAAACATTTAGTCTTAAAAAGATGGTCGAGCCACAATTTTTGCAAAAATTTAACGTAACCACATTACCTGTTTCAGTATTATTATCATATTTAGACAGCTCTCCAGATGTTAAGGTGACTTTATCTTCTGGGAACCAAACTTGTGTTCCGAAAGCGCTTCCTGTGTATGTTTGACAATATCTACAATGACACATGATAGCTCTCGGGGAGTCTCCTCTTGTTTGGTATCGACTTTTCCCGCAAAGACATCCTCCAGTTCTCAATATTTCCTCAGTCATAATGCTCCCCTCTTTTTGCAACATATAAAACTCTAATACAATTAGTATAAAAATTGAACTAATTTTATCACCGTTTGGTCTTTCTTTCCCATGCATGGGAGAGAGTGTGCGTACATCTGGTATGTTATTGGAGTTTGCAGCAGATGGGGTATTATACGAGGGTGGTTTTTTTAATTATACCTAAGAACCACCAATTATTTCTTTATGCTTTTTTGTACCCACTCCTCATTTATGTGCGCCGATATAACCTCCCCTTCCAAAAACCAATGGTCTTTGACGCCGTCTCCATAGTCTGACATTCTTTTGTCCAATTCCACTCTTGCCTCATCGGCTTTCTCTTGAGTAGGATATACAGATATGGCGACCACCGATGTGGGAGTAGTTTTAATGCGCAGCATTATTTCAGCATTTGGAAACGATTGACGCATTGTAGAAGCAGTATTTTTGGTCTTTTCAACAAATACTTTCTCTGAACGCCAATCAACCATATTTATTCTTGCTACACTCATTTTTATCTCCTCTTTGTTGTAAAACCATACCGTCGATTATTTATTGCTTTTTTCACTATGAAAAGTAATAAATACCAAGTTGCCTAGATATAACCGCTCTATTATGGTCTATCGTTCAACGCATTGGACGTGGGAGATATCTAGGAAGATTATTTTCAAGTTGTTAGCAGATAAAGATGATAGCTGTCATTGATTAATCAAACAATATTTCTTATCTACCAATTAAGTTTCCCCGTTCACCAAAATCAAAAAGCCGCTCGAGCCAGCCTCTCGAAACTTACTGATGTCTTTGAATTTTTTCGACAAGAAAAAAAGCTTAGCAGTTTCGATGTCTTTGAATTCAACTAATACGTCTCTTTGCCAACTTGGGTAACCTTCTTTAACGACTCGAAACCCGCCTTTCACTAGATATTTCCCTCCATATTCATCGATAATACCACCAATCTTTGAGTTATATTTCTTATACTGGTCTTTATCGTTTATTGTGATTTGTCCTAATAAGTAACCCTTAGCCATTGTATAGTTTCGAACTTGCTAAAACATTACTAATACCATTTTTCATATCCACCTTCTTACCTTTTTCTTATACTCTACATATTCCTCACCAAAAATATCAAGCAGAGCTTCCTCCTCAGGAATGATTTGCAAAAAATTGAGAAGAAAAATAAAGGCTACAACTATTACAATTCCCAGCCAAGTTCCGAAGAAAATTGTAGCTGCTATAGTTAATAAAACGAGCCCTAGATACATTGGGTTTCTTGAATAACGATACATACCAGATGTTACAAGCGCAGTAGTTTCCGAGGGGGTAAGCGGACTAATAGTTGTTTTATTTTTTGCAAACAAGCGAAAAGAAGGCACAGCACATCCTAATCCAATAACTACAACTAAAACACTCAATACTGTTTGATAACTGAATGTGAAAGTTTCAACAGTTAACGAAGAGAGATAAATTATAACTATCATTATAAGTGCTAAGATTGGTGGCGGTATTTTTGTTTTCATTTCAAAATTCCCATTTAAATAAAGATTTACTAAAGTACAACGAGGTTTCGAAACTTTCTATTTTAAATTACTTTAATCGTTCAAAATGTCGCATTTGAAAAATTACAAAATGATGCTATATGTTCGGTATGTGTGTAATGACAAGTTTAATGTTTCTCGGCATGTTGGGATATCTTGGCTTCAAAGGGGCCAGGTGGGTTGTGAAGACTGTTTATCAAAACAGGACATCAATCTCTAATAATATCTACCAAGCCTACAATCTACCTGAGACGTTGTATCAGCGTGTTAGATTAGATGGAAAAAGAGACTACAGATAATAAACAGCGCTTACTACTTTAGTTAAGCGAATACGTAAGAGCCTTATGGAACAGGAGCGATTCTATCGAATGGGCTTTTTCGAGAGGCTAAACTAGATTTTAGTAAAAATAGTTTTTTTGGATAGATAAATACTCAAACATAAAATAGTGACACGTAATCGAACTCTTTGCTCCTTTGGTTTCTGATTGTATTAACGTTTATTATTAGCGTATCACCTCTTTCTTGAAAAACGCCTTTATTGTTTTCAAGTCTTTCTTCTCAACCGCCTGATTATCCGGAGACAAAAAATCAAGGGGATTTGGTATTCCAGAACTTTGCTCCACATAGTTCAATGACTTCGAAACAACAGACACTAGTTCCCACCCTTCCTGGCCAAGTGCATTTAAAACATCATCACTTGCATCCCATTGGAGATACTCTGTTTTATAAATATATTTTTTTTCCATAATTACGTGTAAATTTCCTTGATTACCAAATTGCCGCAAAGTTGCTTAACTTAATTATTCTTTTCCTATTTCACCCTCTATTACGTGCTCTAGATTTAGTTCCTCACACGATAATACCATTTTTACTTTAACCTTCCCTTTACCACTATAAACTTTTTCTATTTCCTGTTGTGAAGAAATCCCTACTTTCTTTAGGAACTTTCTTATTGACATCGTTACCTCATCATCACTCATAATAGTCTCCCTAAATCTCTTCTTATTTTTCTTAGCAAATGATACTCTATTTTATTATCATTTTCTTTTTAAATGAGTTAATTTAAGACAAAAAAGATGACACCTTATTTTGAATGAAGCCAGCTAATATTTCTATCAAGCCATTTCGAATGTTCTCTATCTTCCACTGCCATTTCATCCGTTCGAGGAGTTCCATCATCTTTAAACAATCGTGGTGGCTCAATGATAATTTCACTACTTACCGGAATATCTTCACCAAATCTTGAATGAAAAGCTCTGCGCATCATTTCTTCCAAGTCTGAAGCATATTGCTGCCGCGTAATAAAACTATCATGAATTGGTAAAGCAGGTGTTTTACTATCAGTGGTCTGTAATAAAATATTTTCAATTATTTGACTGTCCTCAAATTGCATAGCGTTTCCTGTACCCTGAAAGAATAAAGAGGCTATCGGCTTGTGTGCTATTAAAATCCTCTCTCTTAAATCTATCCAACTTATATCTATTTTATCTATATCTATTTTTTCTGGACAGGCCCGCAACTGAGTATCGGCTTGTATCATTGCATTAAAAGCTTGTTTTACGATGTCTCTATGCTCTCCATCAAGTACGCGACTATAAGCATCTTCTTCGCCCATCTTTTTATTCATAGAGTAGTAGAGCATGTGTGGATTTAATTGAGAGTAGTCGTATTCCGACGTAAAGCCTTCATCGATTGTAATGTAAGGTCTATATTCCTTTGGTACATTCTGCCACCAACCACGATAAAAACGCCCACCCTTTTTAAAGGAACCTTGCGTAAATATTCGGTAGAGAAACCGTTTGGATAAATCTATCGGTAACGTCGTTTCATCTTTCTCAAGTCGGGCCGCTAGCTTTGAAACTTCTACGTCTTTAATTCTTAAATCAAACCAATGGCGTTCGTATTCACTGTTTATTTTGATTAAATTATTTCTGTATTCAGTAGTTTTGGGTGTATCCACATAGTCTATTAAGCGCTTCTGTCCATCTCTCGTATTGCGAAGAAGTACAAATTCTTCCTCTAAAAAATTTGGCTTCAATGTTATAGCCGGATGACCGGCCAGTTCATTCATTTTTTCGAGTAATTCATCAGTAGCTACAAACCTTGTAAGCTCTCCTGCAAGAGTCTCTGAGTCGTAGTAACCTTCTCTGGTTATCTCAATCAAACGGAGATTCAATAGGCCCTCAAAAGCCGCTATAACCTGTCTGTAGGTTAAATTAGAGTCTCTATAACGCTCTGGTTGGGATGAGTAGTAATTCCTATTTCTATTAATCTTGCTTTCCCTAAAAGGAATACTCTTAGATGCTTTCCAAAGGTCAGTGAGAAGATATCTTACTGCATACTCAAAATGCTGCTGAGCATCATCCCTTCTGTTTCGCTGACGGTCCTCTCTTTGTGAGATGTCAGATATTACTTCTTTAACGAGTTGCTCAAACATTCCTTATCGTTCTTATTATAGAGTAAGTGGCCCCCAGTGGCACCTAACACAAACATGTATAGCTTTAATAAAGGTAATTTATATGAAGAATGCGTTTTTAAAATGCTAATCTATTGGCGAGGTCATATATAACTATCTACATACCCCCCTATGGCCCATGCCTACCCTAGCTAGAATTAAATAAGTAGATAATCAAAGCACCTAACTGCATTGCTATTATTAATAACAAAGGTATGACTATAAAGACTAAGTACGTTCCTAGTATATCTAATCTCTTCTCCACCTTGTGAGTGTATATATCTATTATCTCAACAGCTTTCTCAGTACCCACTGCTTCCCCCATCATTACAAGCTGATAGAAATAGCAGAGCTAGTATGGACATTGTTGTTAGCTTATATTTTACCATGGTCTTTATTCCTTTCTGTGACTTAGAGATACAAAACTTGTATATAGTATTTGAGAAGGAATAAACGAACCCTGTTCAGTAATAAGCTCCTACCTCTCTTACGAAAAGAAAAGTGGTTAACACTCGTTTATGCTTCTGAGATGTTTTATCTAAACCAATCATTGATTTATAAAACTTTTTAGCTCTTCCCATCATTTGATAATAATACAGATAGTTAGTTTACCAGTTTCTACAGAAACAAGGTATGGTGGGAAGTCTGTGAACAGTAAATAGGAGAATAAATAATGAAGAAGCTTTTGCTACTAACATCAATGCTAACTCTTATCTTCTCATCTCTAAGCTTTGCGAAAACATATTCAATTAAGAAAGAGAAAGAAGGAAAGTATGTAGAAATATCACAAGACGATATTGAAGTTGTGTTGTCTAAAGGGGAAGTATTTCAACAACAAATATCAGGCAATTCTTTTATAAATATTATCAAATATGACAAGAAGGTATTTTATTGTTTCACGAATGTTTTTCTAACTTCTGATGTACAAAATGTATGCCGTACTTGGGTTAACGAAGATAAAGATTAACCAAATCTGTGGTCGTAGCGATTCAAATCTTACTCATTTAAGGGGAGTTGCTTAGGCATGGTACAGCTACAGTTATGATTTAAGCTTCAAAAACTGAAATGCCTCGGCTTCCTTCCATTTTTGCCATAGTCATCAATTCTTTTGTTTTGGGAAGTGTATTAAATTGTTCATCTAAATAAGCAACGTTCGCTTGAAATGCTTCTTTTGTATCGTATTCGAATAAAATTCCTAACTTAAATGTGTCACCTTTGTTCCAAATACGTGTACATACAAAACGTTTTAGACCGCGTTTTTTCATTTCAGGTGCCCATACTTTACTAGTATCATCGATATGCTTTATCATCTCATTCATTTCAAATTCTGACGTAAAGGCAATAGTAGTATAATTGATTAGCGCAGACATAGTTATCTCCCATATTTTAAGGACTTAAGTTATAATATTATTAGACCTTAATTGCAGTCAATTATGAAATTCTAACGGTAATCCAAAGCCCCAGTCTGCTACTCACTCTTTTCCATTACCAATGAGTTTTATAGATTATGGTTGTTTTAACATGAAACAAGTGCCAATAAGGGGTCAATACTTACTTGTAAAAGTAACAATCCACACTATATCTAAATCATGATAATATTTGTAGCAACATTAGCCACAATCCTGCTTGTAACGAAGCTTGGAGCAAAGCCAAAGCAGCAGCCTAAGCGTGTCAAGATAAAGGCAAAAAAAGAAAATAAGTAGCTCTAATCTGGCTAAGATTAGTCTAGCTTGAGTAACATTTTCTCCAGCTCCTTTTGGTCAACGACTGGTTTTTTGGTTTTAGTTGCATTATAATACAAAAATCATCGGCACCGAATGAAGCCAACTTATCTATAATGGCTTGTTCACTTTCAGCATACCAGTGACAAAAGAAAAAATCTGCCTTGCCAATGAAAACTTGGACGACTCTTGCCCTTTCATGAAACGCATTACTCGGGTCATTCATCATACTAACCCATACATCATTTTTTCTACCCTTTATCCTTTTCATATACTGTTTTCTTTTTTCATCTGAATGAAAAGTGTGTGTAACTAGATAGTAATCCATAGAAAACCCCATTTTGATTATTTTTTAATTTTATGGAATGAAGGTTTTTAATCAAAATGTAAAAAATATTTGATAAGCACCCCATCTGCTGCACACTCCAAGAACATACTACGTGTACACCCTTAGTGGTCTGGCATTGGTGTAAACAAAACGGTAGACAAATATGTGCATTGGGAGACCAATAAAAGTGGCCGAGATTAAATCGTCCTACATGTTTCTTTCTAGCATTATTTCATAAATTTGACTATTTAGAGTTTTTTGTGAATAATACAGAAGGAACAAGTCTGTGAGAATGTTGTACCAGTTGGGGAGGAAAATTCCACAGAAACACGATTTCTATACATATTTCTGAAAGTAAAACAGGCTGTTCCTTTTTTTTAAAAAAAAGGGCCACACTTTGTATGGCCCAGTGGGGAGGAAATGTCCGATTAGGACAGTGGTTTAACCTTAAACTCAATAATTTACTTCGCAAGTATAACGTGACGTTAACGTAAGCAATAAAAATTTAATCTCATTTCCTAAGGATTTATAATAAATTTTAATTTTGTTTATCATAAAACTAAATAATCCCAGTTGAAGTAAGTTTCGATTTATGCCCCATCTGCTGCAAACTTCTTCCATTACCAATAGGTTTTTAGATTATCCTTGTTTTAATATTAAAAAGTTACCAAAAAGTGTTTGCCACTCAGTTGTAAAAACACCAACGCCTACTACAAAATATTTGAACAATTTTTGTATATGGATATATTTTGATAATATGAACCATGCTACACTAGAAGATTTCGAAAAGGTATATTCATACTACCAAAAGTATAAAGTTTGGTTTCCTCACATAAGAACTGACAAACTCAAAAGAGTGATAGAAGAGGGAAGATGTATACTTGAAGACGGAGTTGTTCTCACTTATAACATTTACAAACGAAGAACCAGAGTAAGTAACAACTCTAAAGTTTATGCAGAACGAGGTGAAGGTATCATTCACCAGATGATATCTAATGAAAGAGGTAAAGGTCATGCTACGAAGGTATTTGAAGAGTTCTTCAAAATGATAGATACCAACCTCTATCTATCCGTTAGAACTACCAACCATAAGGCTATCGGTTTCTACAATAAGATGGGAATGAGACAAGTTGGAAAAACCTCTTGGGGTAATAATACGATGAAGGGTCTTATTTATTTCAAAGAATCTATAAGGTAAATGTTCTAGATAATATTTTGGTAACTGTTAATGCTAAAGATAATTAAACTTTCATCAGAATTGATTAAAGACTTGCTGTGTCCTTTTCTCTAACTATTCTGTAGTTCTATCAGCTGTAGAACAGACTCTGTATTACCTGATTTGAAGCTCTCGAGGATACATTACTTTAATCAGCTGGCATATTATCTTCCTAATTTATACTTTCTAACGCTACCATTCCTTGCATATCAACCACCTCTCATTGAGTCTATTTTCTGAGGAAAACATACAACGTCTTTTCTGTTAGCTTTGAGAGATGTGGGTAAGCTTCCTGTGATTGACTGTGCGTTTGACATCGCTTGTTTGGTAGACATGACAACAATTGCATCATTCCTAGTTAACTCCTTGCGCAGAGCTTGAGCCTGTTCAATACATTCCAACCTTGTTAGTCCATCTTGCAAGTCTATAGTTTCGTAGGCATTAGCATCCAGCGTTACTATTACCATTAGCTTATATAAAAAACCTGTTGTCATCTAAACTCCTGTCATTCGTTGAGGTATACAAAAGTAATGCTCCACATTTTCTTTCATGCCTCCTTTTACTAAAAACTGTGTACCGGATAATTGTTTGACCTGTTCACTACACATCTCCCGCGTTAGTTCGTCTTGCATTGATATTGGGTGAGTCTCCCCATTAATTGTCATTAGAAACATCAGCTTGTATAATATTGTCATTACTTTCTCCTATGTTGTTAAAGCGCTGTAAACAGAAGCTAATTCATGTCCTTTACATAACAAACAAATCTGTATTCATCCACTCTTCTCAATGACTCCTTATGACTCTTAAAATTGTTCTCCAGCTAAAGTTCATACCAGTTTTTGCATCCATTTATTCAAATCACATAACCTGTAACCATTACCATAACTCTGCCCAACTGTTTTACTAGACCACCCACCTATCTGGTCAGTGATTTCGGAAGGACAAGCCACATATCTCAATCTATCTCTTAGTGAATGCCTAAAGCTATGCATGGTGTACTGACTGAAGCCTTCACTTCTCAACCATTTGTTAAGCGATGCGCTGGCTGTATTTGTGCTAGTGAAGGTTGAAGTATTATATCTTGGAAATGCAAACTTACTTTCCAATATTTCCTTAATTCTTTTGGCTGACCACATAGCTTTTCCAACTAAAGGAATATCTCTTTTACTTCCCTTTGTTTTTAAAGGTCTCCAAGAATGGCTTTTTACTGAAACAAATGGCACTTCTGAGTCTAGTCTAATATCTTCAACCAAAAAGGCCTGTTGCTTCTGCTAATCTCATTCCTGTATCTGATATAAGAGCTATAAGCCATCTTAGGTCATCATCAATCTCCATACATCTCTTTTGTATAGCTCTTATGTCATCTATTGGAATTGGCTCTCTACTCCCTACCCTCGCAAAACGGTCATATTGGAGTCCACTAAAGTGGTTCTTTAAACTCAAACCATTCTCATTGTTAGCACAGTTAAAGATAGCTTTTACTATAGTTAAAACTCTAGTTATGGAACTACCGACCAACTCTTTCTCTAAGAGATAATCTCTAAAAGAGTTTGCATTAGCTCTCGTATAACTGGCTAAATCTTTATCTCCAATTGACCTTACTATATATCTAGTGGCCCTCTGAACTAAGTTATGGAAAGGAACACCTTTATTTTTACCTTTTAAATCTAGATACAAGTCGGCCGCCTCTGTGAATTTAATACTTAAATCATTACTTTGATTATTTGTGGCAGATACAAGAAATTGACCGCATGGCAACTCCTTATCCATCCTTACTTTATTCCAATACAACTCTAACTTATGTATGGCATCCCTAACCTGAGTCTTAGCTAATTTTGGGCATTTAGTTTTAAGCGAGTAGGTTAAACGCTCTACTTTGTGTAAATCTTTTAAGTCCGATGGCACTCGCTTAGAAAAATAAAATACTCCACGTTTTTTGAATGTATAAGCTTTATTTTGGTCTACCATTTGGTCTACCCTCCTTGACTAAGTTTAATTAAAACCAAGTAAATAGAGCTATCAGTTCATTATTATGGTGCCCAAGGAGAGACTCGAACTCTCACGATATTACTACCGGCGGATTTTGAATCCGCTGCGTCTACCATTCCGCCACTTGGGCACGATGAAAAAATATACTTGCATTAAGTTGCTTTCGACTTAAAAAGTCAATAGTTCAGTTTAACTGAGGATCTAATTATTTT
Source organism: uncultured Alphaproteobacteria bacterium (assembly GCA_902524845.1). Lineage (GTDB taxonomy): Bacteria > Pseudomonadota > Alphaproteobacteria > Rhodobacterales > Rhodobacteraceae > CACIJG01. Next base: position 10,785 of record CABZEW010000026.1, read on the forward strand.
TACCAGACTTAGAAATAGTATAAATATAAAAAGGCTTTTGAATAGTCGACTATCCACACTGATACTATGTCTTTGGGCATTCACTGAAGCCTTCATTTTCCCAATACCTCCTGACCCCTTTCTGATAGCTCTAATCCTAGCAAACAATAGGAAATTTGTATGGTACTGTATGCTGTGCTCAGGTTTCTCAGTTTTGGGCGGTATAACAGGCTATTATATCGGTTTTCTTTTCTGGGATGAAATAGGCGTTCATATAACGGAGGCCTTGGCATTAACAGACCAGATTAATAGTTTTAAGGAACTTTATAACTCAAATGGTTCTCTTGCAGTATTTATCGCTGGGGTATCACCTATTCCGTATAAACTTGTCACGATAATATCGGGTATAAGCTCGATGAATTTTTTCTACTTCTGTTTTTTTTCATTACTTTCTAGAGGTTTGCGATTTTTCCTTATCGGATTTTTGATCTTTTGGTTCGGCTCTAGAGTTCAGAGTTTTATCGAAAATAGACTCGGTCTTCTTATCCTGATAATTATGTTTGGTGTAGCGATTTTGATCCTTCTAATGAGCTTTTTATGACAAAAACCTACTTAAATCATATTAGTCTCGGGGCAATCTCTTTCACGATGATTTTATTTGCTTTGATCTCAGAGCATGTATTTGGGTTGGTTCCTTGCTCCTTATGCCTAATTCAGCGATACCCACACATTTTTGTTGTCTTTTCTTCGGTGTGGCTAATTTTTTCCAGAAGACAGACTTTCTTTATGTACCCATTAAATACACTTGTAATGGCATTTAGCATTACCTTGGCATCTTATCACGTTGGGGTGGAACAAGGTATATTTCAAGGTCCCCAATCTTGTTCCTCTTCAAATCTATCTCTGGTAAGTGATAAAAGTGCTGAAGCATTATTGCAGGATATATTAAATACGTCTGTAGTGAGATGTAACGATGTTACGTGGTACTTCATGCACCTATCAATGGCGACCTGGAACCTTATTCTTTCAACTGGTCTTTTTATAGGATGGACGGTATCTTCCCTTCGTTTTTTTCAGTTTTTTCGATCTAAATCTTTTTCAAAATAAAGAAAGTCCCCCCATGATTTGTGCATGTCGCTAGGAGGAAATTTCTTTCCTTTATTAAGTAATACTTCTGGTGATGGTTTCATCGGAACCTTCTTCAATCTAAAACCAGCCTGCGTTGTGGTTTTTGCAGCTTTTCTCAGGTTACATGCTTGACAAGCAGCAACGACATTATCCCAACGTGTCTTACCTCCTCGTGACTTCGGCACAACATGATCAAAAGTAAGATCTTTTCCCTTACCACCACAATATTGACAGGTGAATTCGTCCCGCAAAAATAAATTGGCCCTAGTGAAGGGAACTGTTTTTGTAGGCACCACATAATTCTTCAGTACGATCACTGATGGAAGTGGAAGTATTAATTTCTCTGATCGAACCACTTCCTCATATTCTGCCGCTACATTTACTCTCTCTAAATAAACAGCTTTTACAGCCTCTTGCCAGGGCCACAGAGAAAGTGGAAAGTATGATAATGGTCTGTAATCGGCATTTAAAATTAACGCTGGCCGTTGCTTTGATTTTTCAAAAATATCATGGTTTATATGTTTTTGGCTATCCAGCATATACTTATTTACTCCTAAATTCTCGTACGCAATGAACGATGCATTGAACTATTACATAGTGTTTGAAGTAAAAAAACTAGCTAAAAATATTTTTTATAAACTCCAGGGCTTTTGCTAACCCGTCAGGTGCAATTCCATGTCCAATATTTTTACTGATGTGGGTTGAGAAATTTACATTTATTTTCTTTAAAACTTTTTCAGCATCGTACATCGATGAAATTGGTACAACTTCATCCGCATCTCCATGAATTAATATTACAGGAGGATAGTTATCTTCCTCACGTTCTTCCAAAGATTCTGGCATAAGAAGCCGTCCCGAGATACCAACAATACCTCCTAAATCGTTCAACTGTCTCAGGCCTATATTTAAGGAAATCATACAGCCTTGACTAAATCCTAGTAAAACAATGTCTTGATAATCTAAAGTAAATCGCTTTTTATACCCATCTATTAACTTAATTATTAATTTCTCTGAAGAAGCTAGTGCTTTCATCATATCAGGAAATGTTGATCCATCTATATCAGGTATAGGAAACCACTCAAAGCCAAAAGGGGATGCGCCACACTTTCTTGGAGCATCAGGAGAGGCAAAAAAACAATCTGGTAACTGCTCAGATAAAGGTTCACTTAAAGAGAATAAATCAGCCCCATCTGCTCCATACCCATGCAGAAAAATAATGACCTTTTTCACCGATCCTGAGGTCGGCATCTTTTCTTTCACATTTAATTCATCTACCATAATGTTGACTCCCTAGACTTCAAGTTCCTGTAAAAATGCCACAAAATTATCGCACATATTGATCTATAGGGCACCCACCTTTTGGCTATTTTTCTCATTTCTTTTTCTGATGGTCGACTTTCTAAGACCAATAGATGCTTTGAAGCCTCTTGCAAAGCAAGATCACCTGCTGGAAAAATGTCTAATCGTCTTAAACTGAAAATACTGTAAATTTCTGCTGTCCATAACCCAATCCCTTTTATGTTCGTCAAAACATTTATTATTTCCTCGTTTTCCATTACCTCCAATTCATCAAAATCAAGTGAACTTTCGGCAAGACTTTTTAGATATGAAATTTTTTGTCTTGAAAGACCAAGATCCTTTAATTGTGTATCAGCTTGATTATTTAAAATTTCTTTATCGCTAATATTAGCATCTATAAAACGCCTCCATATAGCTGCGGCTGAGGCTACAGAAAGTTGTTGTCCAATAATAGTTTTTTTTAGTGCAAGATATCCTTTCTCTCTAGGATCAAAAGAGGGAAAGCCAAAGTTCTTTTCAATCAGCTCGAATCTTTTTTCAAATTTATATATCCTAGGAGCTATGTCTTTTATAAATTTAGTGCTCAACATTTCTTAATTATGTGACAAGTTCATTTATCTTACCAATAAATTTATATCTAAAACTTAGCTTATGTTTCTTTCTAAAAATTAATTGTGGATTATTTTTGATTTCTTTTAGAATAGGAAGACAGTTTCGGACTGGATTAAGTACAAAAAGAGACTTTTTTTTAAGTCCAACATTTTTGAGTTTCATATCTCCCATCTCAATCAACTTGAATATAAAATCGATATCTGAACGGATTCTCTCTGTAATACAATCACTAAGTTTGCATTCAAAATAAGCACTGTAATCTGAATCCGTAGGCAAAAAAAATGAGTAGTATTTGTTTTGACTAAGAGATCCTGCCGCTAAAATAAATCGTGCTAATCCAAGAGATAACCCGAAATACTCTGAAAGATTTTTTCTAAGGGAATAGTCATTGAACTCTGTTAGACAGCTTAAGCCCATGAACAAGAGGTTTTGAGACGTATCTCGAATGTATTTGATCTGTTGTTCGTGATTGTCAAAAGGTTTTTTTGAGCAGTCGAACTTGCGAGCTTTTACTAGTTTAAGCAAATTATACTTATGCAGCTTTTCTTCTGCAACAAGCCTAGAAAGGATAAGTAAATATTCATTATATCCAAATGAATTTTCATTATTAATATCATGTATGTAATCCTCCCACCAACGCAATTTTAAATATCCAAGTTCAGGCTCACTAATGTTCCAAGCTATATTTGCAAGTTCAAGATTAAATGAATATATCGCCGCTAATTCCTTACGATTTTCAGAATTTAATCTCTTAAGAGAGTCAAATCTTTCGCGGTCAAATTTTTTAAGATTGCTCAACCAGTTGGTGTCAATCAATTTGGGGTTGCTCCTTCCCTGATCAATTTCCAATTAATTGAGTCAAGTAGAGCTTGGAAACTAGCATCTAGAATATTTGCAGAAACACCTACGGTAGACCATCTAAGGCCTTTTTCATCCTCACTATCAATTAAAACCCTTGTAACTGCCGAAGTTCCTCCAGAAGTTATTCTCACTTTAAAATCTACTAGGCGTAGGCCATCAATACTTTTCTGGTATTGACCGAGGTCCTTTGAAATAGCCTTAGACAATGCATTTACAGGGCCTAAGTCGTTCATTTCTTCATCCATACTTTCTGACACTGAGAGGGTTTCTTTATCACCAATCTTCAAAACAACTACCGCTTCAGATAATGTTTTAGTATTACCTATAGTGTCTTTTCTGCGCTCTGTAGTAACGCGATACCTTTTTACCTCAAAAAAGTTTGGCATTTGACCTAATATCTTTCTTGCAAAAATTTCAAACGAAGCGCTCGCTGAGTCAAATGAATATCCTTCGCTTTCCTTATCTTTAATTTCCTTAAGCAACATGGAAAGCTTTCCATTACCGTCATTTGCCACTATACCTGCTTGCTGGAGTTTCTCTCTTAAATTTGATAGCCCAGCCTGATTAGATACTGGTATTATTCTCTCGTTTCCCACTAGCTCTGGATTTATATGCTCATATGTTTCCGTGTTCTTCAGTATCGCGTTAGCGTGTAAACCTGCCTTATGAGCAAATGCAGAGCTACCTACATAAGGCGCAAATCTGTTGGGCACCCTGTTGAGCACGTCATCCATGATCCTTGATAACCTTGTTATCTCTTTAAGGCTATCAGATGTCACTCCAGTTACAAATTTTTCAGCAAACTGTGGTTTTAATAAAAGGGTAGGCAATAGTGAGATTAAATTCGCATTACCGCATCTTTCTCCAAGACCATTCAGTGTACCCTGAATTTGTCTAACACCAGCTTGAACGGCTGCTAGCGAATTAGCGACAGCATTTTCCGTATCATTGTGAGCATGGATACCAAGTCTACTACCATCAACACCGCTTCGGATCAAACTTTCAACAGTTGCTTTGATTTGATCCGGCATGCAACCACCATTAGTATCGCACAAAACAACCCAATCAGCTCCAGATAACATTGCTTCTTTTACAATCGTAATCGAATATGCTTTATTCGCCGCAAAACCATCAAAAAAATGTTCAGCGTCAAAATGGACTTCTTTACCTAAAGATTTTAGATGTTTTATCGAGGATGTAATTAACTCTAAATTTTCATCCAACGAAATTCCCAAAGCTTTCTGCACATGAAACTCATGGCTTTTCCCTACGAGGCATACAACACTTGTTCCGGCAGAAATTACTTGAGCCAGCGTTTCGTCATTCTCAACAGATCTTCCAAATCTTTTAGTCATACCAAAAGCTACTAGCCTCGTTCTACCAAACTCTCTTTTTTTATCAAAAAACTCGCTATCTATTGGGTTAGCCCCTGGCCAACCGCCCTCTATGTAATCGATACCAATATCGGCTAATAGATCACTTATCCTCAACTTATCATCAAGTGAGAAAGTAACACCCTGGGTCTGCTGCCCATCCCTTAGCGTGGTATCATAAATATAAAGCCGCTCTCTTGTGGTCATAATTCTTTAAGTTTTTTTATTTCAAGATTTGTACTTAATTCCCATGTGGTTTCCTGACCGCTATCCTTTATTATAATACCAGCACCCAACAAGTCTTCTCTTATTTTATCCGCTAGCAAGAAGTTTTTTGACAATCGCGCATTGTTTCGATCCTTGATCAAATTATTAACCTTTTTAGATAGCTCCGGTGATATTGGCAAATGATCTTTTCTACCTTTCGGGACAAACCCAAAGAACGCACAAGCTTTATTTAAATCGGCAAACTTTTCATTCTTATATAATTGATGCATTTCATAAATAGATAGGGGGGTATTTATATCATCAAGTAAAGCATTTAGAACTTGTTTTGGTAGGTCAACCTCATTTCTGGACTCCTTTTTATTATTCCATTTTATTAGTGTCTTTTCAGCTTCTGCGAGCCTTTCAAATTTCCAGTCCAAAGGCTGTCGGTAATGAGTTGAAAGCATATTATATCTTATTGCCGATGCTGAAAAGTCTCTTTTGATTAGATCAAAGACTGTCAAAAAGTTATTAAGTGACTTCGACATCTTTTCTCCCTCGATCTTGAGGAAACCATTATGAAGCCAAAAGTTAGCAAATTTTTTCATATCATTCGAACATGTACTTTGCGCAATTTCGTTCTCATGATGCGGAAAAATCAAATCGATGCCTCCCCCATGAATGTCAAATTGTTCACCTAAAATATCCTTAGCCATTGCTGAACATTCAATGTGCCAACCCGGGCGCCCTTTTCCCCAGGGACTATCCCATCCAGGTTCTTCATTGGTTGATGGTTTCCATAAAACGAAATCCAGCGGATTTCTCTTACTATCTTCATTTTCAATTCTGACGCCTTCATTAAGCTCACCTAATTTTTTATTAGAAAGTCGTCCATAATCTGCAAATCTCTCCACCTCAAAAAATACATGCCCATCTTCCGTTGGATAGGCAAAAGAAAGAGATGTAAGCTTAGTGATCATCTCTATCATCTGAGAAACATAAGCCGTTGCTCTGGGTTCGTAATTCGGTCTAAGCGCTCCCAAAAAATCCATGTCTTTGTGAAACCACTCTATGGTTTCTTCAGTAATGCTCTCAATATTAACCCCACTTTGTAAGGCCTTAGCATTGATTTTATCATCAATATCAGTAATGTTTCTAACGTAGGTTACATTATCTTCTCCGTAGAGGTATCGAAGAAGTCTGAACAAAATATCAAATACTAAAACTGGTCGGGCATTGCCTATATGAGCTCGATCATAAACCGTAGGCCCACACACATACATGCGAATATTTTTCTTATCCAAAGGCTTGAAAACTTCTTTTATCCTTGAAAAAGAATTGTATAAAAAAAGAGATGTTTTCATATTTGTTTCGATATTATAAGAATAACTTAAAGAGTATTCATAACTAATGATTCTGCGTAGTAAAGTTATTTTCTTTTTTGGTGGGTTTCGAACGGTATGTTAGATAGAAAATCATGAGATTAATATTATGCATAGAGGTATTTCTAGCTACAGTGCTGATAAGTTCAGCAGTTTGTGCTCAAGGCTTCTTGGAGAAAGAGCCGTATGACCCAATTGAGAGCATTAACAGAAAAACACATGAATTCAACAAGGGGCTTGACAAATATGCAATCAAGCCAATATCAAACATTTACGGAGCTTATGTCCCGGAATTGATACGTTTACCTATATCAAATTTCCGGGATAATTTAAATGAGCCAAGAAGATTTATAAATCATATTTTTCAGAGAGATTTAGCTGGAGCAGGAACAGACCTCAGTCGATTTCTTATTAATTCTACGATTGGGATTGGTGGGCTGATCGACGTAGCGTCGTCGTGGAATATTTACCCTAGACCAACAGATTTTGATGAAACTTTTGGCTCGATAAATATAGCGCAAGGGGCATATGTAGAATTGCCACTTTTTGGGCCCAGCTCGGCTAGGGGAACCGTAGGGCTGTTAACCGACTATGCTCTTAACCCTTCAAAGCCAATTACTGCTGGCATTGATGGGATTGTAGTGTTGGGGATAGAAGCCGCGAACGTTTTTCAAAAAAGGTATGAATTCGCTCCTATGATCGATGCTACTTTATATAATTCAGCGGATAGTTATTCAGCTACTAGAAATATGTTTCTTCAAACTAAACGAGAATTTAACATTGATGATGAAGAATCGGACATCTTTGATCCATATAGCGAAGAGTAACCTATTTATCTATACCGCCTGAAAAAACTCTGCTTTGCATTATGTCCACATCTTCAATCTGGCTTAAAAAAGTTGCGCCGATTGGTCCCTCTGAATTGTTGAAAACTCTATTTGCCTGTCTAAGCCTAGCGCGATCAATGGCATTTCGGATAGAACGAGCGTTAGCGAAGTGAGGTTGTTTTCTTCTCATTTCTATATATTCGGCCATAGCCTCTTTACTTTTTTTGTTAAATTTGTAGTTCATACCAGAAACCATAACCTCGGCAATCTCTAAAAGCTCATCATTTGAATAATCCGGAAAGTCTATATGGTGAGCAATGCGTGACCTAAACCCAGGGTTGCTTTCAAAAAACTTGTCCATTTTATCTTTATAGCCTGCTAAAACTACGACCAAGTCATCTCTATTATTCTCCATCACTTGTAATAATATCTCTATAGCTTCTTGTCCATAGTCTCTCTCGTTTTCAGGCCTGTATAGATAATAAGCTTCATCAATAAATAGAACGCCACCCATGGCTTTCTTGAGAACTTCTTTAGTTTTTGGAGCCGTATGACCGATATACTGGCCTACTAAATCATCCCTTGTAACGCTAACCAAGTGTCCTTTTCTGACGTATCCTAACCTATAGAGGAGACCGGCAATCTTCAGAGCGACGGTAGTCTTTCCAGTACCCGGATTACCGGAAAAACTCATATGTAAGGTTGGAGACTCATTAACCAAGCCCAGCCTTTCTCTAGCTTTATCGACCAAAAGTAATGACGCTGTCTCCCTAATTCTAGTTTTTACTGGCTCTAAACCAATTAAGCTGTTATCCAGTTCTAAAAGAATATCGGCAACACCACTTGACTGAAAATCTTCCTTTAAATTTACCTTGGAGACAGTCTTTAACTCTTTTTTATCATCTTCATTTTCCATAAGAAGGCCCTATTTATACCTTGAACCCTGAGGTTTATCGCTCGAGTAAGGGCTTATTGAGTATTGGATATTTCTTCCCTTAATCTCGGTTCGGTTCAACTTAAACCCTGGTTCTTCAGTAGGCCTATTCACTATAAAAGACAACCTGATTGACTCCCATCCGGGTGACGAGTCAAACGCAACTATCTTTATGTAATGAGACCCGTAAACCTTTCGACATTCGTTTAATTCGTAGACGACAGCTGCTGCGTCCGGATTATCAAACATCGGATGTCCCCACATTTCCCAATAAGTATTTCTGGGATGTGGATCGTCAGTGTGCTCAATACTCAGTGCCCAGCCATTATCTATGCAATATTGTACTTGCTCATGAATTTGCTGATCAGTGAAATCGGGCAAGAATGAAAATGTGCCTTGTGTAACTCTCATTATTTTTCTCCTTAAGATACAGATGTTGTTGGTACAAAATCAGGGGCATCCGTAGAAGCGTAATCAAAAGTTACATCCTTCCATATGTCCAGAGCTTCTCGCAATGGCGTACACGTTTTTGCCGCTTCTGCGAGAATTATAGGACCTTCAGCCAAATAATCCTTTCCCGCATTTCTTGCGTAGACCATAGCCTCTAAAGCAACTCTATTAGCTGTTGCACCTGCTGCTATTCCCTGCGGATGCCCTATTGTACCTCCGCCAAATTGTAATACTACGTCTTCTCCCAAATAATGAATTAACTGATGCATCTGCCCAGCGTGGATGCCTCCAGATGCTACAGGCATCATTCTATTCAAGGATGCCCAGTCTTGATCAAAAAATAGTCCTGTCTCTAACGACACCGAATTCTGTTCTTCTCTACAGATATCATAATAACCTTTAGTAGTAGCAGGATCGCCTTCTAGCTTGCCAACCACGGTGCCGGCGTGAATGTGATCAACACCGGCCAACCTCATCCATTTTGCTATTACCCTAAAGGAGACACCATGTGTTTTTTGTCTTGTATAAGTGCTGTGACCGGCACGATGAAGATGCAAAATCATGTCATTATCTCTAGCCCACTTAGCCATAGACTGAATCGCAGTATAACCAATGACTAAGTCAATCATAACAATCACTGATCCAAGCTCTTTTGCAAACTCAGCTCTTTTGTACATTTCTTCCATCGTACCAGCAGTAACATTTAAATATGTTCCCTTAATCTCCCCCGTAGCTGCACTTGCTCTATTTACAGCTTCCATGCAATATAAAAAGCGGTCTCTCCAATGCATAAAAGGCTGACTATTAATATTTTCATCATCCTTAGTAAAGTCCAATCCACCTTTTAGAGCTTCGTAAACAACTCTCCCGTAATTTCTACCAGAAAGCCCAAGCTTGGGTTTTACTGTAGCTCCCAGCAAAGGCCTTCCATAACAATTTAACCTTTCTCTTTCGACTACAATTCCTGTAGCTGGTCCTTGAAACGTTTTTACGTACGCTACTGGCAAGCGCATATCTTCAAGCCTAAGTGCCTTTAAGGGTTTGAACCCGAATACATTTCCAATTATAGACGCTGTAAGGTTCGCTATTGATCCCGGCTCAAAAAGATCCAGTTCATATGCAATGTATGCGAAATATTCATTTGGATTGTTAGGTGTTGGATCTACTCTGTAAGCCTTAGCTCTATATTTCTCAGCAGCTGTTAACCTATCCGTCCAAACAACTGTCCACGTTGCAGTCGAACTTTCGCCAGCGACAGCCGCCGCTGCCTCAATTGGATCCACACCATCTTGAGGCGTGATCCTAAAGAGCGCGATCACATCCGTATCTTTTGGAGCATAATCAGGTTCCCAATATCCCATTTTTTTATATTCAAGAACTCCAGCCGAGTATCGCGCTTTCGCGTCTAACTTTTTATCACCATCAGGCATTTACTCCTCCTTCTCTAATCTATATTTGCTTTAATTCACCATTTGAATAGCTAGCTGCCATTTTGTCTAAGGGCAGCGCTTTGATTTTTCCAGCATGCCCAGCGGTTCCGAATCGTTCGAACCTATCCGCACATAGATCTTCCATAGCCTTCATCCCCGGAATTGCAAATTTCCTTGGGTCGAATTCTGATGGTTTATCCTTCGCGATTTTTCTGAAGTAACCTGTTATAGCCATCCTGCAATCAGTATCTATATTGATTTTTCTTACCCCCGACTTAATACCTCTTTCAATTTCTTCTACAGGTACTCCATAAGTCTGGCTCATTTCACCCCCATTTTCATTGATTAGGTCCTGAAGATATTGTGGTACTGATGATGATCCATGCATAACTAGGTGCGTCTTTGGGATTTTTTGGTGAATTTTTTCGATTACCTCCATCGCTAGAATATCTCCGTCAGGTTTTCGACTAAATTTATAGGCACCATGGCTGGTTCCACAAGCAATGGCTAAAGCGTCGACATCAGTCTTTTTAACAAAGTCAAGAGCTTGGTCTGGGTCGGTTAAAAGTTGATTGGTTTCGAGCTTTCCCTCAGCTCCCGAGCCGTCCTCTTTGAAAGCTTCACCAGTCTCCAAACTTCCCAAAACACCCAACTCACCTTCAACCGATGCCCCAACCCAGTGCGCCATTTCTACAACTTTCTGTGTTATGTTAGCATTATACTCATAAGAAGCTGGGGTCTTTTGGTCAACTTCTAGAGAGCCATCCATCATCACAGACGTAAAACCGTGCTTAATAGCCGTCATACAAGTCGCTTCGTTATTACCGTGATCTTGATGCATACAAATAGGTATTAAAGGATACATTTTTGATAGTGCTACAACTATATGAGACAACATAATATCTCCTGCGTAAGCCCTAGCTCCTTTACTTGCTTGCAGGATAACTGGGGACTCTGTCTTTTGTGCTGCATTTAATATTGCTAAACCCTGTTCCATATTATTGATGTTAAAAGCAGGTACACCATATCTATTTTCGGCAGCATGATCTAACAATTGTCGCAAAGTAATTAAGCCCATTTTATCTCCTTTGTAAAAACTTTTTTATCTATAACACTCTTTTTGATTGATTAACCAACCGCCCTATTAGAGGGGTTAAAATGAGTTGCATGGCCAAATCAAGCTTACTACCTGGTATTACAATTGAGTTCGCCCTACTCATCCAACTATCATGAATCATAGACACAAGGTAAGGAAAATCTATTCCATGAGGATCTTTAAATCTAATAACAACTAAACTTTCATCAGCTGTCGGTATCCACCTAGCTACTAAAGGGTTGGATGTATCGACTACTGGTACTCTTTGAAAATTTATATCTGTTTCTGTAAATTGTGGGCATACACAATGCACATATGCGTGCATTCTTCTTAATATAGTATCCGTTACCGCTTCCGTGCTATATCCCCTTGAATCTCTATCTCTATGGATCTTTTGGATCCATTCAAGGTTTATAACTGGTACTACACCGATTTTTAAGTCCGCATATCGTGCTAAATTCACATTATCATTCACTACCGCTCCATGCAACCCTTCGTAAAAAAGCAAGTCTGAACAGGTGTCAAAATCTTCCCACTTTGTAAAGTTTCCAGGCTTTACACCATAAAGCTTTTCTTCTTCGGCATTGTGGACATAGTGTCTGTAACGACACTTCCCTTTTTTACTGTAGCTTCTAAAACACTCTTCGAGCTCGGTAAGTAAATTTGCATCAAATGAAAAATGAGAAAAAGTTGCATCACCAGCAGCATTCCTTTTTTCTACCTCTTTTTTCATATCTTTCCTATTATACCTATGGTATGCGTCTCCCTCAATAGTAGCAGCCTCTACACTTTCCCTTCTAAAAATCTGTTGAAAGGTGTGCTTTACCGTTGATGTTCCTGCACCTGAAGAGCCTGTTACTGAGATTATTGGATGCTTTATACTCATCACGACTACCTATTAAATAATCCTCTCGTTCTAAACAGTGGCGAATTGGCGCTCTTTGGGTCTTCATAAAAATTTTTAATAGTTTCAACTTCTTCCTTGCAGCCAAATACAAATGGTGTTCTCTGGTGTAAGCTACCAGCAGCGGAACCAACGATTGGTTCGATCCCATCAGTTGCAAGCCCGAGTGCTTGTTCAACCAAAAATGCTATTGGTCCACATTCATAAATTTTTCTAAGTCGCCCTTCTGAGTAGCCCTCTCTATCATCTCCTGGATAGAGAAATAC
>CABZEW010000027.1 GCA_902524845.1 uncultured Alphaproteobacteria bacterium
AAAGTTGGCAAAGTTTTTCCTCTAGGATAAGAAATGCTCTTAAGTTTAGTTGTGATCTTGACTGTAAACAAGTAGTGGTTGTTACATCAGGAGGGCCAATAAGTAGGGTAGTAGCGACAACTCTTAATGCTCCTAAAGAGGAAATACATCAATCTCGAAGTTTATTTATACCCCCAATTCCTTTTATCTTCATAGCTTCAACTCCACACCTCAATTCGATGGCGATAATGCTCACTTGCTGACGTATAGTTAATGAAATGTCTGGAGATCCATTAAAGAAAGAAAAACTTTTACCTTATTTAGCAGATAATGTTGAGGGATTTTCACGTTTAAATAACGTAAAAAAATTTTCTATTGGCCAGTCGAACCCAACCTTTTTACTGGAAACAGATACGGCTAGTTACGTGATTAGGCGAAAACCGGATGGGCCCCTTTTAAAATCTGCACATGCTATAGATCGAGAATACAGGGTACAAGAAGTTTTATATAATACTCCTGTACCCGTTCCAAAAATGCTTCATTATTGTGATGACCGATCTATTTTGGGGGTAGATTTCTACATCATGGAATTCGTAGACGGAATAGTTTTTGAAGATCCTGCGTTACCAAGTTTATCTAAAGAAGATAGAACAAAGGTTTTTAGTGAAATAAATAGAGGGCTGTCTGCTTTACATGAAGTAAATATTGAAGCTGTAGGTCTGACAGATTTTGGTGCTGACGGAAACTATTATCAAAGACAGATAAGCAGGTGGGCAAAACAATATTTGTCTTCGGAAACAGAAACAATTGGTGAAATGAACGAGATGATGAAGGAGCTTCCAAAAAAGATACCTGTCGATAACTCTCTTCGTTCATTAGTGCATGGTGATTTTCGGCTTGATAATATGATTTTTGATAGAAACGAGCCAAAGCTATTAGCAATAATAGACTGGGAGATTAGTACAACCGGGCACCCAATCGCTGACCTAGCTTCTTTAATAATGCAATGGGAACAGAAGGCAGGAAAAATTAGCAGGGGACTGAAAGGCGTTGAAAGAGGCCCACTTGGAATTCCTAGCGACGAAGAGTTTATTAAAGAATATTGTGAGTTTAGAAATATCGAATACATTGAAAAGTTTAATTTTTATCTCGCATTCTGTTTTTTCCGAATGGCTTGTGTTATACAAGGTGTTAAAAAAAGAGCTCTCTCAGGAATTGCCGCTAACCCTGAACGCTCAAATCGTGAAACCTTATCTGTTCCAAAACTAGCGGCGCGCGCATATGAACTAATGAAGGCACTATGAAGGAAAAAATAGAAAAACTTCTTGATATAGAAACCTTGGATCGCAACCTTTTTCGGGGTAGCGGGGAAGGTGGTGAAGTTGCATCACGAGTATTTGGTGGCCATGTTATTGCACAAGCACTAGCAGCCGCTTATAAAACGGTAGACGAACGTCTTTGTCACTCTCTTCACGCTTATTTTATAAGACCCGGGGATCCATCTACACCCATCATTTACGAGGTTGATAGAGCACGGGATGGTGGAAGTTTTACAACGAGGAGAGTGGTTGCCATACAAAATGGAAAACAAATATTTAATATGGCAGCATCCTTTCATATTGAGGAAGAAGGTTGGTCTCATCATAAAATGAAAGATGTAAAAGGGCCACATGGTGTTCTTAATCGGAATGAACAAAGAAAACTTATTGCGGATAAAGTTCCCGAGAAAAGGCGAGCGAATTTTTTAAACCCAAAGCCAATAGAGATCAGGGATGTTGACCCACCTGATTTATTTGCTCCAGAGCCTACTTCAGATAAAAACTTTTTGTGGTTTAAAATGGATGGCATTCTCGATACCAAAGATCAGTGGGCACACCATTGCTTCCTAGCGTATGCCTCTGATGTATCATTGTTGGGCTCTGGCAACCGTCCTCACGGTGTATCAGCTTATTCTGGAGACGTAATGCTAGCAAGTTTAGATCATGCAATGTGGTTTCATAAAAAGATTAACTTTAATGATTGGCACTTATATGAAATGGATAGTCCATTTTCGGGAGCGGCGCGAAGCCTTAATAGAGGAAAGGTATTTTCACAAGATGGAACTCTTGTTGCAAGCGTCGCTCAAGAGGGGTTGATGCGCCCACTCAAACGCAAACCTAATACCTAAATCGCTCGTTTAATTTGGACATTCCAGCGAGCCATCCATCATAATCGGATGTTTTATATTGAATATATTTTTCTACAACCGGATGAGGTAACACTAAAAAACGTTCTTCGTTAATAGTTTTTACACATTCTTCCGCAACCTCATCAGGTTCAAGCATTCCATCTTTCATTGCAACAGCAAGGTCTGGGTCTAATCCTTCTGTCATCGCAGTTCTCACGCCTTGTGGACATAGCATAGAAACCTTTATTCCTTTTTTTGCATAAGAAAAAGCAAGCCATTCTCCTAAGCCAATCGCGGCATGTTTAGTAGTAGAATAAGACGCGTCTCCAACCTGCGATAAAAGACCAGCCGCGGACGCCGTATTTAATAAATATCCCTCTCCCCGTTTTTCCATCAGAGGGACTAAATGTCGAGCAGCCCAGACATGTGACATCAAATTAATCTCCCAGATTTTCTGCCAATCATCATTAGGAACTTCTATCCCTCCTAAGTGACCTATTCCTGCATTTGAACAAAAAATTGATATTGGGCCAATCTCTCTCTCCGTAGTTCTAATAACCCTAGCAATATCTCCTTCTCGACTAACATCACATTTCATCGCAGTCCCCCCATATTTCTTTGAGACTTCGCTTATACCCTCAATGTTTACATCAGTGCTAACTACGTGCTTTGCTCCATGTTTATAAAAGATTTTTACGAGAGATTTACCAATTCCGCTGGCTGCCCCAGTCACTACTATTACCCTATCTTTAATATCCATATCTCACTCCCTTTAATTAACGCCACATATATCCGCCACCACATATAGTCATTGCCTGACCTGTAATGTAACTACTCGCGCTTGAAGCCAGAAAAACAGCTAGTCCTTGTAAGTCCTCTGGCTCTCCTAAACGACCGAGAGGTATCTTAGCTATAGCCTCCTTAGCCTTGGTATCATCATCCCATAAAGCCTTTGCAAAATCTGTTTTTATAATTGCGGGGCATATCGCGTTTACTCTGATATTTTTAGGACCATATTCGGCAGCTAGGTTTCTAACGAGGCCTATAACGGCCAATTTTGAAATTGCATAAGTACCTAGATGTAAAGAATGCTCAAAAGCTCCGACACTTGAAGTAATCATAATCGACCCGCCTCCCCTGTCTACCATATCAGGCGCAACCATTTGGCAAAGCCAATGATTTGATTTTACATTTGTTGCCATTGTTTTATCAAATGCTTCATCAGATATATCTGACATAGGCCCGTAGTGAGGGTTAACTCCAGCATTACCAACAAGCACATCGATTTTACCTGCGATCCTTCGTGTTTCATTTACTAAATACTCTAGCTCTTCCTTTCTGCCCGCGTTTGCTGCAACGGGAAATACTTTTTCTTCACCAATAATTGAATTTATTTCTTCCGCCGTTTGTCTAAGAGCGTCGATTTTTCGGCTTGAAATTACTAGTTTGCCTCCATGTTGGGCCAGGGCGAGAGCCATAGATTTTCCAATTCCCTTTGATGCTCCTGTCAGGAGGCAGGTTTTTCCACTTAGGTCAAAAAGATTAGACATTTAAAGCTCCTTTTTTATTGATTTTTCCAGTTAGGTTTTCTTTTTTCTACAAAAGCAGCTACACCTTCTTTATGATCTTCGGTTTGGCGGAGTAACTCTATCAGTTCAGCACTTTTATTCAGAGCATCAGGATAGTTTTCTAGGTGATCCATATGGTTTAATGCTTCCATTGAATATCTGACGGAAGAAGGACAATTAGAAGCGATAGTTTTTGCTTTTTCCATCGCCACGTTCATAAGAGAGGAATGCGATACGACTTCGTTAATAATACCGAGCTCAAAAGCTTCTGGCGCTAAAACACTTCGACCTGTCAGCATTATCTCCACAGCTGCCTTTTTGCCAATTTGACGGCTAAGCCTCTGAACCCCTCCCGCAGCGGCAAAAAAGCCCACCTTTACTTCTGGCAACGCAAATTTAGCGTTTTCAGAAGCGATGATTATGTCGCAACATAATGCAGTTTCCATTCCCCCACCCATTGCGAACCCGTTTACTGCAGCAATTATTGGCTTGGTCCTGTTGAATCTTCTGGTTAATCCAGCAAACCCTGATGTTGGTTGCTGAACTTTCTGCTCGGCTGGCTGAGCCGAATATTTTAGATCATTTCCAGCTGAAAATGCCTTATCTCCCTCTCCAGTCAAAACAGCCACCCAAAGGTCTCTATCCTCAGAAAAATTATCCCATATTTCGTTTAACTCTTGGCTTAATGGTGGGTGCACAGCATTATAAACTTCAGGTCGGTTAATTGTTACCGACAGTATGTGTTCATCAATTCGTACCTTAACAAATTCATACTTCTTCATGATTTTCCCTTTTTTTATAGTAGTTTTTTAATTTTATTATCAAGGCAGAGCTCGCGTGTTGTAATTCTATCAAGCTTATCCGTTGCACCTCTAGGAAGGCTATCGTCCGCTAACCAATAATGAGCAGGTATTTTGAATTTCGCTAACTTATCATTAAGAAATTGATAAATTTCTTCCCTTTGCAAACTTTCTTTTTTCTTCAAATTAATACACGCACCTACTTCTTCTCCAAATCGCTCATTTGGAACTGCAAAAACTATAGACTCCAATATCGATTGATGCTTTTGAAGCATTCCCTCAACCTCTAAACACGATATATTTTCTCCTCCTCTGATTATTATATTTTTCTTCCGATCAACAATCGTGACCAGACCTTGGCTATTCATATGGCCTAAATCACCAGTGTGCATCCAGCCATCTATAAGAACCTCATCAGTTTCCTTTTTTTTGTTAAGGTAGCATAGCATATTTGCAGGGCTTTTTATTGCAATTTCGCCAACTTCTCCCTGCTTAACTTCCTTATCATTTTCATCAACAATTTTTATATCCTGAAGAACGCCTACTAACCTCCCAGCCAATTCAGGATTTTCTAAATATTCATCGCCAGACACACTTACACCTAGAGCGTTGGTCTCTGTCATTCCATAACCAGAAGAAATATCTGTTAAAGGAAGCGCATTTTTTTCATAAGCCACATTTGGCGCAGGCCGTTTTGCCCCTCCAGCATTTAGTGTTTCCAAAGAACTCAAAGATTTATTTTGTGCGATAGCCTCCTCTACAAGGTCTGAAATTACAGTTGGTACGGCTCGAATTAGAGTTATCGTTTCATTTTCGATTATGTCGACTGCTTGCTTTGGATCCCATTTGTACATCAAGGTTATTTTTGACCCTTTCGCGATCCCGTATAGGAAGTTTGGATGCGAACCATTTACGTGAAAAAGAGGAGAAAGGAGAAGAATGCTAGACGGTTTCTTAGTAGATGCTTTTTCTGGATACACATAGGAACCTATCTTTTCCATCATTAACCAAGAAAATACTGCTGAAATTGCTCCCCGGTGGGTAAGAACAACGCCTTTAGGCTCACCCGTCGATCCGGAAGTGTACATAATTCCAAATTCGTCGTTTGGATCGATCTTTGGTGCTTGCAAATTCTTTGACGGATAAGACGCTACTTCTTTTTCGTACTCTAAAAAGTTGTCACCATGCTCTGATCTAATTCCAATTAATTTGATGCCAAAATCTTTTGAAAAAGGAAGAATAGCCTTCAAACGCTCTATATCGGCAAAGCATATTTTTGCTGAACTATCATGAAAACCATATTCCATTTCACTTGTTGTCCACCAAGCATTTACAAAAACAACTATCGCTCCAACGGACACAATCCCCATTAATAAAATTGGATATTCAGGAAAATTTCGCATTGCTATGGCAACTTTATCACCTTTTTTTACCCCTAATTCTTTTTGAAGAAAAGCAGCCACGCTGTTTGCTTTCTCTAGAAACTCAGTATATGTAATTCGTTCATTTTCATAAACAATAAATTCGTCCCATTGACGTGTTTCTTTTCCATATTCAAGCAATTCGTGCAAGGTCTGTGGGGTATTTACGAACCTTTTGTAAATTTGACCCTCAAATGTGTATTCTGAAAACTGGTATAAATCGTCAGTGTCTAAAACCCTTTTAGTCGCTGCTTCAAAATCCATAGTGAGTTAGCTCAATTTAGGTCCAGTAGGGTCAGGAGTTACTCTTACCATACTCTTTCCAAAGTTTTTCCCATTGAGAAGATTAACAAGTGCCTCTGGAGCACTTTGTAGCCCCTCTGTTATATCTTCGATTATAGTGATTTTTCCGTCATTTAATAATTTTTTCATATGGGCAATTGCTTCAAGATGCCTCTCTTTGAAATCCATAACTATAAAACCCTCCAATTTAAGCCTTTTTGTAATAATAAAGCCTGGTATATTCCTAGGTCCAATTGGAGAAGGACTCTCATATTGACTTACCGCGCCGCAGCATACTATTCTTCCTCTATTTTTCATTCTGATTAAGACGGCTTCAAGCACAGCGCCTCCTACATTGTCGAAGTAAAGATCAACTCCTTCGGGACAAAGAGTTTTTAATTCCCTTACTAAATTTGCATTTTTGTAATCGATACAGCCATCAAAGCCCAATTCTTCAACTACTTTTTTACATTTTACGTCACCACCCGCGATTCCAACGACTTTACAGCCAACAGCTTTGGCCAACTGACCAACGTAAACACCGACTGACCCTGCCGCAGCTGACACTACGACAGTATCAGAAGCTTTTACCTCTCCTACATCAAATAATCCATGATAAGCCGTTAAACCAGCGATCCCAAAAAGAGACAATAAGTTTGATAACGATATATTATCTGGACACTTATTTAGGTCTTTTGACTCAACAACGCTATACTCAGCCCAAAAGCTATCCGCTGTTACAATCTGGCCTTTTTTAAAATCTGGGTCTTTACTTTCTATAATCTCGGCAACTGAGTAACTCGGCATTACATCTCCGGCTATAACTTGATCCCTGTAAGTTCTTCCCTGCATCCAAGTTCTATTTGCAGCATCAATAGATAACAAAATATTTCGCACCAAAACTTGACCATCTTCTGGCTTAGGCACGTCCACTTCTTGCAACTCAAAATTCGAGATATCCAATTTTGCATCTGGAGCCTCTTTTAGAATGAAATGTTTCATATTCATTCAACTTTACTTTTAATCAGGTCTTCTACATCTTGAAGTGTTTCTTTACCAAAAAAAAGTTCGTTATCAATCAAAAAACTTGGAACTCCAAATAATCCATCTTCAACTGCTTTAGCAGTATTTTCTATAAGCTTCGATTTAATATTCTGGTCTTGAGTACCTTCAAAAATACCCTTAACAGGCAACTTATTTTCTTCTAAAACAGTTTTGATGACATCTAACTCATCCATTTTTTTATTGTCAACCCACATACTCTTAAAAACAACCTTTACATAATGTTCGAAAAAATCATTTTCCTTAGCATATATTGCTCCTCGCATAAGGTTTAAAGTATTAATTGGGAAGTGCGAATTGAAGTTAAAATCGAGGCCATGTTTCTTTACAAATCTCTCTGTATCTAAATCATCATACTTACCTTTGGCAGGAACAGTTTTAAATGCCTCAATTGGCGATACGTTGTTTGTTGATTTGAAAATCCCACCAAGTAAAACAGGAACATAGTCTGCTTTAACTCCAGTTCGCTCTTCAATACCTGGAACCATGTTATAAACGAGGTATGCTTTTGGACTCCCAAAATCAAAAATAAATTTAAAGTCTACCATCTAACTCCTCCTAACTATTGACCTTTGAAAACTGGTTTTTCTTTCCTTACGAAAGATTGTGCTGCATTTTTATGATCTTCTGTTTGAAAGCATCTGATCATTCTATCTGCCTCCATAGCCAGAGACTCTTTCAATGTTGAGAAAGTAGCTCTATTGTGGTTTTCTTTCATATATTGAAGAGCAGTGGGCGAAAAATAGGCTATATTTTGAGCTTTTTTAAATGAGAAGTCTTCAAGTTCTTCATTTGAAACGACATAATTAACGATCCCTTCATTTAATGCTTCGGACGCACTAATCCTCTTATTAGAAAAATATATGTCTTTTGCCTTTGAGGGCCCTACTAGTTGTCCAAGAGACCAACTTCCACCATAATCACCTGAGAGTCCGATGCCGCCAAACCCGGGAACCAAAAATGCGTCCTCTGAGGCAATTCTAATATCACAAGCCAATGCTATTGACATTCCGGCACCAGCTGCAGCTCCTGGAAGTACCGCTATCGTTGGTTTTGGCATTTCATGGATTTTTAACGATACTCTTTCCTGACCTATTTGCAACTTTCTCACTTTTTGCTCAACAGACAAATCGTCGGATAATCCCGGATCACTATTGTTTGCAAAGCTCTTTACATCTCCTCCAGAACAGAAAGCACCACCATTACCGGTTATAACAATCACTCGTACATTTTTATCACTTTCAAAATTTTCCAAGGTCGTTCTTAATGCCGGTGTTAGCTCGTCGGACAAGGCATTTTTTGACTCAGGTCTATTGAATGCTATTAGCCCAATATTCTCTCTTATTTCCGCTTGTAAGTGATCGGTCTGTTTTATTATGTTGTTTTTTATCATAGTGATCTAGCTTTCTTTAGCCCTATTCTTTCTAATAGTTGATTAACGTAGGAGTCCAGATTAGGCATCTCTGAAATATCGGCACCCGCTCTTATAGCACCAAAGCAGGCGTGACCGGTCATTATATCAGCACCGGAAAATGAGCCCGCTAAATACTCGCGGTCTTCTAGCCTTCTATCCACGTTACCGAGTGCTACACCAAGTAATTTTTTTGCGCGGTTTACATTTACGTCATTTCTCTTTTCTGGAGGGAGAAGTATTGTTTCTACAACTAAAATATTAACTTGCCCCATGATCGATCCTTCAGCATAATGAAGCCACTGTAAATATTCAGGAAACATTGGGTCTTCAATGGCCGGTGCCAGTTTTCCGTCCCCGTATCGGGCCAATAAATATTGAACTATAGCTCCTGACTCATAAATTCTTACATCACCATCCTCTAATACTGGAATACGCCCCATTGGATGTATTTTATAGTATTCAGGGGTTCGAAGAGCTCTGTCTCCAACAGTATATTTTTCAATTTCATAATCCAAACCAAGTTCCTCGAGCAACCAAGCTATCCTTACTGCCCTTGAGTTAGGTGCAAAATAAAGCTTCATAAGCATTTTCCTTTTTTATTACACTTTAGTTAAGTTTATATCATGAACCAATCATATAAAAATATAAAGTATGTCTTAATTTTTTTTTTGTTTTAAAATATCCTTTAGAAATTACAGGTTATGATGGAGGATACGATGAATTTTGATGGGAAATTTGCTGTTATAACAGGTTCATCAAACGGTATTGGTGCTGAGGCGGCCAAAAAAATAACTTCTTTAGGCGGTCGGGTTACTATTAACTACTCAAAAAGCAAGGAGTTGGCGGAAGAGGTGGCCCATGAATGCTCCAGTGTTGGTATTACTCCCCTTCTTATAAAAGCAGATGTAGCCACCGATGATGGCTGCAAGTACCTAATTGACAGCGCGATGAAAGAATTCAAGTCACTCAATATATTAATAAATAATGCGGGCAGAACAAAGTTTGCTAGTCATTCTGATTTGGATGCTTTGAATAGAGTCGACTTTGAGAATATCTTAGGTCTGAACTTAATAAGCAATTATGAGTTAGTCAAGATTGCAAGACCTTATCTGGCAAATAATAATAGAAGTTCAATTGTTAATATTTCTTCCGTAGCTGGTTTGAAAGGGCTAGGGTCTTCAATTGCCTATGCTTCATCTAAGGGTGCTTTAAACTCCATGACCCTAGCGTTGTCTCGATCTCTTGGCCCTGATGGCATAAGAGTAAACGCAGTGTGTCCTGGTTTTGTAGCAACCGACTGGTGGAAAAATAGATTGGGAGATGATAAGTTTAAAAAGACCATCAAAACTTATGAACAAACTAATCCTCTTGGAGAAGCTCCAACAGCTGAAGATATAGTTGGATCTATAATTTTTTTTGCGAGTGACCTCAGCAATCACGTAACGGGTCAATTGTTAGCTGTTGATGGGGGGTTACTAAACGGTATGCCAATAAAACTAGATTAAACCTGTTTAAAAATTCAATCAGTGTTTTGAAAATTAATTACAAAGATTTAACAATGCAAAATTTATGGGAGAATACATCAAAGGAAAAAGGAAATTTTTCTTATTGCCCTGATAATCAGATAGTAGACTTGACAATAATTGGAGGAGGTTTTACCGGTTGCTCAGCAGCTCTTGAAGCGGCAAGACGGGGCGCTAGTGTAGCTTTGTTAGAGTCTGAGAAAATCGGGTTCGGTGGTTCTGGTAGAAATGTTGGCTTAGTAAACGCAGGATTATGGCTACCACCAAAAAAAATAATTTCTATTTTAGGAGAAAAGCAAGGTGAAACACTGATATCCGCACTTGGATCAGCTCCTGATTTAGTTTTCTCAATTATTGAAGATAATCAGATCAAATGTGACCCTGAAAGAAATGGAACTTTACATTGTGCTCACTCAGAGAAGGGAGTTGACTATCTAATTAACAGAGCAAAGCAAAAACAAGAGTACGGCGAACCAGTCGCTCTTTTAGATGAAAAGGAAACTCAAAATAAAATAGGTAGCTCAAAATTTTTTGGATCGCTCCACGATCCAAGAGCTGGAACAATACAGCCACTAGCTTATTGTCATGGTCTTGCGCGAAAAGCAAAGGAATTAGGCGCTAAAATATATGAGAAGTCCAAAGCAACTCAGGTCAGAAGACACAATGGTAGGTGGCACACCAACATCAAAGACGTTATTATTCAAAGCAAATATTTATTATTTGCCATGAATGCTTACCAAGATTTAAATGAGGAACAAAATACAGGGAAGTTTTCAACGGTCTATTACTCTCAATTCGCAACAAGGGCTTTGAACTCTAATGAGATGAGTACTATCTTGCCTAATAAAGAGGGGTGTTGGGATACAGCCACGATCATGTCTTCATTTAGAGTCGATGACGCAGGGCGTATTATTCTAGGAACAATGGGGAATTCTGAAGGGCTTGGACGGCGTATTCACTCTAATTGGGCAAACAAGAAGCTAAGGGACCTTTTTCCTTTCCTGCCTGAGCTCGAATTTAATTATCGCTGGTCTGGGAAGATTGCAATGACTAAAGACCACATACCAAAAATTGTGAATTTTGAGAAGAATGCGTTGTCCTGTTTCGGCTATTCAGGAAGGGGCATTGCCCCAGGAACTTTTTTTGGCAAGGCCTGTGCCGAAGCCTTATTGTCAGAAGATTTATCAATGCTTCCCATCCCCACTTTAAAACATTATAGGGAGCCTTTAACAAGAGAGAAAACGGCTTTCTTTGAAATGGCAGCGATGGCAAATAATTCGGTAAAGTCTTTAAAAATGTGAAGCTTTTTTTACCTCGTCTTAAGCGCAGAAGTTAGGTCAGGCAAGTCTCGGCTGACTTTCATGGGGAAATTAGGTTCTCTCTTCTCAAGAAAAGACGCTATCCCTTCTTTAATATCCAGAGACTTTCCCATTTTTTCCATTGCCATAGAGTCTAAAATGTGCGCTTCCTCTGGATGAGTAGCAGCAAGCATATTCCACATCATTTGTCTTGCAAGGGAAACGGATATTGCGGAGGTCTTACTGTTGTAACTTGAACCAATCTCAAGCGCTCTTTCTATTAAGTTTTCGTTGGCTAAGACTTCGGATACTAATCCATTTTGTAATGCCTCTTGAGAATTAAATACTTTTCCTGTGTAGCACCAATCTAGTGCTTTGGAGATACCCACTATCCTAGGCAGAAACCAGCTCGAACACGCTTCTGGAACTGCACCTCTTCTTGAAAAAACGAACCCAAATCGTGCTGATTCTGAGGCTATTCTGATATCCATTGGCAATGTCATTGTTGCCCCAACACCGACAGCATCTCCATTAATTGCACCAATTACCGGCTTCTTAGATCTAAAGATTCTAAGCGCAACTAATCCACCACCATCACGATTATCATTATTTGAAAGTTTGTTACCTTCTTCTGAGTAATTAAAAGTATTTGGCCCTTCAACCAAATCCGCTCCTGCACAAAAGGCACGCCCTTCCCCTGAGATTACTACCGATTTTATGTCGTCGTTTTGATCGGTATGATCAAAGATTTTTATAAGTTCGTCTTGCATGGTTTTGGTAAACGCATTGAGCTTTTCCGGTCTGTTTAGCAAAATTACAAAAGTATTACCATGGAGCGAAGTTAACAGTTCTTTATACATAATCTATTTAATCCTAAATGAGTTAAGCGGGTTCATCGAAAATTTGAATATTTTTTTAATTTTCTTCTGTTCTTAAGGTATATTAGCTTAATGTGTTAGCTAGTAAAGTTTAATAAACAAACGCAATTCAAAAGAGGTAAATAATGAACCCCGATAATAAGGCCCAAATACAATCAAATCGTAGAAAAATATTCGAGTTAGAAATACTGATAAATGCAAATAAAACAAAAGTAGAAGTATGTAGAGCCTCTATAGAACAAAACTATGCGTCCATTATGAGGAACTATAATGCCGCTTACATGGGTAACCATCACCTCGCTAATCAAGAAACAGACGAGATCTTAAGAAATAGGTTAGCCATAATGAGCAATATGATTGCCGAACAAGATGTGGAAATAAACTTCAGAGAGTCAATGAATAATAAAGCACAATTAGATTTCTTAGAACATAAGTCTTCAGTTAATAAGACAATTCTTGAGGTGAATAAACAATTTACAGAGATAAATAAGAAGCTTATTGAGCTAAATAGAATGATTATGAAAAAAAATGAGGATACTCTTCAATTCAATACCGAGAATTTAGCTACAAATGAAAAGTTTCTTAAGGGAGAATTTCATCCTTCAAAGGCTACCGAAAAAGACAATAAAAAGCGTATAGACCAAAATACAAAAAGGTGTGCAAAAATAGAGGAAGTGGCTTCTGACAATCAAAAGCGCATCATAGATATACAGTCAAAAACACAGACAAATGCGATAGATATTATGAAGAACTCCGTGCAGATATCTGAGAGGCGCGAGCGCATCAACGATCTACAAGAAAAGGTTAATGAAAATCAAAGCGCGGTAGCAGAGATGATATCAATAAAAATCAAAAACTGACGTGCTCTAATTTTCTAGAACTATCCTATATCTTGCCTTACCACTTTTTAGATGGGCTATAGCGTCATTTATATCTGACATTTTGAAAAATTCGACCTCGGGAATTATTTCGTGTCTCGCACAAAATTCTACCATTTTCTTCATTGCTTCTGGTCCACCAACGGGGCTTGCAGACACAGAATTTTGTCCTCTCAACATCTGAAACATGGTTATGTTTAGAGGATCTGCTAATAATCCAAGGAAATGCAATCTACCTTTTGGCTTAAGAGTATTCATAAACAATCCCCATTTCCCCTTAAATGCGTGACCTGTAAAAAATAAATAATCAAAAGATTTTTTGAGCTTTTTAATAGCATCAATATCACTCGCAATTACTACTTTGTGCGCACCGTAACTCCTAGCTTCCTCAACTTTACTTTCAGAGCCAGTTATAGCGGTAACGTCACACCCCCAGGCATTAGCGAACTTGATTGCCATATGACCAAGGCCGCCTATTCCAAAAATACAAACACTATCAGTTGGTTTAATCGCATATTGTACAAAGGGATTAAAAACAGTAATTCCACCGCACATAAGGGGGCCAGCAGTCCTTGGGTCAAGAGCATCAGGAATGGGAATAGCGCTTAAATCTTGAACCCTTACTTTGTCGGCAAAACCACCATTTCTCCCAACAAACACACCCACTCGATCTTCACAAAGATTATGATCACCGTTATAACAACATTCACAAGTCTTACAGTAACCGGCTTGAAAGCCTACTCCTACTCTCTGCCCTACATGTCTGTCTTTCACTTGATTGCCTATTGCAGTAATTTTCCCAATAATCTCGTGACCTGGAACAAAAGGATATTCGTTATTTGAAAAGTCATTGTCTATGTAATGAACATCACTGTAGCAAAGCCCGCAGTTCTCTATCTCTATATCAACATCATCTTGCCCTATTTCCCCTAGCTCATATTCATATGGTTCCAAAAGACCTTTTTCATTTTTTGCTGCGTATGCTCTTACTTTCATTACACTCTCCCAAATACTTTAAAATACAACAATTTTGGTTATAAAGTATAGATAAACAGCAAATAATAATAAAGATATTTCAATTGAAAAAAAAAAAAATGTTTATATTATTCCCAATAGTGGAGGAGTGGCAGAGTGGTTGAATGCACCGGTCTTGAAAACCGACGTAGGTGAAAGTCTACCGTGGGTTCGAATCCCACCTCCTCCGCCACAAGCCTAAACTTTAACGTGTCAGGAGATGTCATAAGGTGTTGATTATAATACCTTTTATTGACTAAGACCCCTCTTTCCCGTTTCACTCAATGTCATGCTTATTCACATATTTTGTGGATCAACTTGTGGAGTGAAAAGATGAATGAACGCCAACTTAAAAAGCTTCCCCTGCATAGAAAAGTAGCCGTGGGGCATCGCTTATACTTCAAACGAACGGATAGAGCCGCAGGACAATGGACGTTTCGCTATACACGACTCAATCAAACACGTGAGATGGGTCTTGGTCCCTACCCGCGCATATCATTGAAAAAGGCATTCGAATTACGAGACAGCTATAATGCTCAACTGGATAATCATGAGGACCCTTATGAAAAGCGACGGGCAACAAAACTGATCAATACATCCCGTGAGGGCGTGCGTTTTTCGGCTATTGCGGAAGAGTTTATTAAGAAAAGGGAAAGTGGCTGGTCAAACAAAAAACATATTCAGCAATGGCGTAACTCTCTTTTAATGTATGCGAGCCCCATACTTGATCAAAAAGCCTTCCATCGCCTCACCAATGAAGATGTCTATGATGTTCTTCATCCTATCTGGGTCACAAAGCATGAGACAGCGCGTCGTATTCAGCAGCGTCTTCGGAAAATCTTTGGCTACGCAAAAGCGCTGAAATGGTACGATAATGACAACCCCGCCTCTTGGGATGACAACCTCGAGCATCTTCTTCAATCGCCATCCGCCGTACGACGGGTGACAAATTTTGCGGCCCTCGAGTGGAAACTTCTACCGCACTTCTTTGCCGATCTCTCAAAAATAGAGACAACAACATCCCTGACTCTTCAGTTTCTTATTTTGACGGCGTCGCGAACAATTGAGGTTCTGGGGTGTCTCCGAAAGGAAATTCATATTGATAAGCAGCTCTGGTGTATTCCTGGGAAACGCATGAAAGCCCGTTATGACCACACGGTAGCCCTGTCCAATGAAGCCACACGCCTTATTGAGACACAAATGCGCAAACACAATCGACAGCTCATCTTTGAAAATCCGCATGTCGGAGGCCCCCTATCCAATAATGCAATGCGTTCCCTTCTTATAAAACGCTTTCCCGAGCACCGCATTACCACGCATGGATTTCGATCGACATATCGTGACTGGGCCGCGGAACAGGGAAAATATGATTTTGTCGCAATCGAAAAAACGTTGGCACACCAATTCAAGAATTCAACAACGGGTTCTTATCTGCGCAGTTCCCTCATTGATCAGCGTCGTGCGTTAATGCAGGACCGGTCCCATTTTGCGCATAAAAAAATAGAAAAGGCGGCACAAAGAACTTTAAATTAATTGTAAAAAAGGGTATTATAAACATATATACAGGGCGTGTACATCCGTACACATTTTACAAAGGCATACGCCTCCCTTGATTAGGATCAAGAAAGGAGAAGCTATGCAAAAATCAGATCTAATAACCCGAAAAGAAGTCAGTTCCATTTTAAAGGTATCCGAGTCAACCGTTATACGTTGGGTCAAAGCCAAACATTTCATTCCACCTTTTGTTCTCGGACCAAACAGAACGGTATGGTCAAAGAGCGCTGTGATGGCTTGGTTGGAAAAGCAAAAAGACAATATAGTTGACTGGGTCGAGTAAATATCAATGAAAATCAAGGAAAATCAATATTTAGCCATAGAGATGCTGGCTATGGGACAACGTCCATCCGTTGTCGCAAAGTCATTAAATATAGCGCCCGAAACTATTTCTCGATGGCAGACCGATGAGGAATTCAAAGTGCTACTCAGATCGCGCCATGACGATACTATCCGTGAAATAAGGAAGGAGAAAAAATATATCATAGATCTGGCTTTTCAGGTTCTTCGATCGACACTTGAGGACCCCTCAATAGATGCGGTAAAACGTGCTGAATTAGGATTACGGTTTTTGGGGAAGATCGGTTTTGATACAACACTTCAGTATTCACTATTAAATCTCGATGACCTACATTTATAAATCAAATGATCTAAAACATTACTGGCTCTTTTGGCTAATGTCCTTCATTTTCTCGTATATCTTTACCATGGCAAAAGTATCAAGTTTGCAATAAGCCAGCATGTCTTCTTTTAGCTTGGTTTTTTCGGTATTATCTTCCCATTCGATAATCTTACTAAAAGCTTCCATTGCATCTGTTCCATTGGCAACAGTCATACTGTCGTAAGTAAGTTCTGGAACCAAAATGGGTAAAACTTTTTTTATCGAAGTAGAGCCTCCAAAAGCGATATCTATATATCCTGCTTTAAATATATCTTCGAGATCGATAGTTCTTTCTGTAACGCTGTTCAGAAAATCAGCCTTATCAGGATAAAGCAACGCCATTTCCTTATTGCGAGTGTTTTCAAAAGATTTATGCCAGGAAACCACACTTCCTTTATCATTAATTACTTTCTCCATACTTTCGATTAAAGTTAGAGGTAATTCAGCCTCTTCTGCCAAATACTGATAGTGCTCTAGTTCCGCTGAATCTTCATCTTTCTTAATGTGAATAGAAAATTGAAAGGGAATATGCGCATGCGGTTTCATTCCTTCAACCATGGGTATCGCAGAGCTGAATGTTTCATAATCCAAAAAATGAACAGGGTATTCTACCTGCTCATAGAATTTTCTTATAATGTCTTGATTTATAACTGGCGAATTAGATTTTGCTGCTTTTAAAACATTCAATTGATTAGGAGAAACCTCGTCTTCATCAATTTCCTCTAAACTCAAGCGATCTTCTTTCGTAAAGGTAAGAATTTTATTTTTGTGTAAACGAGGCAAATTATAAATCGAAGGCTTAGGTACCCTTGGATTAAAATAATCAAAAGTTTCACAATGATGCGATTTACTCAACAGCAAACAAGAGCAGCTCGTTTCATCGATTTCTTTCTTGTTTAAGAACTCAAGAGCCGACTTGATGTTATCAGCTGTTTCTTCCATTAAGCCCTGCACCTGCTCTGTAACAAGGCTGAAGCTCATCATTTTATCAACTTCTAAGGACCCTGTTCTTACATATTCCTTATTCAGGTGAACTATATATACCGCGTTGACTTTCAATCCCGAATTTTCAATTGTGATCATTTGAAACGTGGCGTCTATCAAATGTGTCTTGTCTATATTTCCAGCTGATTTAACCTCGTAAATATTTACAGTGCCATCGTTGTTTTTGCTTATGATATCTGCTTGAGCATAAAGTCCTTCGTCAGTCGTAAATATTTTTTCAAAAGAAAAGATTCCCGCTTCTGGTGTCTTCAACAAGAAATCTTGAACAAGTCTTTGCACCTCATATCCTTCCAGCGCAAGTTTATCCTCATAAGTAGATATTGTTTTTTTTGGATATTCTTCTGGTTTGTGTTTGGACAACCATAACGACTTAGCACAATGTAAAAAGTGTAGATAATCAGTTTTTGATAAAATCATCATATTAAATTCTCTTTAAAATGGATACTTTAAAGTCACCCTTGGTTATGAACTCAACTCTCTCACTATTCCAACACCCACAAGGAGTAATATATGCATGATTACTTTTCTCTGAGTATCGCTAAGACGGTATACTGTTCTTTTCATTACGGCTTCCACAATTTTATCAATGATCCTGATTACACACACACCTAGACGATGAATGAAAAGTAAAGTCTTATAAGAGTAATAAGCAATAATCATTATACTTGTAAGAATATTGCTAAGGATACTATACATTAATTGAACGCCGATAAGCTGCTTCCATAACATCACTTTTTTTAGCAATTACAGTGCAAAGTCTTTCAGGTGAGGGCTTTATACCTACTCTACCTAAATCTAGTCGATCTGAATCCCAACAAGTTTGAATAGTGATATCGGCATCAATCAAACCATCTGAATGATATTTGCAGGCCTCGATAAGTAACTCTGTTTCTCTATCATTAATATCAAGCCATCTGTTGCGTATCTCATAAATATATTCAGCAGCTCTTCTTCCATGCTCTAAATCATAATCGTCATTGTCTCTCTGGCAGTCATGTATAATTGCAAATAATTCAACCACATTTAAATTAGCCCCTGTTTCTCTTGCTAACATTCTCCCATTATAAAGGACACGCATCCAGTGATCTTCACCATGTATAGTTGAATGACCCAATGGAAATTGTCCCAACAAGTGCTCTAATAGATCTTGAGAAAGAACTTGTGAATTATCAGCATCAAGTTTGAATAAGCACATTTCGTTCAAGCTACCTACAACATTTACAAATTTTCTTTGAGTTTATCCCAGTCATCTTTATCCAGACTTTGAAAATGTTGCCCAGCATCTGCAAATCGAATTGCTCTCTCATTCTTGTCTGAGTTACTCTGAGATTTTTCCAGGAGATCTTTTAAAGATAGGTTCATTAATATCTCTTCAGCATCTTTACCACAGTTCGCTTCAATTTCGATCGAACCGTAAACAACGTTTTTCCAGTCAAATCTGTATGTGCTCATATTAATCACTCTCTACTTTATTCATATTTAAAATCAACTTTGCTATCTGCCATGCTAGATAGGGTGGAACTGCATTCCCGACCTGATGATATTGCTGGGTTCTGTTACCTGAAAAAAAATAATTGTCAGGAAATGTTTGTAATCTTGCCGCTTCCCTTACGGTCAGTGATCGACATTGTAGTGGATCAGGATGAATATAGTAGTGGCCATCCTTAGAAATATGACTGACTATAGTGGAGGAAGGCTTATCCCATGTCTGAACCTTAAATCTATCATTATGTCCTTTGGTAGTAAGTATATCTCCTATACTATCTTTGGTTACATTTAAATGTTTTGGTTTAAGTCTCTCAAGGTCTCCCTGCCACTCATTTATTTTAGGTGATCTATTGTGCCTTAACGCAAAGGCAGAGCAAAAAAGATACCTACCAAGGTCACTAGCCATATGAGATCTGGTTTCATGCTGAATCCACCCTCTTATTCTTTTATCAAGGTACCATTCTTCCAGTTCGCTGCCTAACGGTCGACCCCTTTTCTTTTTGATATGTCTAGCCCCTCGAGACAGTATTCGATTACTGAATACGATTGTTCTTACAATGTCATCCAAGTTAAACTCGTCGTCGGTTTTCCCATAAAGAGAACTCTTGTATTCATTTTCTATCGTAGATGCCCAATTTTCAAAAGTATCTTCCAAAGATGTTTTTGATACCGCACTCCTTAATTTCGGCATATGCCCGATAGCATTTCTTACCGAATTTTTTTGGGATTTCTTTTCAAGAATGTTTGGAGTAAGAGAAGCATTAGTCCTTATTCCCATTACTATAATTCGGTGCCTATTTTGTGGCACCCCATAATCTTCACACTTCACCAAAAAATCTCTAGGGTTGTAGATCACTTCCTTTATCAGATCAACTTTTGGTTCATTGGATAAGGAAAACAGTTCATAGCTTTTTTTGGTACTAGAATCTCGACTTATCCCTGAAATTTGATCTGGGTCCTCCAATCCTTTGATTATTTCCTCAAATATTCCCTCTTTTGACCCATGTCCCTTCTTTGCGGAAAGTATTCCTTTTACGTTCTCCATTATAAAAATATTAGGCTGGTAATTTGCGAGAATCTTTATGTATTCGAGATAAAGATGATGTCGTTTGTCAGCATAAAAAAGCTTAGCTCTTTCTTTTTTTATTTCTTCCCTCGTTCTTTTAACATCTTTTTCTTCTACATATCTTGTTTGACCAATACCTAGACTCCTTGATCGACCAGCTATTGAGTAAGCTTGGCAAGGTGGGCCTCCAAGAAGTATGAACTCTCCTGATTGATTGATGACAGTCTCAATAGCTTTACAAATTTTCTTTTCGTGCTCACGATTCCCAAGCTCTGCTTCGAGCACAGAAACCTCAGCTTTATTCCAATAATCAGATGATTTACTTTTTAGTTGCTCGAGGTCGATCTCTCCTTTTAAAAATCTAAAATAATTTCCTTGATGCTTGTTACTGGAAATTAAATGAAAGAACTTTCTAATCCTCAGAGTATTGCAGGCTACTGGATCTTTTTCAATTGACAACGCAATATTGAATCCTGCTTTGGCAAAACCTTCCCCAAGCCCTCCTGGTCCAGCAAAAATATCCACTACTGGGATCGTGGTTAATTTTTTTTTTACATTTTTCAAGGTTTGAGAAACTCCGCTAACTTATTTTCAATTTGGCTACTGTATTTTACTTCGCATTCCCATATGACTAAAATTCGCCATTTCATTTCATTCAACAAAGCATAGTTTTTTTCATCTCTTAATACGTTATCAGAAAACTTTTTTTCCCAGAATTTTTTATTGGTCTTTGGATTGGTGGCAAACGCGCAGCCGCGATGTCTATGCCAAAAACACCCATTTACAAAAATTACTTTTTTTTTTTGTGAACACTATATCGGGTTTCCCAGGCAATTGTTGACCGTGCAACCTATATCTATATCCTAATTTTGTGAGAGCCTTTCTTACTACCATCTCTGGTTTTGTATTCTTGCTCTTAATCATAGACATATTATATGAACGTGACAAATCAGGCCTTTTTAATTTTGGATTTATTAGGTTTGAAATCATCAAATTCAGAAGGCAGAATAGATAGCAATTTCTTAGCTCCTAGAACTTCAGTGTCAAATGTAACTGATATTTGGTTTAGGTATGCCGCAAGCCTGCGCGAAGTTCCAGGCCTATCCTTACCAGCTGCATGTTTCTTAAGTTGTTGCTTCTTTTCATCATAATACAATAATTTGCCTAACTCCATTAAGTGATTTTGCCAAAGCTCCTGCCTCGATAAAAGCTGTTCTACCAGCTCTCCTGACTCATAAATCTTGGAATCTAGCAAATGAACAGCATTATCTCCAAAACGGTATCTTACAAAGACGGGAGTTCTTATAAGATGTCTATAATTTGCACGATAGTCATCTAGATCAGTTGGAACAAAATAATAAAGATTATTTTTTGCAGCATTAAATTTTCCTTGCTTATCGGAATATACAACTTTATTCAATGCCAATGCCAGCCATCCCCAAAGTTCTTTATCCGTAAAAGCTTTGTCTTTAGTTTTCTCTGAACCTTCACTTGGAAGAGAAGCAATGATTGCATCAGCCATATCTTTTTTATTTTTAAAAGCTTTAAGCTCAAATTTACTGGAACCAGAAACGATCTCAAAATATTTTTTATCAGTTAAATCCTTTGGAATAGGTACTGTTCCGTTGTAAATATCATTCATTAAACTAGGGAAAAACTCCTTTTTTATCCTGTATAAACTCGCATACTTTTCCATCACCTAATATCCTCTTTTTCAGAAATATATTTATTTGCAATATCTAAAAATAAATGATCCAAAGCGAATTGATCGACGATATCTCTGGTTAAATCTCTTCGATCTTCAGGTTGGGCGACAGTAGTAGGTAAAGAAATTTTTTTGTTTTTACAAAGTTCTCGCCAATCAGAAAACCAAGTGGGCTCATCCTCCGATGCCAAAATATAATCAAAGACTTCACTTACAACACTTTGAAGTATTACTCCAAGCATAATTTTATCTTCCAATAAGTAGCTCTTTGGATTTGCTTTATTATTTAAAAAAGCGTTTATGTTTAGGAGAGGGCCGGTATCATGTTCAATGTCCAGCTGAAAAAGTTTTTGCCTCAAATTCTCACTTGCTACGACTGGAAGTATTGATCTTTTTATTTCTGATGTAGTCGACCCAAGATTATCCTCGGAAGTTGGTAAAACTACATTGGCAAATCCATATATTTTTCCTACTGACTCACTTGCTTCGTCAGAATCATAAACTATCAGCACAGCCTTGGGCCTTATGAATTTGCTCACCACCAATTCTTTTAAAGACGATGGGTTCCTGGGGGTGCCTACTGTTCCAAACATAAGTTTAATTCGCCTTTTAAGCGCTGGCTGTTGAAGCCTCAACTGAACTCCATGATCAGCATTCATTCCCTGTTTTAAGAGACTTGAGGTCAACTTTGTAAAATCGAAACTTACTTTTTTGACGTAGTCGCCGTCAAATATAACCTTCACCCCAAAATCTGAAGCTGCTAATTTTTTACGGTTTGAAAGTGGAATTAAACGTTTGACCATAAAACTTAGACCTCTTCCTTTACTTCAACCAACGTGGACAAGTCCCTGTTAGTATCAAAGCCTTTTAACGTAATTTTAAATTCTTTTTTGCTTTCAATAACCTCAAAACTGTGCTTTGCCTTTATGCTTTCTATCTTGTTTAGGTTAACAAGTTGAGCCACCTTATCAAATTGAAAGTCAAACTTGCTCCATTTCCCAAAAGGATTGCCACTATCCACTTCATAAGCTATTGAAAAATCAAATTTCTTAATTGTCTTTGCACTCGATGGACTATTGCCTCTCAGTACAAGACCTCCCGAAATTTGATTTATTGTAATACCTTTGTCAAGATCCTGATTATCAACAGAAATTTGTGTAAAATTATCTGATGTATTTTCAGGATCACAATCCTCCAACTTTTCAATTTTCGTCACAACAGGTTCTTCATCGATCTTTTTTTGCTCTGAAGAAAGTTCAGTTGTTGACGGAAGAAAGTCTGAAAACAGAAAGTGATCAGGTTTTGTATCTTCTACTGCAAAAAATTTCGAAGCAAGGTCCCCTAAAACTAAGGTGCAGAGGTCTCTGGGTTTCGTGTTTTGAGTATAACCTTTTTCTGCTAATTTTTCTTTTACATCTTGAGTTGCTCTCCACGCCATATGAGCCTTACCCTCACAAAGGTTTAAATACATAGATAGATTGCCATCAGGTATCTCTACAAGACCTGACATACCAAATTTCTTTAGTTGTTTTTTATT
>CABZEW010000028.1 GCA_902524845.1 uncultured Alphaproteobacteria bacterium
TTGGAGGAGGCATAAGAAGTCTTGATGAGATAGAGTTCTGGAAATCTTTAGGTATAGAACGAGTAATTTTGGGTACTGTTGCCGTCTCCAACCCTGCTCTAGTAAAAGAAGCATGTAGGCTGTTCGACGGTATATTGATTGCTTTAGACTCTCGAGCAAATAAGGTCGCTACTGCAGGCTGGAAAAATACATCAAACGTAGATACGTTAGAGTTGGCAAAAGAATATGAGGATTGTGGAGTAGTCGCGATCATTTATACAGATATAGATCGAGATGGTCTAATGGAGGGATTAAATTCTAGTGATACAAAAAGACTATCTGAAAATGTAAGCATTCCTATAATTGGATCAGGAGGTATAAATGGGCCAGAAAATCTCCAAAGTGTAAAAAAAGCAATTCCAAATCTTGAAGGAATTATTGCCGGAAAAGCTTTGTACACTGGCGCACTTAAAGTTAAAGATGCGCTTAACATTTTAAAGGAATAAAATGCTGAAAACGCGCATAATACCCTGCTTGGATGTTAAGGATGGTAGAGTTGTTAAGGGAACAAATTTTATTAATTTACGCGATGCTGGAGATCCAGTCGAGATAGCGAAAATTTATAATGATAAAGGAGCAGATGAATTGTGTTTTCTAGACATTTCTGCGTCTCAAGAAAATAGAACTACTACATACGATATTGTTAAAAAAACAGCCGAAAAATGTTTCATGCCTTTGACAGTTGGTGGTGGAGTACGGAATGTTTCTGAGGTTGAAAAACTACTCAATCATGGAGCAGATAAGGTAAGTTTTAATAGCGCTGCCGTATCTTTTCCTGAACTTATATCTGGGGCTGCAAATAAGTTTGGTAGCCAATGTATCGTTGTGGCGATAGACGCTAAATTTAATGCCAGCAGAAATGGGTGGGAGGTTTATACTCATGGAGGAACAAGGTCTACCGGTATAAAAGTAACAGAATTTGCAAAAACTATGGAAGAAAATGGTGCCGGCGAAATCTTGCTAACTTCTATGGATAAAGATGGAGTAAAGGATGGATATGATATAAAGCTTCTGAAAACTATCACACAGCTTGTGAGCATCCCAGTGATAGCATCAGGAGGTGCCGGTAAGGTAGAACATTTTCTTCAGGCTGTGAGAGACGGCGGAGCATCGGCTTTGTTGGCTGCATCTGTTTTTCATTTCAATGAACTCACTATATCAGAGGTAAAAGAGTTTCTTAATAATTCAAATGTACCCATGAGGATGACATGAACAAAATACTTGAAAGATTGGACGCGACTATCCAAAGAAAAATTGCTGAGTCTCCGAATAACTCACATACGGCAAAACTTTTCAAGAAGGGGCCGGAAAAATGTGCGGAAAAGTTCGGAGAAGAGGCTGTAGAACTTATCGTAGCCAGCGTCAAAAAGAAAA
This sequence comes from uncultured Alphaproteobacteria bacterium, assembly GCA_902524845.1. Classification (GTDB taxonomy): domain Bacteria; phylum Pseudomonadota; class Alphaproteobacteria; order Rhodobacterales; family Rhodobacteraceae; genus CACIJG01. Next base: position 1,414 of record CABZEW010000028.1, read on the forward strand.
AAAAAGAAATCATAGGTGAAGCAGCTGATGTTCTGTACCACATGTGCGTTTTGTTGAGATCAAAAAACATTTCTATACAGGAAGTATTAACTGAGCTGGTTTCAAGAGAAGGCGTGTCCGGGATTGAGGAGAAAAGAAAAAGGAATTTCAAATGATAGAAGAAACCATAAAGATCACTGAGAAGATACTATTGACATTAATTGGTATAGCAACTGTATTCGCCACATGCCAAGAAATTTACTTTCTTATTTTACAACAAAAAGTTCAATTAGCCGATCTTCTACTGCTTTTTATTTACACAGAGGTACTTGGGATGGTGGCTATTTTTTATAAAAGTCGACGAATACCTATTCTCCTACCTCTTTTTATAGCAATAACTGCTCTTAGCCGTATGATAATTTTGCAGGGAAAAGGCTCAGATCCACAAAACCTTTTGTATGAAGCTGGAGCGGTCCTTCTCCTCGCGATAGCTTGTTTTATAGTGACACACAAAAATGTATCTGAAGCAGAAGATTTTGATTTGAACAGTGACAAAAAAAATCGTGTAAACAGCGAGAACGCATAGCGAAAAAAATAGATGGCAGGTTTGGCGCTATATTCGTTTTTACCTTATTAACTTCATCAATATTGTTGATTTGATTGTATCTTTTGAGATCCCCAGAAACAGGAATAAGTAAATTTTTCTTTACTTTTGAAAATTTGAATATACTTCTAGTCCCTCAGGAAAAAAAAATGCATATATTATTAAAGGCTTTAATTTTGTTCATCTCTAGCATCGGCCCAGGTTTAGCCGACATACCAGATTTCTCGTTTAAAAGCATTGATGGAGGCAATCTAAACCTTAGTGACTATAAGGGTAAGGCTGTTTTGGTTACAAACACAGCATCAAGGTGTGGTTTTACAAACCAATACTCTGATTTAGAAGAGTTGCACAAAGACTATAGTGTCAGAGGATTAGTTGTGATTGCAGTGCCGTCAAATGACTTCAATCAGGAGTTGTCAAGCAACACCAAGGTCAAAGAATTTTGCAATGTTTCTTTCGGCCTAACAGTACCGATGACTGAAGTAACGTCAATTAGAGGTAAAGGAGCGCATCCTTTTTTCGCTTGGCTTAGAAAAGAACATGGATTTCAGCCAAAATGGAACTTTTATAAAGTGTTGTTGGATAAGAAGGGAAGCTTCCACTCTAGTTACAACTCGTTTACAAAGCCTAATTCTCCTAGTTTATTGAAAGTGGTTGACGAAGTATTAAAACAACCGTAATCATCTGCAGTAGAAACAGGAGATTTTGTAATGAAAAAATTTATTTTACTAGGCATATTGGTGCTGCTTTCTGGCTGCTCGTCTTTTGATGTGCCGCTGATACCGTTTATATAATGTACTCAAAGGGCCCTCAAACAACGCAATGGGGGCTCTTTAAGCGCGAAAAAAATTTTTTATAATATTTAAAAGTTATTTGATAGACTGTCTTAGGAATTATAATCGGAGGATTAAATGAAATCGATAGGCCATTTTATTAACGGCAAGGAAGTACCTGGAAAATCAAGCAAAAGCGGTCAAGTGTTCAACCCTTCAACTGGCGAAGTGCAAGCCGAGGTGGCCTATGCAACATGTGACGAGTTAAATGAAGCAGTCGAACTTGCAAGCATTGCTCAGCAAAAATGGGCAGAGGTCAACCCTCAAAAGCGTGCGAGAGTTATCATGAAATTTGTAGAATTGCTTCATAGAGATATGGATAAATTATCGGCATTATTATCATCCGAACACGGAAAAACCTTACCTGATGCTGAAGGAGATATAATCAGAGGGTTGGAAGTTGCTGAGTTTTGCATAGGTGCACCACATCTTCTAAAAGGAGAATTTACTGATAGCGCTGGACCAGGGATTGATATGTATTCGATGCGCCAACCACTCGGTGTGGTTGCCGGAATTACGCCCTTTAATTTCCCAGCAATGATACCTATGTGGAAATTTTGTCCTGCTATAGTAGCGGGGAACGCTTTTATTCTTAAACCTTCTGAGAGAGATCCATCAGTACCTATGGCCTTAGCCGAGTTACTACTAGAGGCAGGGTTACCGGAAGGTATACTGCAAGTTGTAAATGGAGATAAAGACGTAGTAGATGCTATTTTGGATAATGAAACTATACAAGCCGTTGGCTTTGTAGGAAGCACGCCTATTGCAGAGTACATATATACAAAAGGTTGCGCCAATGGAAAGAGAGTGCAATGTTTCGCTGGGGCAAAAAACCATATGTTGATTATGCCAGATGCAGATATGGATCAGGCAGCTGATGCGTTGGTAGGAGCTGGATATGGAGCTGCTGGAGAAAGGTGCATGGCTATATCCGTAGCGGTTCCTGTAGGTGAAAAAACAGCGGACAAATTAGTGGAAAAACTCATACCTAAAATCGAGTCCTTGAAAATAGGTCCTTACACGGCAGGGAAGGATATTGATTTTGGCCCAGTGGTTACGAAGGAAGCGCAAAATAAAATACTAGGACTGGTCGATAAGGGTATAGAAGAAGGAGCTTCGCTAAAAGTTGATGGTCGAAACTTCAAAATGCAAGGGTATGAAAACGGATTTTTTGTTGGTGCCTGTCTTTTTGACAATGTTACAAAAGACATGGAAATATATAAGCAGGAAATTTTTGGGCCTGTTCTTTCTACTGTTCGAACTAAAAACTACGAGGAAGCGCTTGATCTAGTAAAAACTAACCAGTACGGAAACGGAACTGCGATATTCACAAGAGATGGTGATACAGCGCGCGATTTCGCAAATAAAGTCAATGTTGGCATGGTGGGAGTAAACGTACCGATACCAGTCCCACTAGCCTACCACACCTTCGGAGGTTGGAAAAAATCCGCTTTCGGTGACCTCAACCAACACGGCCCAGATGCTTTCCGCTTTTATACTAAAACAAAGACTGTTACGTCTAGATGGCCCACTGGTATCAAGGAAGGGGCTAGCTTTTCAATTCCAACAATGGAGTAGTAGGTGCATTTCGCTTTATCAGAAGAACAAAATATTCTTTACAATACTGCTAGAGAGTTCGGTGACGAAACTATAGCACCCAATGCAATAGCGTGGGAAAAGAATGAAGAAATTCCTAGGGAGCTTCTCAAAGAGGCTGGAAACTTAGGACTAGGAGGAATGATCGTCCCAGAGGAAGATGGTGGCTCGGGTATGTCACGCTTGGACGGAACACTTGTGTTCGAAGCCTTGGCAATGTCCTGTCCTTCTGTCTCCTCTTTTATTTCAATTCATAATATGTCTGCTTGGGTAATCTCGAAGCGAGGCAACCAAGCATTAAAAGATAGAGTTTTAAAGAATATTGTGCGCTTAGATGACGTTTGTTCCTATTGTTTAACAGAACCTGGGTCAGGATCTGATGCTGCTGCGCTAAAGACGAAGGCAACCATAACAAACGAGGGTTATAGCCTGAATGGATCAAAATCATTTATATCTGGTGGAGGGTTTTCAGATATATACGTCGTACTATGCAGAACTGGGGATCAAACACCAAACGGGATATCAATGCTGCTGGTTGAAGATGGACAAGCTGGGCTAAGTTTTGGAAAAAAAGAACAAAAAATGGGGTGGAAAGCACAACCAACAGCTATAGTACAGTTCGATAACTGCTCAGTTTCTTCAGAAAACCTTGTTGGAGAAGAAGGCTCTGGGTTCAAATACGCAATGGAAGGTCTAGATGGTGGGCGTCTTAATATTGCCGCAGCATCATTAGGTGGCGCTCAAAAAGCCTATGAAATTGCAAAGGCGTATTCAAAAGAAAGGTCTGCCTTTGGTAAACCTATTAGCAGCTTCCAGTCTATAGAGTTTAAATTAGCGGATATGGCAACACAACTCGAAGCGGCACGGCTGTTTTTAAGAAGCGCTGCTTGGAAGCTAGATAATTTAAAACCAGATGCTACTGTTTCAGTAGCAATGGCAAAACGATTAGTTACTGATGTATCCTTTGAAATATCAAATAACGCCTTACAAATACTTGGCGGTTACGGCTATCTTGAAGAGTATGGAATAGAAAAAATTGTACGCGACCTTCGTGTTCATCAAATTCTAGAAGGAACAAATGAGATCATGAGGGTAATTATAGCAAGAGCCGTTTTGTCCGAGTAAAAATGTCGGAGGATATTTTTATACGAAAGTCAGGTTATACAGGCCACATAACATTAAATCGTCCTGATGTATTAAACTCATTAACCTATTCAATGATACTCGCTATAGAGAAAGCATTAGATGATTGGGAGGTTGATGAAAGCATAGCGCTGGTAATCATTGATGCGAAAGGTGATAGAGCGTTTTGTGCTGGTGGCGACATTCAGATATTATACGAAAACGGGTTTAAGAAAAACTTTGCTTATGGTCAAAAGTTCTGGGCTGACGAGTATCGCTTGAATGAGAAAATTGCTTATTACAAAAAGCCTTTCGTAGCTTTCATGCAAGGTTTTACGATGGGTGGAGGCGTGGGAGTTTCATGCCATGGTAGTCATAGAATTGTTGGAGAAACAAGCAAGATAGCTATGCCTGAATGTAGTATCGGTCTAGTCCCGGACGTTGGTGGCTCTTTTCTTCTTGCTAAGTTACCGGGAAACATAGGCACTTTTTTGGGAACAACTGGGAAAAGAATGAATGCTAGCGATTCTATCTATTGTGGGTTTGCTGACTATTTCATACCAGAAAGAAGGTGGGCGGATCTAAAAGAAAAACTTTTTACCACTGGAAATATTGATTGGATAAATAAATTTCATGAAAGTACGGGAACATCAGAAATAGAAAATTCTTTTTTACAAATTTCAGAGGCTATGGATGATGTTTCATCAAAAAATATAGAGTCCAGATTAAAGCACCCATTTTTCGAAAAGGATTTAAGTGCATTAAGATTTAACTCTCCTATTTCTATAGCCTATACAATAATGATGCTGAGGATGGGAAAAGTCCGAAATAATATTTCGGATGCCCTCGATGCAGAATATAATTTTACCGCACGCTCACAAGAATATGGAGACTTCCAAGAGGGAATTAGAGCAGCTGTTATCGATAAGGATCGAAAACCCTTATGGAAACATAAAGATCTGGGTGCCGTTTCAGATGAAGACCTCAAACCGTTTCTTCAGATAATTAACCGTTAGATTAAGGAGTACATTTACATGAAAATAGGATTTATAGGACTCGGGAACATGGGTGCGCCCATGGCAAGGAATCTAATTAAAGCTGGTCATGAATTGATTGGGTTTGATGTTGCTCCAACTAATGTTGAAGATATCACCCAAAAATCCATCTCTGAAATGGCAGAGAAGTGTAGTATTATTTTTTCCATGTTGCCTGATGGAAATATTTTGAGAACCGTCTACCAGGAACTTTTACCCCTATGTAACCCTCAAATAATTCTTGTCGATTGCTCAACAGTGGATGTAGAAAGTGCCTTGTATGTATCAAAAGAGGCTAAAAAAATGTCAATATCGGTAATGGATGCTCCGGTATCAGGTGGTGTTGTTGGCGCAGAAAATGGCACATTGACATTTATGGTTGGGGGAACAAAATATGCGTATGACCAAATAGAACCATACTTCTCAATAATGGGTCAGAAATCTGTACTATGCGGTGAGTCAGGAGCTGGCCAGTCAGCAAAAATTTGTAATAATATGATTCTAGGAATTTCTATGATTGGTGTCTGCGAAGCATTTAACTTAGCTCAAAAACTAAATTTGGATTGGGAGCGGCTATTTGATGTCGTATCAACATCATCAGGATCTTGCTGGTCCGTAAATACATATTGTCCAGCTCCTGGAGTAGGACCGGACAGCCCTGCTGATAGAGACTATAAACCCGGTTTTGCAGCCGATTTGATGTTAAAGGACCTCAAACTTTCTCAAGACGCTGCCACAACAGTCTCAGCACCAACCGAATTGGGTAAGCACGCCACAGAAATATATGAGAATTTTATTTCAGAGGGTGGCGAAGGTATGGATTTTTCAGCTATTTTACCTTATCTAGCAAAAAAATAGTTTTATAATTGAACTATAATATCATAGCATAAAAGAAAAACAGGAATTGAAAATGAAAACTCGGATTACAGAATTATTCAATATTGAGCACCCTATAATTCAGGGTGGCATGCACTATGTGGGGTTTGCGGAACTTGCATCGGCTGTTTCGAATGCCGGTGGTTTAGGAATAATAACTGGGCTCACCCAAAAGTCTCCTAGTGATCTTGCAAAAGAAATAGCCCGATGCCACGAAATGACAGATAAGCCCTTTGGAGTAAATTTAACATTTCTTCCAACGGTAGCGGCACCAGATTACCCTGGGTATATCGATGCTATTATAGATGGGGGAATAAAAGTCGTAGAGACTGCAGGACGGAATCCTCAAGCTTATATGGAACAACTAAAAAAAGCAGACATAAAGGTAATCCATAAGTGTACTTCAGTTAGGCATTCACTTAAAGCTGAATCTATCGGCTGCGATGCGGTGTCTGTCGATGGATTTGAATGTGGGGGACATCCTGGTGAAGACGATATGCCAAACATGATATTACTTCCCAGAGCGGCTGAAGAGCTAAAAATCCCGTTTGTTGCATCAGGCGGAATGGCCGATGCAAGAAGCTTAGTTGCCTCTCTGGCAATGGGAGCGGAGGGAATGAATATGGGTACGCGATTTATGGCAACCAAGGAGGCTCCTTGTCATGAAAGGGTTAAGGAAGCAATAATTAATGCAACAGAATTAGACACCCGACTCGTTATGCGTCCTCTCAGGAATACGGAAAGAGTATTGAATAACTCTGCTGTAGAGAAATTGCTGGAAAAAGAAAAGGAGCTAGGCTCCAATATTAAATTTGAAGACATCATGGATGAGGTTGCAGGGGTATATCCGAAAGTTATGCTTGACGGTGAAATGGAGGCCGGCGCATGGTCATGCGGTATGGTGGTTGGTCTAATTAATGATATACCTACCTGTAAGGAGCTTATTGATGGAATAATGGGTGAGGCTGACAAATTAATAACTAAAAGGCTTGAAGGGATGTTATCTGCATAAAGTCATATGATTGCTCACTAAGGATTTTTTTCTTTAATTAGTTTTAGTTGCCGCTCTAGATATTGAGACTTGAGAGCTTTCTCAATTCGCAGATCAAGATTTTTAGTGTCTACACAATCCGTTATTATGTCATTTATAGTAAGCTTCATGCCGCTCACCGACTCTGAGGATAACCCCTTACAGGGCTTAATAAAACTGTGAGCTTTTTCTATAACATTCTCACCATCATTAATTATCTGGTCAAAAAAACCAATATCTTTGAGCTCTTCTTCTGACATTTTAACTGCGGTTAATAACAGTTTCTTAGTTACGGTCGATCCAAAAATATTTAAAAAGCGCCTTATTCCAGCTGGGTGGTAGTGTATCCCTATCTTAGCTGGAGGGATTAGAATCTCTATATTTGAAACTGAAATCCTGAAATCACAGGCGCAAGCTATTTCCACTCCCCCACCGTATGCGCTTCCATTTAAGGCACAAACTGTTGGAAGGGGAAAACTCTGAATACTATCACATAATTTTGACATATCGTTTGATTGCAACTCATGGTCTTTTTTATTTTTTCCAATAATTGATATTAGTTCTGAAAAGTCAGCTCCAGAGCAAAAAACGTCTCCCTCCCCCGAAATTATTAAGGCGTAAATATCTGATTTTGCCTCTCTATTTAGTATGTCTCTTATCAACAACATATCTTCCGACTTTAGCGCATTTCGTTTTTTGGGTGAGTTTAATGTTAACACTCCCACTCCATTATTCTTTGTGAATTTCACACTGGTCATTTTTGTTTCAATATTAGGGGTTTATTACTTTCATAGGAAATTAAGTCTTCCGAGATATTAAAATAAAAATTGAAAAAAGACCAAAACTATTCCCAATTTAAGCAGATTTGGGATGAAGGAAAAAAACATAATTAAAAATTTTGTTTAGACCTGCAATGATTTTGATATCGCTTAATTGTTTAAAAACTATTTTCTTTAGAATTCTTTCTCTTGACTTTTTATATCAATTCAGTTGTTGTTAAACTCTGACAGGGGTGCCTCGATTATCGACGAGGCTGAGAATAACCCTTTAACTTGAACCGGGTAATGCTGGCGTAAGGAGTCTTGAAATAGAGTATTACCCTAAGCAGCAACATTTTTTTTGGAGCCTGATCTATGAATACTCTTGAGAAATTAAAATCAATTAATCCTCTAGTGCATTGTATAACCAATTATGTCTCGATGGATATCGCAGCCAATACGCTTCTAGCGGTTGGAGCATCACCAGCGATGATACATACCCCAGAAGAGAGTGGGGATTTTTCACCGGTGGCTAGCGCATTAACTATAAATATAGGCACTATTTCCCCAAATTGGCTGGAAGGTATGGAAAAAGCAATTGCAGCAGCTAATGAGGCAAAAGTTCCGTGGGTATTAGATCCCGTAGCACATTTCGCAACACCTTACCGAAAAAGTTCAGTGATTAAACTAATGTCCCTCAATCCCTCAGTTGTCCGAGGTAATGCTTCTGAAATTTTAGCCTTGCAGGGTGAAGAAACCGATGCAAAGGGTGTGGACTCCCTTGAAGGGGTTGAAACGGCCTTAATTGCCAGTAAGAAATTGGCAAAAAAGTATAATTGTATAATCGTGGTGACTGGCGAGACCGACATAATTACCGACGGTGTAAAAGTTACACGAGTATCAGGAGGATCGTCTTTAATGTCGAGCGTTACAGCCGTAGGCTGTTCTTTGACATGTCTCGTTGGAGCTTTCGCAGCTATCACCGACCCTTACACAGCCAGCGTTAGTGCAACCTCTTTGTTTGCTGAGGCAGGACACAGAGCGAAACTAAATGCGAGCGGCCCTGGGTCTTTTAGAATGCATTTTTTAGACCAGCTATCCTTAGTGTCTCCTGATGAGTTTTTATCTTTAGAGTGGGCTAATTAGTGATTGAAACTTCGAAATTGAAGCTCTATCTAGTTACTGACCCTCATCTCTGCGCTTCTTTTGGTTTACTGAATACAGTAAATGCTGCAATTAAAGGTGGAATAACAATGGTTCAACTGAGAGATAAAGAAGCGTCAACAAAAGAGAGGGTCGAAATAGGAAGAGCACTGAAGAAAATATTAAACGACAGTCAAATCCCTTTGATCATCAATGATGATATCGAGGCAGCTGTTGCGATAGACGCAGATGGTATACACGTAGGGCAAAGTGATGAGAACCCTGTTGCAATTCGAAGTAAAATTGGAAGAGAAAAAATCCTTGGACTGTCTTGTGAAACGATTAAAGATGCGAGAGATGCAGACCCAGCCTTAGTCGATTACATAGGTATAAGTCCAGTTTTTCCAACAAAAACAAAATCGGATTTCAATGCTTACATTGGTTTAGATGGTATAAGTGATATCGTAAATGCTACATCGATACCATCCGTAGCTATTGGCGGATTGAAAAAAGAGCACTGTGGAGAAATATTTATAAGGGGCTGTAAAGGAATGGCTGTAATATCTGCGATATGTGGTAAAGAGGATCCTTGTAAAGAAACCAAGTTATTAAATGCTGAAATGGAACGGGTTCTTAAATATAATAAAATGGTGCTGTAGCGGGTGTCAAATAACGTAAAAAATGTCCTGTCTATTGCTGGTTCTGATCCATCGGGGGGTGCGGGAATACAAGCAGACTTAAAAACATTCGCTGCGAATGGTGTATATGGTATGGCTGCCATCACTGCTTTAACAGTCCAAAATACTGTTGGGGTACAAGGAATTCATTTGGTGCCAGCAAAATTTGTTTCATCCCAAATTGAAGCTATCTTCAGTGATATTGCAGTTAGCTCTGTTAAAGTTGGTATGGTTGGAAATGCTGAAATTGCAGAGGGAGTTGGGACTACTTTAGCAAAATATAGAAATTTAATTTCAGTAGTTGACCCCGTTATGGTGGCAAAAGGTGGTTCGCCTTTGTTAGATAAAAAAGCAATCCAAGCTGTCAAAGATAACCTGATCCCACTCGCTACAATTGTTACACCAAATTTACCAGAGGCGGCGATACTACTCGGTTCTTCCATCGCTAAATCTGAAGATGACATGGTTTATCAAGGCAAGGCTTTATTAAATTTAGGGCCTAAGTCTATCTTAATGAAAGGCGGACATTCAGAGGGCATAACAAGCAACGATTTATTAGTTACTGAAAATAATTATGTCTGGTTCAAAGAGAAAAGAATAAATACAAAAAATACACACGGTACAGGATGTACTTTATCCTCTTCTATCGCGAGCTTTTTAGCGAAAGACTTTTCGGTAGAGGAATCTGTTTCCAAAGCTAAAAAGTTTGTAACTAATGCTATTAGAAACTCAGAAAAATTATCAGTTGGCAAGGGCCACGGACCTACCAATCACTTCTACGCGCTTGAAGGATCAAACAAAATTACAGGAGAATAACAATGATTTTAAGACTATTACTTTTATTTTCTTTATCTACAGCAACTAGTTTAGGTGCACAAGAAAAAATGACCCTTTTGTTGGACTGGTTTATAAATCCAGATCACGGTCCAATTATAATTGCTCGAGAGAAGGGCTACTTCTCTGATCAAAATCTAGAAGTTGAAATAATAGCTCCCGCTGACCCATCTGCTCCACCAAAACTCGTGGCTGCTGGTCAAGCTGATTTAGCGGTAAGTTACCAACCTCAGTTGCATTTGCAAATTACTCAAGGATTACCCTTAATCCGCGTTGGGACCCTAGTGGCTACTCCTCTCAACTGTCTATTAGTTTTAGAGAAAGGTCCAATAAAAACCCCAAAAAATTTGGCTGGAAAGAAAATTGGCTTTTCAGTAGCAGGTGTAGAAGAGATCCTACTATCTGCGATTTTAGAGAAATATAATGTGGAGTTAAAAGATGTTGAGCTAGTAAACGTTAACTTTTCACTGTCGCCTTCTTTAATGTCTGGTCAAGTTGATGCTGTTATTGGAGCTTTCAGAAACTTCGAGTTAAATCAAATGAAGATTGCAAATGTGCCTGGGAAATGTTTCTTCTTAGAGGAAGAAGGGGTTCCTCCTTATGATGAGTTAATTTATGTTGCTAATGTAAATGATCTTGAAAAAGAAAAAATTCGAAAATTTCTCAAGGCAACAGAGTTGGCAACCCAATACATCATTAATAATCCAGAAGAAAGCTGGGAGATATTTAAGTCCACTTCTAAAGAGCTAGATGATCAGTTAAATAAGATGGCATGGGCGGACACTTTACCTCGTTTTGCTCTGAGACCTTCGGCTTTTGATGCTGGAAGATATCTAGAATTCCAGGATTTTCTTCTTAATAACAAATTAATAAATGAAGCTCTGCCGATATCCAGCATAGCTATAGATGTTACGAGAAAATAGATGGAATATAGTGAAGTTTTTTCAACCTGGAGAGAATTGTGTAAGGCTGAGTGGGATTCCTATACAAAACATCTTTTTGTAGAAAGAATAAGCAACGGAACGTTACCAAAAACAGCATTTTTAACCTATCTCAAACAAGACTACATATTTCTTAAACATTTTTCTAGAGCTTGGGGGCTCGCAATCGTTAAGTCCGATAGCATCACAGATATGCATACTTGTTCTAAAGTGGTTCATGCACTTTTAAACGAGGAAATAAACTTGCATATTGAATTTTGCAATAATGAAGGCATCCCGACAAAGGAGCTAGAAGAGACAAATGAAATGAATCAAAATTTGGCTTATACAAGGTTCGTTTTAGATGCTGGATATTCAGGAGATTTTTTAGACCTTATGGCTGCACTCGCACCTTGTGTGTTTGGCTATGGGGAAATAGGTATGCGAATAGGAGCCTCGCAATATAGTGCAGTCTATAAAGAGTGGATAAACACATATGCTGGCAGCGATTACCAAAGTTTATGTTGTGAAGTAGGCAATTTAATAGATAATTCTGTAATAAGAAAGTTGGGTGAGAATTATTCTACTTTAGGTAAGTTCAAAGAACTTACTCACAAATTTAAAACAGCTACACTTCTAGAACGGGATTTCTGGGAAATGGCTGATATATAATGTCTTTTGCCTCCCCATCAATAGAATTGATCGGAAGTGTACGCTCAGAAAACGAAGTTTTATTTAGGGATCTCAGGTTAGTAATAAGGGCTAATCGGTGGACTTGCCTTCTTGGCTCTTCAGGGATTGGGAAATCGACTGTGCTACGACTAATTGCTGGATTGCCTACACACGTAAAACTCGATGGCAGCATAAAAAGTGATGATCGATTATCTCTATCAAATCGAGTTTCCTATATGGCTCAAAATGATCTACTGCTTCCATGGGCAAGCGTAAGCGACAATATTACTTTAGGCAGTAAATTAAGAGGACACAAATACTCTTCAGAAAAAAAATTGAAAATTATTAAAAAGGTTGGGTTAATACAACACAGAGAAAAATACCCCTTTCAACTTTCGGGAGGACAAAGACAACGAACTGCCCTTGCTAGAACGTTAATGGAAAACACGCCCATCGTTTTATTAGATGAACCATTCGGATCGCTAGACTCAAATACCCGAGAAGAAATGATAGATCTTACGTTTAAAAGTCTGAAAGGAAAAACCGTTTTATTTGTTACTCATGACCCTCATGAAGCTGCAAGACTGTGCGACAGCATCTACATATTAGAGCACCAGAAGACAACAAACAATAAAGGTCTCAAGCCACCATTTCCTAAGACCTATTCCGATAAATCTGTTTTTGATCTTCAATATTCATTACTAGAAAAAATAAAAAGTAAACGTTCATGAAAGTTTTTATTTACATAATATGTGCTTTTTTATCAATTTTGTTTTTTTGGGAACTATTAATAAGGTTTGCAGAGCCTCCTCCCTACATTCTTCCAACACCATACTCAGTGCTAATTTCATTCAAAGAAAACTTCATGCTAATTTACGAACATGCACTTGTGACCATTATAGAAGTCTTAATTGGCCTTACTGTTGGTGTGATATTGGGGATGATTACAGCACTAACATTAGAAATATTTGTTACGGCTCGTTTGGTATTTAGACCACTATTAATATTTAGTCAATCTATTCCAGTATTTGCGATTGCTCCATTACTTACTTTGTGGCTTGGTTATGGTATCTTGTCAAAGGTCGTTATGGCAATATTAATCATTTATTTTCCTGTCACCTCAGCATTTCATGATGGTCTTTCTCAAACTCCAAAAAGATATCTTGATCTTGCCAAAACCATGGGAGGAACACCATGGAGGAACCTTTTGTATTTAAAAATTCCTCATAGCATACCCTCTCTCTGTTCAGGAATAAAGCTAGCGGCCGTCTATGCGCCAATTGGAGCAGTTATAGGAGAATGGGTTGGATCATCACAAGGCTTGGGATATCTTATGATTTTAGCAAACGGTCGGGTAAAAACTGACCTTATGTTTGCAAGCCTTCTCACACTGGGATTTTTATCAATTACTTTATTTAGCTTAATAGGCTACTTGTTACAAATTTCCCTGGCTAAATATGTAAGAACTTAATTTATGCTGAAGATGCCAACTAGAAAATCTTTGACCAACTACTTTTTAAGTAGTTAAGAGATCGGCGTTCAAATTTCAAGATTGATTTCTTATCACTATCAGATTAAAAAAAGAAAGCGGATACTGTGAGGCATATTTAATTCATGAGCTTTTTATCTTCTCCATATATGAGTTCTTTCGTTGGTTTCGAAAGTCTTTTTGATGAAATTGAACGGATGTCTTCCGTAAAGCACCCTTCATATCCAGCATACGACATTAAAAAGATTTCAAATAATAGTTTTCTAATTGTTCTTGCGCTTGCAGGTTTTAGTGCTGACGACCTCGTGATCGAAGCAACGTCAAGTGAATTGGTTGTATATGGTAATAGTGACAAGAATAGTCAACAGGAATATATTCATAAAGGAATAGCCAAACGGGCATTCACCAAAACTTTCAGATTAGCTGATAATGTGATAGTTGATGGTGCTGAGTTTAAAGATGGATTATTATCTATTCAGCTATATAGGGAAGAACCAAAGAAAGAAACGCCTAAAAAGATTTCTATTAAGTCATAAGTTTAAATTGAAGGATCTAGAGACTTGAAAAACGAACAAGAAAAGAAAAGACTAGAGAAAGAGCGGCTCTTGAATGAAATAGTTTCTAAAGAAACCAAATCGATCCATGAAAAGATTACAAGTGTACGGTTATCCAGAGAAGTTGATAAAATACGCTTTGAAGCTGCCTTCAAAACCCTACTAAAAAGGTAATTTATAAATTTCTAAAGGATATCTTTTAACATTTTTCTTGCACTATAAGATAAATCTTCCAAATTTTGACCAGAATAAATATTCCTTGATATCTCTTTTCCAAGCTCCACACCCCATTGATCAAAACTATTAATTCCCCACAATAATCCACACACGATAGTTGCGTTTTCATAGAGCGAAAGAAGTTTACCTAAGGACTCAGCATTAGTTGTATCCCAGCTTATGAAGGTAGACGGTCGATTTCCAGTCATATTTTTGTATTTATCCTTATTTGTCTGAGTCCCCGTTATAAGGGCTTCTGCTTGTGCAATTGCATTTACAACTAATCTTGAATGGGGTTTTAACTCTTTTTTATTTTCACCAATTATATTCTTACCCTCAAGAGGAACTAAAAACTCCACAGGAATTTTTTCTATGCCTTGATGAAGTAACTGGAAAAAACTGTGTTGAGACTCCGTTCCAACCTCGCCAAATACTAAGGGCGAAGCAGGTAACTCTAGATCATTGCCTAACGTATCAAAACTTTTACCATTACTCTCCATTTCGACTTGCTGACACCAACTGGGAAAGTATTTAAGACCATTCTCATAGGGGACAATAGAAAGATTTTGAAGATTTAGAATATTTCTATTCCATATTCTTGTTAAACCAAGAATATAAGGTAAATTCGATTCAAGCGTCTCTTCTAAAAAATGTTTGTCCATTTTGTACGCTCCTTCAAGAAGCTGAGTGTAAACGTCTAATCCCAGAGAAGCGACTAAGCCTAAACCAAAATGTGACCATATCGAAAAACGTCCTCCAACTCCCTCAGATACCTCAAAAATTGAATCGGCTCTAAAGCCTGCATCCAAAGCTTTTTTTGGAAAAGCCGTGACTGCCACGGCATGATCATTCAGATCCATACCCTCATTACTGAGCAAGTTCTTCACGAACCTAAGATTGACTAATGTTTCCTCAGTAGAAAATGACTTTGAATTGAAAATAAAAAATACATCTCTAGTATCTTCTTTTTCAAGAATATCTTGAAGATTTGTGAAATCTAAATTTGATATGTTTATTAGGGATGGCCCCTCATTTTTGTGCTTTAGTGCATTGTACACCATTTTCACTCCAAGGTCTGAACCCCCTATTCCTACATTAATTAAACTTTTGATTTTCTTTTGTTTTAAGTGCGATATTAAAGAGTTATACCTTGCAGCCTTATCCATCAGTAACTTTGGTTTTCTTTCGAGAAAATGGGTTACGCGCCTACCTTCAGTAATATTAATAAAAGATCCATCAAAAAGCTTCTTCTTTTCAGCCTCAATGTTTATAGCCCTACCAAGCATTTTAAGTTTAGAAAATTGCTTTGAGGAAATGAGCTGCCTAGTGATATCAAGCGATATATCATCGAAAGAAAATGTAAATAAGTTTTGTCTGTCCGGATTTCGAAGTTCAGTGGCCATAACAAACTCCGAACTGTTTTCTTCTGCCAGAATTTTTTTAAAATATTTGTTTTTGCTAAGTTGCATTTTCTAATAACAAGCGCATGAACGATTTTGTTTGTTACCTGATGACACAACAGCGATGTGAAGTCCAATTTTTTTTAATCTGAGGTTTTTTTTTCTTTGTCCCCAATCACCATAAATAGATAAATTCCTAATAACACGATAAATAGCGAGACCAAATGGTAAATATATAATCTCTCACCTAACAAAAACACACCTAGAATTGCTGCAAAAATAGGTAAAAAATTTATAAAAAGGCCCGCTTTAGATGCTCCTACTATTTCTACCCCTCTTATAAAAAAAACCTGCGCTAGAAAAGACGGGACAAAAGCGATGTAGAGTATAGTGACCCAGGCAGCGCTAGTAGCCGGAAGCTGCGTGTTTCCTAGATAGTGCTCTGCAATAAGAAGTGGTACAGAAAATATCATAGCACTCAACGAAAAATAGGTCATAAGTACAACAGGGTCGATTAACGGTTTGCTTTTAAGCCCGAGGGTAAACCCTGAATAAAAGAAGCAAGCGCAGAGCATCACCATATCACCATAATTAAAAGACAGTAAAATTAATCTCTCATAGTTACCTTGACTTACCACTACCAAAACCCCAAAAAAAGCTATTATCAGCCCTGCGAACTTAGTAGTGTTGACTGCTTCCTTTAAAAATATTACCGACCCCAATAATATTATTGCTGGCATGATACCTTGAATAATTCCTAAGTTTATTGCTGTTGTATTCTGGGCGGCTATGTAAAATAAGGCATTGAAGCCCGTTAGGCCAAGCGATCCCATAAGGCACAACCAAACAAACTTTCCCTTTATTGACTGTATAGATGTAATCAAATTTTTATTTAAAAATAAAATTAAAAAAATAGAGATAATGAACCATCTCAAAAACACGACAACCATGGGTGACATTTCACCCGTTGACAGTCTTCCAGCTATCGTATTTCCAGCCCAACCGAGCATTGCTAAGCAAAGCAGCAGTGTGCCATTTTTTAAAAAAGATGAATATAAGGAGGTTAACACTGGGCAACTTACTTTCGCCAATAAAATTTGGTGACCCCGGTACGATTCGAACGTACGACCTACTGATTAGAAGTCAGTTGCTCTATCCAGCTGAGCTACGGGGCCAGTGATGCAGTGGTAACACACGATCACCTTATAGTAAATTTAAATTTGCTTAGTTTCTAAGCTAGTCAATAAACGAATTTTAGAAATATTGTTAGTGAGTCCAGGGTCTTTTTCTATCGTAAGAAAAGTTATCACCATAACCATTCTTTCTGACATTCATTTTTTTTTCGGAGCCCACGTCAATGAAAAACAAAAGATTGTTTGTCTTCGCGTATTGGGTTGCTTCTTCCTTCGTTGCAAATTTTAATCTTATTTGACTCGTAGTATCACTGGATCCAATCCAACTCATAACTTGGTCTATTGGTTTATAATCGTTTTGGTCAAATTCTAAAAACCATTGATCTGCATTACCAGTACCCGACTGCATCGCAGTCTTAGATGTCTTATAGATTCGCGCAACCATAAAAAATTCCTAAAAATCAGTTTTAATTTGTAAAATGATATTATATTGAACTAATAAAGATTTAAACCTAAAAATCATGAAGCGACAATAAAACATCCATACCAAGTAATGTCCAATATGAACGAAATGACTATCGAAAAAAATGATTTGCATGTTGTGTCGGAATTCAAGCCTGCGGGAGACCAACCCGCGGCGATTGAGGAGCTAGTAGGAGGATTAAGCAAAGGAGAAAAAAACCAAGTTTTACTTGGGGCTACTGGTACGGGAAAAACATTCACGATGGCCAAAATAATCGAGGCAACTCAACGCCCGGCAATTATTCTTGCTCCTAACAAAACGTTGGCCGGTCAATTGTTTGGCGAGTTCCAGAAATTTTTTCCCAATAATGCAGTGGAATATTTTGTTTCATATTACGACTATTATCAGCCTGAGGCTTATGTTCCAAGATCAGATACCTACATAGAAAAAGAAGCTCAAATAAACGAACAAATTGATAGAATGCGGCACTCAGCTACAAGATCCTTGTTGGAAAGAAAAGACGTAGTGATCGTTGCCTCTGTATCTTGCATTTACGGAATAGGTTCTGTTGAGACCTACAGCTCGATGACTCAAAGTTTTAATAAAGGAGGGACTTTCAATCAACGGCAAGTAGTTAAAAACTTGGTCGAGCAACAGTATCGGAGAAATGACAAGAATTTTCAGAGGGGCTGTTTTAGGGTTCGAGGCGATACACTTGATGTGTGGCCAGCTCACTTAGAAGATAGAGCCTGGAGATTTCTTTTCTTTGGTGATGAAGTAGAAAAAATTATAGAGTTTGATCCCTTAACTGGCAAAAAGCTTGAGGAACTGCAGCAAGCCAAAATCTATGCAAACTCCCATTATGTGACCCCGCGACCAACTCTGCAGCAAGCAATTAAAAATATAAAAGCAGAGCTAATACTTAGACTGAAACAGCTCAATAATGAAAACAAACTACTGGAGGCACAACGCTTAGAACAGAGAACTAACTTCGACTTAGAGATGATCGAGGCTACAGGCATGTGTAATGGAATCGAGAATTACTCAAGATATTTAACAGGTAGAAAACCGGGAGAGCCCCCACCTACTCTTTTTGAGTATATTCCTGATAATGCAATTGTATTTGCTGACGAAAGTCATGTTAGTATCCCACAACTAGGCGGTATGTTTAAAGGAGATTTCAGAAGAAAAAGTACTCTTTCCGAATATGGTTTTAGACTTCCCTCATGTACTGATAATAGGCCATTAAAGTTTGAAGAGTGGGATGCTATGCGGCCCCACACAATTTATGTATCAGCTACGCCAGGTAGTTGGGAACTAGATCAAACAAAGGGTGTTTTCACTGAGCAAATTATTAGACCTACGGGCCTCATTGACCCTGAAATTGAGGTAAGGCCTACTGACTCTCAAATTGATAATTTAATAGAAGAAGTGAATACAGTAACGCAAAGAAGCCTTAGAACTCTTTGCACAGTCCTGACAAAGAAAATGGCCGAAGACCTTACTGAATATCTTCATGAGAAAGGGATTAGAGTGAGATACATGCACTCAGATATCGATACTTTAGAAAGATTAGAAATTTTGCGAGATTTACGGCTAGGAACGTTTGACGTATTGGTAGGCATTAACCTACTGAGAGAAGGTTTAGATATTCCGGAATGCGGATTAGTGGCGATATTGGACGCTGATAAAGAAGGGTTTTTGCGTTCTGAGACCTCATTAGTGCAAACAATTGGACGGGCTGCAAGAAATATTAACGGGAAAGTCCTAATGTATGCCGATACAATTACAAAAAGCATGCAAAAAGCTATTGAGGAAACTGATAGGCGCCGTGATAAACAAACAAAGTATAATTTAGAAAACAACATAACACCAAAAACGATAGAAAAGAATGTCAACGATGTATTGGAGGGTCTTTATAAAGGAGATACTGACCAAGCTCGAGTAACAGCTGATTTGGAAAAATCCCCTGGAATTGGTCATAATCTTATCAGTCATCTTGAGGATTTAAAAACCCAAATGCTTAAATCCGCAGAAAATCTTGAGTTTGAAGAAGCCGCTAAACTAAGAGATCAAATACAGAGGCTAGAAAAAACAGAATTAGAAATAAAACAAGATCCGTTTGCCAGATAGATACTAAGTTTCGTCGGTCGAGTTTACTGTCAGCACGCCAGCGATCTTCCACAGATTGTCATTTTTTTTTAAAATATAATCATATGACTCTAGTGAGCCATTGTAAGATTGGAATAAAACTCGCTGAATACATGTTTCACCTAGAGCTTTGAACTCAGTGAATTTGAAGCTTTTTGGTTTCCATATAACGGGGTATCCGTTCCTAACCATTAAACCGAAAATATCTGGGCTAGGGAACTGAGCTTGAATATTAGGTGCAGCAAATGTATAAGCCTTCTTTACATCATTTTCTTTAAACGCATCAATTTGTGAACTAATTGTGTAACGCACTTCTTCCATAACCGTTCTACTGTCATCAGCAAAAACTAAAGTTCTTAAAAGCAAAATAAAAAAAAGGGCAATCAAAGTCTTTTTTACAATAAACTCCCACCTCACTGTATCACCTCATTCAATTTTTCTACTGTCTTAGCTTTGCCCAACAAAGAGAAAAAGCTACCAAGCCTAGGACCACTTTGGCTACCCAATAGCACCTCATAAATTAGCATAAACCAATCTCTGTTATTTTCAAATCCATTGATTTTACCAACATCTAAAATAACTTGTTGTATTTCGCTTGCTTCACTGTCTTCACTGAGCGCTTCTAATCTTTTAGTAAGCTCAACCAAGGCATTTCGCTCATTATCTGAAGGTTGCTTGAAAACAAGATTGGACTTAAGAAAATCATTAAAATAATTGATGGCGTTATGCATAGCTCCATGCATGGTGGGATTCATAGAATTATTTTTGTCACTGAGATATTTTTCTACAAATGAAAGTAGTGTTTCTATATTTGTTGAGCCAGTTGCTCCTGCCAAGTTCATAAGCATAGAAAAAGAAACAAGTAATTCAGACTTAGGGGGGCTGCCTCGATGAAGGTGCCAAACTGGATTCGCGTATTTTTCCTCTTCACTTTGTTGCTGATACGTTTCTAAAAACTTATGGTAATCGTCGACTGCTCTTGGAATAGAGTCAAAATAGAGCCTTTTTGCCGTCTTTGGCTTTTGAAACATAAAAAGACTTAAGGAATTTTTTGATCCGTATCTCAACCACTCTTCAACCGATAAACCATTTCCTTTTGACTTTGAAATTTTTTGTCCTTGATCGTCTAGGAATAGTTCATAAAAAAACTGCTGTGGGGCTTTCCTTCCAAGTAGCCTACATATTTTTGAAGCTAAATTAGCCGATGGAATTAAGTCCTTACCATACATCTCATAATCTACAGATAATGCAAACCATCTCATCGCCCAATCAGCTTTCCATTGGAGTTTGACGTTTCCGTCCATAACTGGTGTTTTTACTTTTTTTCCATCAACATCTTCATAAACTATCGAATGAGTTTTAGTATCTATTTCAAGAGTTGGCACTTGCAAAACTTTACCAGATTTTTTACTTATTGGTAAAAATGGTGAATACGTTAATTTTCTTTCAGCTCCAAGCGACGGTAACATTATTTCCATCACTTCGTCATATTTGGCTAGAACTTGCACTAGTGCCTCGTTAAAAGTTCCTTCAGAGTAGCACTTAGTGGAAGAAATAAACTCATACTCAAATTTAAAGCTATCAAGAAACTCGCATAGTTTACTATTATTGTGTTCAGCAAAACTGTTGTGGGTACCAAACGGATCACTCACCCTTGATAACGGAAGGTCCAAATCTCGTTCTATTAGCTCTCTATTTGGTATATTTTCAGGAACTTTTCTCAGACCATCTAAATCATCTGAAAAGCACAAGAGATTGGTTTTCACTCCATATAAGCGTTCAAAAGAATGCCGTACCATAGATGTTCTCATAACTTCCCCAAATGTTCCTATATGAGGCAAGCCCGACGGGCCATAACCAGTTTGGAAAGTAACTTCATCTTTATTCTCATTCATTCCCAACAAATGTTTATGCAGGCCAACTGCTTCTTGCATAGGCCAAACTTTAATATTATCGGGAATATCGTTGATCTTTTTCACTGATTCACATCCAAGGAAATAAAAATATAAATATTGTTCACATAGATTGAGATCCGTATAATATATATGATAAAAAATTGCTAGCATTTAAATGGACATTAATTCAAGTACAACAATATTGAGTCCCCAAGATGCCTTGGTGGCCATAATGATTGCAGAAGGAACCTCACACCGGGGTGTTACAAAAATAGAATTTGCTTCAATAATTAAAATTGTTGAGCATCTTCCTATATTTAAAGATTATGACGTATCTCGTGTAAAAACAATTGCTGAAACTGTGTACGACATATTTGAAGAAGAAGATGGTCTGGATGCACTTTTTGGTTTGATAAAGGTATCTCTTCCTGCGCATCTGTTCGAGACTGCCTATGCATTAGCCTGTGATGTAGCCGCGGCAGACGGACGACTAAAAGAGATAGAG
>CABZEW010000029.1 GCA_902524845.1 uncultured Alphaproteobacteria bacterium
GGGTTCTCCTATTAACGCCTGATACTCTTTTTATGAGACTTTCGGAGCTTGAAAAATGGCAATTAGGTGGGTGGCGAGGTGTTCTGATGGGTGCTACACTTTTTCTAATCTGGGTTTTATCAAGAAAGATAGGGCATAAAAAGGAGTTTCTTGCCACGTTTTCTATTCCCGGATTACTCATTATTTTGGCAATGGCCGTTAATTCGGTTAGTTTCACTCTCGGGATTAGTGAAACTTCTGTTATTGTTGTGTTGACTGCACTGGCAACAATGCCTCTTTTAACAGCACTGCTATCAGTCTTAATGTTAAAAGAGAAACAAAACTTACTCTCATGGTTGATCTTAATTTTTGCGGTATGTGGCATTTCTCTGGCTGTTAGTGGATCGGGGAGTTCTGAAAATGCTCCTAATGGCTCGGTTATCTTGGGGGCTATATATGGATTAATTTCTGCGTTAGGCATTTCTTTTACATTTACAATGGTCCGTAAATATCCAAGCTTATCTGTTATGCCTGCAACGGCTATAGGGTGCGTAATAAGTGGCGTTTTTTGTTTTTACTTATCAAACGAACCAAATTTAAACTTCTCAGCACCCTTCAGTGTTATAGCCATGGGGATAATCATTTTACCCTTTTCCTTTGCTTTACTGCTTATAGCGCCAAAATATACTAGTGCATCTAATGTAAGCTTAATAATGCTCTTGGAGTTGGTATTAGGATCATTTTGGGTATGGCTCGTAATAGATGAACAGCCGTCTCTACAGATGGTCGTTGGCGCTCTTATTGTGATGATTTCTATAATTGCTTATATAAGGATATCCGACATTCAAAAAAATTAATAGGTAACTACAGATCTTATAGATTTTCCTTCATGCAGAAGATCAAACCCCTCATTAATTCTTTCAAAGTCAATAACGTGGGTAATCATTGGGTCAATCTCAATTTTTCCATCCATATACCAATCAACTATTTTAGGCACATCTGTTCGCCCCCTCGCTCCACCAAATGCTGACCCTCTCCAACTTCGGCCTGTAACTAGTTGGAATGGCCTGGTGCTTATTTCTTCTCCAGAGCCTGCAACTCCAATTATTATGCTTTCTCCCCAACCCTTATGAGCACACTCCAGTGCTGTTCTCATGATATTAACATTACCAATACACTCAAATGAGTAATCGGCACCTCCTTTAGTCAGATCGACTAGGTAGGAGACTAAATCACCGTCTACTTCAGATGGATTGACAAAGTGTGTCATTCCAAAACGTTTTCCCCACTCCTCTTTAGACGCATTTGTGTCTACCCCAACTATCATCTCAGCACCAATCATTTTTAGGCCCTGGATAACATTTAGTCCAATACCCCCTAAACCAAACACAACTGCTCTGCATCCAGCTTCAGCTTTCGCAGTATTAATTACGGCACCTATTCCAGTTGTAACGCCACAGCCTACATAACAAACTTTCTCGAAGGGTGCACTTTTGGAGATTTTAGCAGCGGCAATCTCAGGCATAACGGTGTATTGAGAAAAAGTCGAAGTCCCCATGTAATGAAAGATAGGCTTACCTTTATAACTAAAGCGGCTTGTTCCATCGGGCATTAATCCCTGGCCTTGAGTAGTACGTATTGCTTGGCAAAGATTTGTTTTAGGATTGAGGCAATATTCACATTCTCTACATTCGGGAGTATATAGGGGAATAACATGATCACCAACCGATACAGAGGTAACATTTTTTCCAATATCAACAACAACACCCGCTCCTTCGTGTCCTAATACCGATGGAAATATTCCCTCAGGGTCCGCTCCAGATAGTGTATAGGCATCGGTATGGCAAATGCCAGACGCCTTAATTTCAATGAGGACTTCGCCCTCTTTCGGGCCCTCTAAATCAAGCTCAACGATCTCTAATGGCTTAGAGGCTTCAAATGCAACAGCGGCTTTAGTTTTCATCGCTTTCTCCTCATCTAAAAGTTAAAAGATAGATCTTATTTTAATCCAGCTATTTTTAGGCCTTCTAGTAGAGTATCTTTTATTATCGTTGGCGCAACCTTTTCATAATCTTCTAATGTCTTTATCTCAGGTCGTTCCTTAATAAAGGAGCTTAGATTTTCCTTAGCAGAATCTAAGTCATTCATTTTTCCATATACCGCAGCTTTCCAGCCAAAGTACCTGGAGTGGGGACTTCGTTCATGAGCTGTGTTTAGCCATGTTATTGCATTTTCCCAGTCTTTGAGAGCTATATACAAAAGAGGGAAGAAGCCTTCATAATTTCGTTTAGATTGAGGATCTAGCTCAATTGCTTTATTGATATAGAACAACGCTTCTTCATTTCTTCCAAAATTCGTTAAGGCTTGACCATAAGAAAAATTGGAACGTGGATGACTTGGATTCAATTCTAATGCCTTTTCAGCTGTCTCAAGCCTTTTATTCAGATCTTTTTTTATGCTGTAGGACATACTCAATGACGACATGGCGTCAGGGTTTTCAGGGTCGGTATCGACTGCTTTTTGTGCCATTTGATGGAAGAGCTTGGTGTTTTCCTCTCGTTTGTCTTGGTGCTCATGACTATAAATTTTTCCCTGCAGCACATTACAATAGAGAACGTAGGCATCACAAAAATTTGCATCAAGTCCTATGGCTTTCTTACAGTGTTCAATAACCCTATCACCTGCTTTTGATCCAGCAAAATCTTCGGTGTTATATATGTTTAGACCTTGAAGGTATTCATCCCACGCACCAAAGTTTTTCTTCCCTTTACTACTTAGCTTTACCTGCTCTTGATCCTTCAGGGCTGGTGAAATCAATGCAGCCACATCTCGAGAAACTTCATCTTGAACCTCAAAAATATCCTCCAGTGATCTATCCCACTTTTTTGACCAAATTTGTTTATCATCATCTGCTGAAGTTAACTGTGCTGTAATTCGTACTTTGTTTCCTCCTTTTCTTACACTACCTTCTACTAAATATCTCGCTCCCAGTGCTTTCGATATGAGGTCCGATTTCTCAGTAGTGTTCTTAAAAGTGAAACTAGAATTCCGCGAGATAACAGGAAACGTTTTCCACAATGACAGATTGGCAATTATATCCTCTGTAATCCCATCAGCAAAATATTCCTGCTCTTCATCATTACTCAGGTTTTTAAAGGGAAGAACGGCAATAGCTGGAGGTTTGCCATCATCACTAGGATCATCAAGAATTTCTTCATTTCTAGCTTCTCTTTTTTCTAAATTGTTAAGCGCTAAATCAAACGCATGAACATCTGTATTTTTGACTTTCTGCTCACCAATATCATTGAATAAAAACTCAGTTTTTTTATTAACGAAATCATGTATGCTTTTTGACAAGCAAACACCATCGGGTTGTGAGAGCGCTTCTAAACGCGCCGCAACGTTTACTCCGTCGCCATAAAGGTTATCGCCCTCTACTATTACATCACCCATATTTATACCAATTCGAAAATGCATTTCACTATCTTCGGATACGCTAGAATTTCGTTCAGAAATTAACTTTTGAAATTCTGATGCACAGACAACTGCAGACACCGCACTTTGAAATTCTGCTAGAATAGAGTCACCGGCCGTATTAAAAATTCGTCCACCATGCTCTTTAAACAAATTGTCGAGAATTTCTCTGCATGATCGAAAACTTTTAAGAGTTTGATCTTCATTTTTCTCCATAAGTCTACTGAAACCAACAACATCTGTTACGAAAATAACAGCAATTTTTCTATCAATTTTATTTTCATTCATTATTTTCAACCGAAATTTGTAAGATTAAAGTTTACTATAAATATCGAAAAACCCAAGAGGATTAACAAAAATCCAAAGGCAATCTCAAATAAAAATATCTTCTCTCTATAAAATTTTAGTAAGCTTTTTAGAGTTACTAGGAAAACTATAAAAATATAAACACTTAAATCAATAAATCCCGCAATAATTGCCATTGACATGTGAATAGAAAAGGTTTGCTCAGGAGACAAAAATTGACTGAATAAGGACGAGAAAAAAGCCAATATTTTTGGATTGAGGATTGCTATACCAAATCCATCTCTAAAATGATTTAATGCAGTACCCCCAGATGAGTTTGTATACTCCTCTAAATTTTGTACATCTCTTTTTGATAATACGCCCCTTAGTACTTGAAAGCCTATCCACATCAAAAATATTGCTCCTAAAACCTGTATAATCGAAAATATTTTAGGCGAACTAATTAGTATGAAACTTAACCCCATCGCAGAAACAAGAGCATAAATAAAAATACCTATTCCATGGCCTATGGCAGCATTTATACCTGCGTTTCTACCATCAGCTACAGCGTACCTTAAAATTACTAATAAGCTTGGACCTGGTGAAGAGGCTCCCATCAGACAAATTAAGACTAAGTAAAACCAGCTTTCAATACTCATTTTTTTCCAATTTTTTTATTAACAGCAACTTGATACGATTTAAAAAACCAATCAATGAAGACGTCTCTATCTTCCAAAATTTCACTAGGGATAGACCAATTGGAAAGAGATACCTCTTTTCCATTTTTGTAATACGTAAATGGTTTAGATGAAGCTAATTTGTATTCGTCTTTATTTGATTCATCCACCTTCATAAACACTTCTGAACGTAATATCAAGGCTACGGCGAGCTCATTTTTTAAGAGCGCATATCCTCCAAACATCCTCTTATAGGAAATACCTTCCTCGTCATGAAGAAGTTCCAGAATATATTCAAGCGTTTCCTGGTTTGACATTATAAAATTAGAAGAATGGTTCTCATGAAACTTTTCTATTTTCTTTTGATTTATAAAAAATATAGACTCCTGCGAGGATTATAATAAACCCGCCTAATAATGTAGTGAATTTTGGTATCTCGTTAAAAAAAATAAAACCCATAACCGTTGCCCATAATAGTGCAGTGTATCTGAACGGAGAAACAAACGTTACGTCACCAAATCTCATGGCAGCAACTGAAGCGATATAACCAATAGAAACGAATATTGCTGTATAAAGTATGAAATAAGAATTTCTTAATTCACCTAAATACATGGTATCTTTACTCAGTAGAAAGCTCGCTAAGGTCAGCATCAAGGCGCTATAGAAAGCTACTATATTCGATGGTATATTTTTATTCAATCTAACTGTTAATAGGTCACGAGCTGCCAAGCAAAGTACGGCTACTAAGGCATGAATAGTAAAAAAATTAAAATCTAATGCTCCGGGACGAATAATTATAAGTGCCCCTAAACATCCAACTAAGACGGCAATCCATTCGTGTGTTTTTGGTGACTGCCGCAAAAAAGCAAATGATCCTAAAAGAACCATCAAAGGAATTAATTGAAGAATAGCATTAGCATTGGCTACATTCATATTAAATAGTGCCGCCAGAAAAGTATACGTCATTATAACTTCTAAAATGGACCTAATGGCTATTACAAGTCGATCTTTCCACTCTTTTACAAAAAATGATGCTTTGCTAATATAACAATAAGAAAAAAGAAAAAAGGTTACCAAAAGTCCTCTTAAAAACGTTATTTGAAATATTGAAATTTCGGACGAAAGAAATTTCATAAAGATATCACTCATTACATAGCAAGCTGCTGCAAGAGAGATTAAAAATGCTCCCTTAGTGTTTTCACTTATCAACTAAAAATACCCTTAAACTGAAATAAAGAAACGGTGCAAGCCCTAAACCTGAAAGATAGGGCAAGAAATTCTACGAAGGAATTATCTTTCCATCATACGCGTAACAATACCCATTGTCATCAATAGAAAGGCTTTGAATAACATTCATCATCATCTCAACAGACTCCTCCGGTGAAATAGTTTTAGTGCTATTTTGAAATTTTTCTGTGAAACTTGTTTTAACTGTACCCGGATGCAGACCAACACATATAGCATTTTTGTTTCTTCTATTTATCTCTATAGAAGAAGTTTTAATAATTTGATTTAGAGCTGCTTTAGAGGAACGATACGAAATCCAACCTCCTAGTCTATTATCAGTTATAGATCCAACTCGAGCAGAAAGGTTCACAAATACGCTAAATTTTGTCTTATCCAATTTATTACAAAAATGCTTTAATAACAAAGCGGGCCCTATTGCATTTATCATCATGATATCAATCATTAATTTTTTCTTGACCGCATTGATTGTTTTTTCAGGCCCTTCTTCAGTAGTTTGCAAGACTCCCGTCGCATTAATAATTAAATTGAAGGTGCCTTCTATCGATTCAGAAAACTTTGATACGCTTTCTTCATCTGAAATCTCAAACCCATCAAAGGATCTGCTTACTTTTACCACGTTTTCTACACCGAGTTTATTCTCTAAGAACTTGCTAAAAGCTAAGCCTATACCTCCACTTGCTCCAAAAATTAAAGCTCTACCGCTATATTCATACATGACTAACTAGACCCTAACTCAGCCTTAATTTTATTAGCCTGCAAAGATAAAACCGACATGTCTTTTACCATCTGGCCAGGTCTATACATCGGCTTGCCTCCGTATCTGGGAATTATATGAAAATGCAAATGAAATACCTCTTGACCTCCATCAGCTTCACTAAATTGCTGGATCGTTATACCCGTCGCGTTCATTGCTTTCTTGGACGCAACTGCAAGTTTTTTTACGACTTTAATTACTGCACATAGACTTTCATTATCAATATCCAAAATGTTTCTTGCTCTCGACTTAGGTATAACAAGAAAATGACCTGGCGACCTGGGCATTATATCCATAAAAGCTAAAACCTTTTCATCCTCATAAATTTTTTCTGCAGGCAGTTCGCCTCTGATAATTTTTGCAAAAATATTTTGTTCATCATAGTTCATCTCAAAATCCTTTTTTAAAAAATTGAACTTTCCACTAGCCTTTTCGTATACTTGTTATTTGAAGATTTTAATAGTTTTGCGGGAGTACCCTCGTCAACAATCATACCGTCCTTCATTACTACCATTCTATGAGAAATAGTTGCGACTAATTCTAAATCGTGACTAATAAATAAGTAAGATAAATTAAGATCTTTTTGCAAATCAATTAACAAGTTGATTATCTGTTTTTGAACAGCCGCGTCCAAGGATGAGGTTGGTTCATCTAAAATTAGGAGCTTTGGTTCCATAATTATCGCTCTTGCAATTGCAATGCGCTGTCGTTGTCCACCAGAAAATTCGTGGGGATACCTTTCTAGAGTGTCTTTGTCAAGGCCTACTCTACTGAGGGCTATTAGTATTTTTTCCTCAACCTGTTCTTTAGAAAATATACGATGAGAAATAATACCTTCACCGATAATATCACGAATTGAAAGCCTCGGTGAGAGTGAAGAAAAAGGATCTTGGAAAACAATTTGAACATTACGTCTGTAATTTTTTAGCCTCTCCTTTTTTCTGTGACTAGCTTCAGGGAGATATAACTTTATGTCTCCTTGATAATCTATCAACTTAAGTATGGACAGAGCTAAGCTGGTTTTACCACTACCACTTTCACCTACAACTCCGAGTGTCTCACCCAATCTAATATTTAAAAATAGTTTATCTAAGGCACAAAAGTCTTTAGACGAAGCTCTAAATAAGCTTCTGGGACCTTTATATCTAACAGATACGTTTTCAGCTGACAATAAAACCTTTGAAATGTTTAATCTTGATTTTGTAATTTTAATATTTGGATCGATTAACTCTTTTGTATATGCCTGAGAAGGTTTTTTAAAAACATCTTCGGTTTTACCACTTTCAATTATCTTGCCATCTTTCATTATATACAAACGATCAGCCAAATTTTTAACAATCTTTAAATTGTGCGTTATGAACATAATTGAAAGATCGTAAGACGCTCTTAAGGAGTGCAACAAATCAAGGATCTCTTTTTGGATTGTAACATCTAAGGCAGTAGTTGGTTCATCAGCAATGAGCAGCTTTGGGTTGTTTGAAAGCGCCATTGCAATCATCACTCTTTGACGTTGGCCACCTGATAATTGGTGTGGATAATGATTAATGCGTCGCTCCGGATCATCGAGTTTTACATCTTTCAATAAAGCAATAACTTTGTCCTTTAGGTCAACGTGTGAAATATGTGTATGTGTAGTTAGACATTCACCAATTTGTTTACCTATAGTATGAAGAGGATTCAGAGATACCAAGGGCTCCTGGAATATGAAGCCTATTTCCTTTCCACGAAACATTTTCAACGAATTATGATCTGCTAAATCATAGTTCAAATCTAGCCACCTCCCTGTACCTGAGGCTTTGATAGCAGAGGGTAATAACCCAACTGTAGAAAGTGCGGATAAAGACTTTCCTGAACCAGACTCTCCTATTAACGCAACAAATTCTCCTCTATAGATATTTATATTTACGTTTGAAACCAACTTTTTAGTGTTACCATTGACTCCATTTAAGTAAATAGATAAGTTCTCTAAGCTTAATAGATTTGTTGTCATACAAACGTCTTTCTTGGATCAAAAGCATCTCTTATGCCTTCAAAAATAAAAACCAAGAGGGCTAGCATGATCGAAAATACAAAAAACGCGCTTAAGCCCAACCAGGGGGCCTGAAGGTTTTGCTTTGCTTGCATTGTGAGCTCACCGAGCGATGGGTACGAAGCAGGCAAACCAAACCCTAAAAAGTCAAGTGCTGCTAAAGATCCTATAGATCCTGTCAGTATAAACGGCACTAAAGTGAGCGTTGCAACCATCGCATTGGGCAATAAATGCTTAAGAATAATTGAACCCGTTGATACACCAAGAGCCTTGGCTGCCATTACATACTCAAAATTTCTAGCTCTTAAAAATTCAGCTCGGACGACACCTACCAATGCTGTCCAACTGAATAAAGTTATCAATAGCAATAACATTAAAAAGTCTATTCTCAAGAAGGCTGACAAAATAATTATCACGTAAAGAGAGGGTACAGAATTCCATATTTCTATGAAACGCTGTGTGAATAAATCCGTTTTTCCGCCAAAATAACCTTGAATGGCCCCTGCAAGTATACCAATTAAACTTGCAAAAAACGTAACGGTTAATCCAAATATAACGGAGATACGAAATCCATAAATTATTCTTGCTAAAACATCCCTTGCCGTATCATCCGTACCAAGCCAATGCTCACTATCCGGTGGAGATGGCGCTGGGACTTTTAAGTTTGCGATAGTATTGTGATTAAATCGAATAAGAGGCCATATTATTACCCCTTTATTTGTTCTATTTTTATATCCCTCAGATATAACTATGTCAGGAGAGTCCCAACAATCATCGTTGCCTCCAGTTAAAATTAGACATTGTATTTCTCTATCAGAGTATATTGCCTCTGTTTTCAAGTCACCGCCAAACTTGACTTCAGAATAAAAGTTAAATATGGGTAAATACACCTTGCCTTGAGACTTAATATACAAAGGCTTATCGTTAGCTAGGAAATCAGCAAATAAAGATAGGAAAAAAAGCATTCCAAAAATAATAGCCGAGTAAAAGGCACGCCTATTTTTTTTAAAATTTTCCCATCGTTTCCTATTAAGTTGTTTGCTCAAGATTGTCTCTTTTCAAAATCAATTCTTGGGTCAACCCAGACGTACATTAAGTCTGAGAGAAGCCCTACCACCAATCCTAATAGGCCAAAAATGTAAAGAGTGCCGAACACTACAGGATAGTCTCTTGATACTGCAGCCTCAAAACCCAAACGACCCAGTCCATCTAAAGAGAAAATAGTTTCTATTATTAAAGAGGATCCAAAAAAAACTGAAATAAAAAGCCCAGGAAACCCAGCAATTATAATCAACATTGCGTTTCTAAAAACATGGCCATACAAAACTCTTTGATCACCCAAGCCTTTTGATCTTGCAGTAGTGACATACTGTTTCTTTATTTCATCTAAAAACGAGTTTTTCGTTAGTAATGTCAACGTAGCAAAAGCAGAAACTGTGGATGCCAAAACTGGCAGCGCAATATGCCAAAAATAATCTCTTATTTGCTCAAAAAAAGACATATTTTCAAAATTTGATGACACTAGCCCTCTAATAGGAAACAATTGTAAATAGGAGCCACCAGCAAACAAAACCAATAGAAATATTGCAAATAAAAAACCAGGAATAGAATATCCAATTATTATAAGCGTAGAAGTCCAACTATCAAAACTTGAACCATCCAACAACGCTTTTCTTATCCCTAACGGAATAGATATCATATACGCCAAAAGAGTTGTCCATAAACCTAATGATATAGAAACGGGCATCTTCTCTATTATAAGTTCTATAACTGAAATTGAGCGAAAATAACTATCGCCGAAGTCAAACGTAATATAATCGTACAT
Source organism: uncultured Alphaproteobacteria bacterium (assembly GCA_902524845.1). Lineage (GTDB taxonomy): Bacteria > Pseudomonadota > Alphaproteobacteria > Rhodobacterales > Rhodobacteraceae > CACIJG01. The sequence goes on from CABZEW010000029.1 coordinate 10,272, forward strand.
CATTGAAAAAAATCGCTCCCAAAGCGGCTTATCGAAACCAAATTGTGCTTCCAATTCATCGATAAAATCTTTTGGCAGCCCAACTGCTCCCTTATAAGGTTCCGCCCCAGTACTTGACCTTATTTCTTGTGCCCCTCCTCCGATACTGTCAAGAAAAGAGCTATTTTTTTCCAGATCACTAATTATCTGTTCAATTGGGCCACCGGGAACAAATTGAACCAAAAGAAAATTGATACACATTATCCCCACTAAAGTCGGAATAATAAGGATTAACCTTCTAAAAATATAATTCAGCATTTTCTATAATTAATTTAGGGCACCAACATCCTTAAGATTATTATATTTATCAGAATTCATCCACCACGTATCTAGCACGCCAATGTCGTACGGCGGCAAAGCTTTAGGATGCTCATACATATCGTAATACGCAATGGTATGTTTATTCTTAAACCACTGAGGCACCCAAATAACTTTATTTCTCAAAACTCTGTCTAATGCCCTAATTGCAAAACCTAATTCTTCACGAGACTTTGCTGCTCTAACATCTTTGATGATCGCGTCAACTCCTTTATCTTTAATACCAGTTAAGTTGAATATGGAGAAGTCTGCTGAATCAGATCCGAAATACTGTTCTAGCTCAGATCCAGGGGTTAGTTGTGTGCTCAAGAAGCCTACAAGTATATCGAAATCAAATTTTCTGCGCCTGTCTGTCATCTGCGCATTGTCAATCTTTATATTAGCAGCATTTACGCCCAGCTTTTTCAAGTTTTCGATATAAGGGTTAATAATCCGGTCAAATGCTTGGCTGTCATTTAAAATTTCAACGTCGAGCGTTTTTCCCTCTGAATTTCTTCGTAAACCGTCATCACCAACTGTCCATCCTGCTTGATCTAATAAAGTAGATGCTTGCCTTAAATTTTTTCGGTCAAGCTGTTTTGATGAAGACGTCGGGAATGTATAAACTTTTTCACTGAAGGTATTTACATCTAAAACAGCCTTGTGTTTATTTAAAATTTCTAATTCCTCATTTTCTGGCATTCCTACAGCTTTAAGATCACTATTATCCCAAAACGAATTTATACGCTCATATAGACCATAAAAAAGAGTATTATTGGACCACTCAAAATTAAACATTAAGCCCATGGCCTTTCGGACCCTGATATCCTGAAATTTCTCTCGTCTCAGATTAAGTACAAAGGATTGACCTGAGGATAAATTTCCATCAGGCAAAGTTGTCTTCTTTACCCACTTCTTTTCTAATGCTGGAAAATCATAACCAGTTGCCCAAATCTTTGAAGACGCTTCATTTCTAAAGGTATATGTCCCAGCCTTAAATCCTTCAAACGCAGAATTATAGTCCGCAAAATACTCAACTCTAAATCTATCGAAATTGTATCGACCTTTGTTAATTGACAGGTTGTTTCCCCAATAATTTGGGTTCTTTTTGTATATAATTTGTTTTCCAACATCTACTTTATCCAGAATATAGGGGCCCGACCCTACAGCAGGTGTAAGGGTCGATGACTCAAAATCCACATTATTGTCTACAAAATACTTTTGTGAAAAAATTGGCAATCCACCGACTGTATTAATTAAATCTCTTTTGGGAACATCCTCGTTAAAAATAAATTTTATCTTAGAGTCTGAAATTAGCTCTGCTTTTTTTACATCTTTTTCTAAAACAGCTCTGAAAGAAGGAAGCCCCTTCTCTCTCAGTAAATTAAAAGAAAACAATACATCTTTAGCAGTTAGAGGCGACCCATCTGAGAATTTCACTAATTTCCTGAGAGAAAAAATAACCCAAGATCGATCCTCTGGGTATTGAATCTCCTTCGCAACCAAACCATAAGCGGAGTCTATTTCATCAGACGTACCTTCAAGCAGACTTTCAAAAAATATTGAAGAATATGCCCCAGCTCTTCCTTTTCTTGTGTATGGATGCATTGAGTCAAACGATCCAAACGCCCAAAAAGAGATTTCTCCACCTTTCGGAGCATTAGGGTTAACATAAGATAAATGCTTAAAGTCTTTGTCATACTTCAAATCTCCAAAGGTTGAAATACCGTGAGAGATAATATTGTTTTGTGCTAGACAAAAATTTGTCGATAAGCAAAATAATAAAATCGTTATAAAAGATTTTAGTTTATCCATTGAAATTTTCCCTATATAAATATTTTGCAGTCAAAACCACTATGGTCGAATATAGTAGCATTATAACTGGATTCCAACTATTCGTAATAAAATGAAAACCAAACGTATCACTTCATTTATCTTTTTATTCTTATTTTTATTTGCAAACATCAGTAATGCAGAAATTAAGAACATAGGAAATAATGAAATAAAGAGGCTTATGTCCTTAGGGATACCACTTATCGACGTTAGACGGAAAGATGAATGGGTTTCTACTGGAGTTATCAAAAACAGTTATCTGCATACTTTCTTTGATAAAGATGGAAAATACGACCTTAAAAGTTTCATAACCAAAATCAAAAAGATATCAAACTCTGAAAAAGGAATAATTCTCTTTTGTAGAACTGGAAGAAGAACCACTGTAATTGCAAAAGCGCTAGAAAAAACAAATACTTTCCCTAAAATTTATAATACAAAGGGAATAAAGGCATGGTTTTTAGATGATAATGAAATTGTGAAATACCAATAAAATTGAAAGATATAGCGGTCATTTTCAAAACTATTTTATATCGGGTACAGATCATAAAAATGACTGACGAGTGCTTTTATACTTTTTTCAGTAGCGGCACTACCGAAGATATATTTGTCTGGACGTATGACGACCGCAACTATTTTGTTTTTTACCATCCAGTCTCTTGAAAATCCTTTGGCAATTTTTCTCAGCAATATTTTATTGTCAATAACAACATTATTAATTGTATCTTCTTTTAAAACTAAAAATACAAACTCATACCCAAGACTATCATCACTCTTTTTATTGCCCTCAATAAACTGAGGGAACAGTCTACCAGACAACGAACAAGTGTAAAAAAAACCTTTTTTCAATCTTGGTTTAGGGAAATCAAATAATCGCATGCTTTGTGTTTTTTCTGACTTTTTTAGCAGGTCTGGATTAGACATTATTTTACCAACTTCAGAGGCTAACTTGATAAAAGCAGATACATGCGGAAACCTCTCGTTTTGATAGTTGACTAAATCCTTATTTGAAAGTTTATCGTTGGCATATCCTTTTAATCTCCACGCCAATACTGCCACGTCACGAATACCAGCGCACATGCCTTGTCCAAGAAAGGGAGGAGAAAGGTGTGCGCTGTCGCCTGCCAAAATTATTCTATCTTGGAACCATTTTTTCTTAAGTATTGATCTAAATGTATATACCTGGCTACGCTCAATCATTGCGTTCTTTTTTTCTATCCATTTGCTCAAGAATTTCCAAATGGATTTGCTTTCTAAAAACTTTTCCTGATTATCACTTGGCAATATTTTGACTTCCCACCTCCTTCTTTTTTTGCTTATATAACACCTTGTGACTGGTCTCACTTTATCGCAGTGCTGAACAGTAAAGTCTGGTAAATTCTTTATGTTGTTGTATCGATTATCGACCTTAAGATCGAGAACTAAAAACTTTTCCTTTAATCCATAATCCTTAATTTCTTTTCCAATGTAGTCGCTAGTATTTGAATTTGCGCCATCGCAACCGACCAAGTATTTGCAATTAAGTACAAGCTCTTTCTTTAAACTCTTGCTGTATGATGTTACAGTTACCAAATCTCTGTCATGATTAATTTTTTGCGTTTCGTACCCTAGAAAGCTTATAAAATTTTTCTCTTTCTCTGCGTTGTCCCTCAAAAGCTTTTCAAGCTGTGGTTGATGAAAGTACCAACTTTTTTGCCATCCCAGCTCTCCTATCGCGTCTGATCCTTTTCTTACCATTAAGATATTGTCTTCATTATCTACAAAATGCATTCCCTTCGTACCTATTCGTGAAATCTTTGATATTTGTTCACTAAGATTAACCATTTGAAAAATACGCATAACTTCTTCATCAAAATGTATTGCTCTGGGTAATGGGTAAATATCTAAATTTTTATCTATTACCGCAACACTTAATCCTAATTTTGATAGAAATATAGAGAGTAACGCGCCGACAGGACCGTAACCAATAACGATGCAATCAAAATTCTTTTTCATTATTGTTTTTATTAAATTTCTTCTGCTTTTTTATCTGGTACCTTTTTACCATTTTCCATAACGTATTGACCGGTGTTGTCTATCTCTGCCATTTCACAAAAAATTTCTATGCGGTGCTTGTCCGGATCTAAAACATAGAAACTCCAATTTTCTCCCCATGTACCATCACCTTTGGATTGATATGCACTGTGCAGAACTGGTCCTCTCACAATCTCAAGAGACATTTCTCTAGCTCTTTCTAAATGCATATCAAAACTTTTTTTATTTGGACACTCGAAAGCGTAATGATGAATCCCAGCGGGACCCGAATTAAATATTTTTTCTGGATAGTCTCTCTTTGGATCATGAGTTAAAACAAGATCGTGGTGTTGCTTGCCAAGTCTCATAAACGCCATTTCTAATGGTATAGCAGGGTTTTCATTAGCATAATGCCTCTCTGAAAGCTTAAGGCCTAAAAATTCTCTATAAAACTTTAGTGAGTAGTCCACGTTACTCACCTCTAAAGAAACATGCTGACACTTAATAACTTTTAATTCATCTACTATTTTTTCATTTTTCATTATAAAGCCTCCAAATTAATCTACCCCGATAGTCTAATTAAAAACAAACTTATACCTGGAAAGATAAAAAGTATGCCAACTCTAATAAGATCGCTTATTAAAAACGGTAAAACTCCAATAAACGTATCCGAAATTGGAACATTTTTTGCCATTTTATTAATAATAAAAACATTTAAGCCTACTGGTGGTGTTATTAGACCCACTTCCACAACTATTAACGTGAGAATACCGAACCAGATTGCTACCTCTTCAACACTCATACCAAAATCCAATTCGACAATAATTGGAAAAAACACTGGGATTGTCAGTAATATCATTGCTAAGCTATCCATAAGACAACCTAGGAAGACATATAGAACTAAGATACAAAATACAACGAGATATGGCGAGAGCTCATTGCTAATTACAAACGTTGCCAATTGATTAGTTATTTGAGTAAGCGCAATAAAAGAGTTAAAGAACTCTGCCCCCAATAATACCAAAAAAATCATAGCAGATGTTACAGCAGTATCCTTAATAACATCTACTAAATCATTGAAATTGAAGCCTTTTGTAAATAAAGCCATAATACCGGTGCCAGCAGCACCGATGGAAGCACCCTCCGTGGGTGTGAACCACCCAAGATAAATACCGCCAATAACAAGAAAAAATATAACAAGTATTTGCCAAACTTGCCCAAATAAACTTAGTCTTTGCCGCCATCTCACATAGCTTGTGGGAGGTCCAGAATCTGGCTTTATCCTTACAAATATCGCTATTGCTATCAGGTATCCGATAGCAGCAAGAATACCAGGTACAAATGCTGCTAAAAACATTTTAGCGATATTTTGTTCAGTTAAAATTGAATAAATAATCAGAATAACAGATGGTGGTATCAAAATACCCAAAGTACCGCCAGCAGCCAAGGCCCCAGTACTCAGCGATCCAGAATAACCCATTCTTCGGAGCTCCGGAAGGGCCACACGGCCCATGGTCGCAGCCGTTGCTAGAGATGATCCACAAATGGCGCCAAATCCAGCACAAGCACCGACAGCAGCCATAGCAACCCCACCTCTCCTGTGTCCAAGACATGCACCAGCAAACCTAAATAGAGACTCACTCATTCCTGCCTTGGACGCAAAGTTTCCCATTAATAAAAAAAGAGGAATGACAGTGAAGGAATAATTAGAAAAAAGATGCCATGCACTTGTCTTTACCTGGGACATAATAGGCAACCAACCAGCTATAAAAATTGTCCCTGAACAGCCCACCACTAACATTGCTAAACCAATAGGAACCCTCACAGCTAATAAAGAAAAAAGAATTGGGAAAGCTAAGATGCCGAGGTAGAGTCTATCCATGATAAATTTTTGCTATTTAAAAGCCGAGTTAAAAAACATTATTGATGTATAGAGGCAAGTTATCGATAGAATTCCAAAAGAAATTACCGCTGGAACAAATGGAATCCAAACAGGGATTTGAAGCAACATTGTTTGTTCACTGTATTTGTACATGTCTAGGGATCCGTAAACCATTCTCCATGTAAAGAAAGAGGCGACTAAAAAAAACAAAAATGCTCCAAGCCCATTTAAGCTGTTTTTGATTTTATTCGAAAGGTTAATTGTAAAAAAATCGACAATTACATTGCCATTCTTAAATTGACAAAGTGGCAAAAATGAAAACATCGCAACCGCACATCCCATTTCAACAAGTTCGAAATCTCCTGTAAGAGGTTTGCCGAATATTGTTCTCCCAGCAATTGAAATAAAATTTATAAGTACTATAGCAACAAGCACTAAACCTCCACAAATTGCTAGGTAGGTTACAAGTTTAAGTAGAAAGCGCCCAAAAATGTCATTTGGGCGCTCGGTATCTTCAATATCTAAGAAGGTGTCCTTACTTGTCATATTTTGAAATTAAATCTTTCGCAGTTTTTACAAGCATTGCACCCTCCAAACCACGATCGTTAGCAGATTTTATCCAATCCTCTTCAAGCCCTTCACCGGCCGACTTCATTTCCGCAAGAGGACCACCTGATAGAGAATGTATGGTTCCACCTGCATCTAATGCTAACTTCCTAGCCGGAACTTCGAAACCGTCCCAAAGTTGCCCAGCGAGTTTTGCTAGGGCAAGACCAGCATTATTATCGATCACTTTTTTATGTTCATCACTCAAAGACTCATACTTTGCTTTATTCATTAAAAACAAAAATGGTGTGGTATAAAGACCTCTTGAACCAGAAACTGTCGTATGCGCTTTTGTCAATTCGTGAAGTTTAAAAGAAGGCATAATTTCCCAAGGCACCACCATTCCATCGATTACACCCTTAGATAATGCTCCAGCAACTGCAGGAACAGGCATTCCTACGGGAGTTGCACCTAAACCTTCTAGCATCTTGGTAATCACCCTTGTAGGACCGCGCATCTTCATTCCATTTAAATCAGCTGCAGACTTAATAACTTTTTCCTTAGTATGAATTTTTCCAGGAGCATGACAAAAAACAGCTAAAACCTTATAATCCTTAAGATCAGAGGCAGCTACAGTATCTACGTATTCTTGAAGTGCTTGTGACGTCGCTTCGGCTGACGCAGGCATAAATGGCAATTCAAAAGCTTCCAAGTGCGGAAACCTTCCTGGTGTATAACCGGCCACAGTCCAAACGATGTCCACCACACCATCCCTTACTTGATCGACAAGTTGAGGTGGTTTTCCACCCAATTGCATTGCCGGATAAATCTCAACTTTTATTTCGCCGTTTGACTCCGCTAATACCTTTTCACTCCACGGCTTTACAAATTTTGCGTTAGAATTGGCAGGCATTGGTGGAAACGAATGGAACTTTAACACTACTTCCCCCGCATATGCAGATATTGAAAGAAACAATACAGAAGCAGATGCAACTAAAAATCTAAAAAATAATCTCATTTAACTTCCTCCCCAGATGTTAATAATTTATAAATTTATAACAATTATACACTCTAAAAACTAAATATCTCGTTATTATTCAATAAATCTGATAAATAATGAAGATTATTTTTATTATAAATCGCGGACACTAATTTATCAGGCCGGATTAAAAGGACACTATTTTCTGGCACTTTTGAGTCTGTTTTTTCTAAAAGATTATTAAAGTCGCGAACAACCTCATGCCTACTTGGAAAAATCATGCATGATTGGTGCAGTAAAATAAGTACCTTACATGTCTTTGCAAGTTTGTTAATAGACTTTTCAAGACTTATATAAGCTTCATAGTTTTTTACGTAACAAACAATAGAAAATTTGTTGCCCAGCACATCATCCAAATAGGACTGGGTACCTTTTATATCTTCTACCAACGGTTGTGGAATTAGTGCTCCAATTAACTTTTTGTCAATTTTTGTCTCATTCCCATGAAAAAAAATAATCCCCTTACTTATTTTAGGTCTAGGCCGATACTTCATTTGAGATACGTAACTAAGCAGTGTTTTATTTATCTTTATAAGCCTAAAAAAAGATGCATTTAAAAAGGAACCCAATCTGTTTTTTGGCATCATTATTTTACCCATTCGTATCGCCAAATTAATTAGAGCCCAGCAATGTTCTTTTCTTTCAAGATAGTAGGTTTCTAGTATATCTTTTGATCTTGGTTTTTTTATAGCTAATGCTAACTTCCAGCCCAAGTTTCCAACATCTCTAATTCCGCTATTCATTCCCTGCCCAGCGAAGGGAGGAGACAAATGCGCTGCATCACCTGCGATAACCACAGATTTTTTTTTCCATTCTGAAGATATCAACGCGTGAAATTGATACTTTTGTGATCTTCTAATCTTTGCTTTTCCATCTTCTCCTACGCTTGCTATAAGTTTTCTTGTGAAATCTTCACTCAATTTTTCTGAACTTTCCTTATCATTCAATTTGAACTCGTATCTCCTTATACCGTTAGGCCCAGGTAAGGTTATTGATGGACGCTTAGGATTGCAATAAACCTCTGTATGTCGAAAAAAATTTCTAGTTTTATATATATCAATGACTAACCAATTTTGATTGAAACTACCGCCCTTCATTATTGCGCCAATCAAGTGTCTAACAGTTGACTGTCCACCATCGCAACCTACTAGATATTGCGCCAAAAAGCTTTTTTTTGATCCCATACTATCTGTAAAATTTGCTGTAACACGACTTGTCTCATTTTTTATAGAGACCAGTGTATATGAAAAATTTAGGTGTATATTTTTTTGTTTCTCCAGATGTTTCCTTAAAGTCTTTTCAAAAGTGGGTTGATCAAAAGCATTTCGTTTGAAGAAACCATTTTCAAATGAATTTGGTTCAACTTTTAAAAAAAGCTTGCCTTTTGCATCGTAGTAATGTGATCCATAATTTTGAGAAACATTCTTTAATATAGCATGGTGCAATGAAAAGCTTTGAAGAATTCGGAGAGACTCGTCGTCTATAGATACCGCACGCGGTTCCGTTACTGTACTTGCTTTCTTTTCAAACAAACCAACCTTAATACCATAGTCGGCAAGCAATCCACCTAAAACAAGGCCCGAAGGACCCATTCCAACAATGATTACATCGAAATTTTTATTCACAGTAATGGCAAAAAGTGTTTATAGAATTATATTTTCATCAAGCACTGGGTTCACCAGCCTGCCAACTTCTGATATCTCAACTTCTACGATATCGCCATGTTTCATATATAAAGGGGGATCCCGCCTATCCCCAACACCACCAGGCGTGCCCGTAACTATAATGTCTCCTGCCACCAAAGGAGTAAAAGACGAAATATAGGAGATGATCTCAGGTATTTTGAAAATCAATTGGTCGAGCTTTGCTTCTTGCATAACCTCGCCATTCAATATTGTTTTAATAGTTAGACTTTGATAATCTTTAATAGAGGATTCTAATATTAAAAAAGGCCCACAACCTCCTGTTTTAGAGAAGTTTTTACCAGGGACAAACTGGCTAGTATGCCTCTGATAATCCCGTATAGATACATCGTTATAACAGGTGTAACCCGCAATGCTTTTCATTGCATCGTCTTTAGAAATATTTTTGCCACCTTTTCTAATTACAACAGCTAACTCACCTTCAAAATCTACTCTATCAGACAAAGTGGGCTTAATAACTGCTTCTCTGTGCGCTACTTGGCTTTCTGCAAATCGTGTAAAAATGGTAGGATATTGAACTTCTGGTCTTTCAGTTTCTTTTCTATGTTTCTCATAATTAAGCCCGATACAAAAGATTTTTCCTGGATCGGGTATAATAGGCAAAAACGAGATATCAGCGGGGTCATAGGCAGTCACATTAGCCAGGTAGCCTTCCAATTCTTCTTTGTTATCAGGAAGGGTTCCAAAATGGATCGCTTCTTTCAAACTTGAAGAGCCTCCCGCCAACTGATAGGTCAAATCGAAAATCTTCCCTTGGTGAAAAGCACCAAAACACGTCTCGCCTAATCTTACAAAACTTGTATATTTCATAAATTACCTCCATTAAGAGCGCATTATTGCACTACCCCACAAATTTAACGTTCTTGGTTCATGAGGCCATTTTTTAATTTGCCTGTCATGAACAACTTCTAACTCAGCGGAAATTTCAATTTTATTTCCATCAGGGTCCTCAATAAATGCAAACAGATTATTTCCTGGCCCGTGTCGACCCGGCCCCCAAATTAATTGGATATTAAGTCTCGAAAAGTGGTCGCACCAATTTTTTATCCATTCCCATGTTCCCGCTTCAAAACTATAATGATCCAAGCCTGATTTGTTGCTTAGAAAGCAAGCAACCGTATGATGCTCCTGATTTGATCTCATAAAGCAAGTTGTGAGTTTACCCTCTTTATTTATAACTTTATCGGATACTTTAAATCCAAGTTTATCAACATAAAACTGCACAAAATTATCTAAGTTTGTAGAGGTGAAGGTAACATGCTGGAGCGGTGCATAAAGTTTTGAATTATTTTCTTTTCTATTTTTGTTAAGTCCAAAATAAATTTTGTTTCCGTCACAATCTAAAATAAAGAAATTATCTTTATCAAAAAGTGATTTTTTATCTTGAGTGGTCTCTATACCCTTTTCTGTATAATCT
>CABZEW010000030.1 GCA_902524845.1 uncultured Alphaproteobacteria bacterium
GATCGGCACATGTTCATTTGGAGCATGCTGTGAACACTCCTTGTATGAATGTGGTATCCAAATGGTTGGAATATTCAAAATATCAGTGAAGCAATTATTAGGAAGGGAACCCGCTAAATTTGGGATTACATGAATTTTATCTCCATGGAATTCCTCCAAAATAGGCTCAATTTTTTTCAACCAGATATTATTCAAATTTGTTTTCCATTGTAATTTTTATATCTTCGAAACCATAGTGATCGAGATGGTCTCTCAAGGAGGAAATGACTTTATCTGTATCCGTTCCAACAACAAATCTAAGCTGACATAGTGCTTTTGCGGATGGTTGAATTGCATTTACAGGTACATCAATATCACCAGACTTCAGAGCAAGAATAGAAAAAGAGTTCCACCCAAATAGTTTTTCATTCGGAGACAATTTAGGCTCTCCCCAATTTTCATCAATTTCTAAAGTATCAGAGATAGTCGCGGGTAGTGATTTCAACCGGTCACGCACTTCTGTCGTCAGAGAGGTAGGCTTCCAATTTTCGATTAAAATTTTTCCATTTTTATCTGCAATGACACTAAGTGCATGTGATAGGCGAACTCCTGGGTCTCTTAAAACCCCTCCCCAATTCCCTGAGTGATGAGCACCTTCACGGTATTTTACTTCAAGCTCAAAATTTATTGCTCCTCGTGAACCCAGAAAAACTGTCGGCACATCAACTGACACCCTAGGACCATCCGAAGCGATCAATACATCAGATTTAAAATAATCCTTATTGATTTCACAAAGTTCAAGTAGCCCAGGCGAACCAATTTCTTCCCCCATTTCAAAAATAATTTTTAGATTAAATCCGAGTTTCTTACGAGTTTTTAAAACTGAACGCAACGCCGTCAAATTTATAAAATGCTGCCCTTTGTTGTCAGCGACACCTCTACCATAGATTTTTTCATCGATGATTTTTAGTATATTTGGGCTAATCCCGTCATGCCATAACCCTTTTTGTAAAGGGACTGTATCTCCATGTCCGTATAAAAGTATTGTCTTTAATTCGGATGATTCTATTCTCTCACCAATTAAAAAAGGTGGGGCATTTTTAATAGGGTTATCGATTATTTTTGTTCGAATACCCAGTTCTACTAGGATATCTAATAGTCCTTCATAGTAATACTTAGCCAAGTCCTCGTTGGACAAAGCATTTTGACTGTCAGTGACAAGTCTCACAAGGCTACTAAGCTTCGCTATAAAGTCACCACTGGCAAACGATTCCCTTGAGTTTTCAAGGGCTTGATCAAGTAAAACCATAAGAGAGCCTTTACTGTAAAATAAAAATTAAAGGTTAACTTCGCGATAAGTATAAAAAAAACTATAGACACTAAAACTTAACAAGCCTAGGTTTTTTATAGTAACACTATTAAGGAGGTTAGATATGAGTTTTTTCAAATTAGCAAAGCTAGTTGCAGTTGCCTTACTGACGGCAACGGCAGCAAATGCTGAAAATGTCCTTCGTTGGACAAGTCAAGGTGATGCCTTGACTATGGACCCTCATTCCCAAAATGAGAGCCCAACAATTGCTTTCAATGGACAAATTTACGAGGCACTAGTTGCTCGTGACATAGAAATGAACCTTGTTCCAGAATTAGCAGAAAGCTGGACAGCTTCACCAGATGGATGGACCTTTAAGCTGCGTAAGGGGGTAACATTCCATGATGGCGCTGACTTTACTGCAGAAGACGTAGTTTTTTCCTTCAATAGGGCGCTCGAAGAGTCTTCAGATTACAAGGAGCAAGTCAAAACTGTTGCAAAAATCGAAGTTATTGACGACTACACTGTCAAATTAGTTACTGATGGGGCAAATCCAATACTGCCAAACACACTTACGAATGTATATATCATGGATAGTGGTTGGGCAAAAGCCAATGGAGTGGAAAAACCCCAGGATTTCGCCGCGGAAGAAGAAACATTTTCGGTACGAAACTCCAATGGAACAGGACCATTTATGCTTACCAGTAGAGCACCAGAGGAACTTTCAGTGCTTACTCGGAACTCAAATTGGTGGGGCAACTCAATGTATCCGGGAAATGTTGATCGCATAGAATACAGACCAATAAAAAATGCTGCAACCCGTGTCGCTGCATTACTGTCCGGTGAAGTAGATTTCGTATTGGATGCTCCTTTGCAGGATTTAAAGCGAATTGAAGCGACAGACGGCCTTACAACAAAAACTGTTGCACAAGTTCGTTCAATTTTCTTTGGTATGGACCAAAGCCTCGATGAGTTACGAAGTTCAAATATTAAAGGGGCAAATCCTTTTAGAGATATAAGGGTTCGAGAAGCGTTCAATCTTGCGATCGATAAAGATGCCATTCAGCGAGTTGTGATGGACGGGTTATCATTTCCTACCGGTATTATCACACCGCCAGGTGTTTTAGGAAACACGCCTGAACTCGATAAGCAGTATGGGTTTGACTTAGATAAAGCCAAAAGCCTTATGGCCGAGGCTGGTTATAAGGATGGGTTCGAAATTCAACTTGATTGCCCTAACAATCGCTATAATAATGATGAGAAAATCTGCCAGGCTGCAGTTGCGATGTTAGCGAAAATTGGAGTTAAGGTGAATCTAGATGCTATTCCAAAAGCACAGCACTTTCCGAAGATCCAAAAAAGAACTTCTGACTTTTATATGTTAGGATGGGGTGTATCTACCTTAGATAGCCACTACGTCTTTACTTACCTATTTGACGGAGAAGGATCGTGGAATGGTATAGGTTACAATAATGCTAGAGTAAATGAGATTACCAAGCTGATTGAAACGGAAACTGATATACCAAAACGTACGGCTCTCATTGATGAGGCTTGGCAAATAATTAAGAAAGAGATGCCATATTTGCCTATTCACCACCAGGTACTCGGTTGGAGCATGAAAGACAATGTTGACGTGCCGATCGCCGCAGATGACCATTTAAGACCGCGCTACGTAGTCTTCAAATAAAATTATAACTATTTGGGGTGCCATTTTGGTGGCACCCCTACTTTTAGTAGGTTTCATGTTTTATTTTATTCTCAACCGGTTAGGCCAGGCTCTTTTGGTAATGGCAGTTGTTTCAGCTATAAGCTTTTCTTTATTCAATTTCGTTGGTGATCCCGTGAATAATATGGTTGGACAAGACGCAACCAGAGAACAGAGAATTGAAATTAGACAACAACTTGGGTTAGATGATCCCGTTTTGGTTCAATATCAGAGATTTATGTTTAATGTTGTGAGAGGGGATTTTGGATTGTCATACCGTATTAAACAGCCAGTAAGTCAGTTAATATTAGAAAAACTTCCAGCGACCCTAGAGTTGGTTTTCGCCTCTGCTGTAATCGCTGTATTTATAGGGATAGTTCTTGGTGTCTTTACAGGTATCCGACGTTATTCATGGGTAAGTAAAATAATAATGAGTGTCAGTCTAATAGGTGTAAGCTTGCCAACCTTTATTATTGGTATAGGTCTAATTTATCTTTTTGCGGTATATTTACGTTGGCTTCCGTCTTCTGGTAGAGCTGGAGTGATTGAACTAGGTGGATGGAAGACATCGCTACTCACCGTCGATGGATGGAGATCAATAATTTTACCGGCTGTAACATTATCTCTTTTTCAACTTACAATGATTTTGAGACTGGTGAGAGCAGAAATGCTAGAAGTAATGAGATCAGATTACATAAAGTTTGCAAGAGCTCGAGGCTTGGCAAACAGAGCTATCCATTTCGGGCATGCCCTGCGTAACACTCTTGTCCCTGTGATAACGATCATTGGCTTAAATATCGGTGGACTTATAGCTTATTCTGTGATCACAGAAACGGTTTTCCAGTGGCCCGGGACTGGCTTGATGTTTATTCAGGCGGTAGACTTTGTCGATGTGCCTATAATGGCCGCATATCTAATTTTTGTTGCCCTGCTTTTCGTTGTGATAAATCTCGTCGTTGATATTCTTTATTTTGTCGTCGACCCTAGAATACGACGTGGAGGATCATAACTTGCCCAAAAAAGATAAAAAAAAATCTCGCTGGCAGCGATTTTTGGACAACGATATTGTTTACTCTTTTTTTACGACACCTGGGGCTATGATCGCGGCAAGCATCACTTTCATAGCGATTACCGCCGCCTTTGCGGCGCCTTTAATTGCACCTTATAATCCATTTGATCCTGCCCAGATTTCATTGTGGGATGGAAAACTTCCCCCTGCTTGGTCCGATGGAGGGTCATCCGCATACCTTCTTGGGACAGACAATCAAGGACGTGACATGCTCTCAACCATTCTATACGGTGGACGCATTTCAATCCTTGTTGGCATTGCAGCAGTTTTTCTAGGTATGTTGTTAGGAGTAACATTAGGTGTAATTTCAGGATATTTTGGGGGCTTGACAGACACAATTATTATGCGAATAGCCGATGTACAGCTTACTATCCCTGGGATACTAGTTGCGATACTTATTAATGGAATTGGTAGGGCCGCCCTACCACTAGAATTACGCGAAGAGTTTGCTATTTACGTCGTGATTGTTGCTATTGGCCTTACAGATTGGCCTCAGTTCGCAAGGGTTGCTCGAGGCGCTACACTTGTCGAAGCTGAAAAAGAATATGTCCAAGCCGCAAAGCTGATTGGATTGCCGAAATTTAAGATCATTTTGCGACATATTTTACCAAATACGCTGCGCCCCGTCCTTGTTATTGCTACTATTGGCCTCGCCCTTGCCATTATTGCCGAGGCAACTTTGAGTTTTCTTGGCCAGGGTATACCTCCAACCACACCTTCGCTTGGTACTCTTATAAGAGTAGGTAATGAATTTCTTTTTTCTGGACTTTGGTGGATTACCTTGTTTCCTGCTATTGCTCTGATAATACTAGTATTTTCTGTAAATTTATTGGGAGACTGGATGCGAGATGCACTCAATCCAAAATTACGATGACCGATCTTCTGGAAATCAATAATCTAAGCGTAGACTTCCCTTCGCGCAGAGGGCAAGTCGCAGCTGTCAATAAAGTTTCACTTACAGTTGCTAAAGGTGAGGTCCTAGGTTTAGTCGGAGAAAGCGGTGCTGGAAAGTCAACTGTAGGCAACTCTGTAATCAATCTTTTAGAACCCCCTGGTCGAATTTCAGGGGGAGAAATTATTTTTGATGGAACGCGCATAGATCAAATGTCTAACGAGGAGATGAGAAAAATAAGAGGAGCAAAAATAGGTACTATTTTTCAAGATCCTCAAACTTCATTAAACCCGCTGATGACCATTGGCAAACAGTTATCGGAGACACTTATAGAAAGCTTGAAAATTTCTGGAGCTTCTGCTCGAGTAAAATCTATTGAGCTACTTGATTCAGTTGGCATCCCAAACTCAGAAGCACGTTTAGACGCCTACCCTCATCAATTTTCAGGTGGAATGCGCCAACGTGTTGTTATTGCTCTGGCAATGGCTGGCGACCCTGATTTAATCATTGCTGACGAACCTACTACCGCACTAGATGTGTCAATACAAAAACAAATTTTGGATTTAATAAAGTCACTGTGTAAGCAACGAAATTTAGGAGTTATAATTGTAACTCATGATATAGGAGTAATAGCTGAGATCGCGGATCGAGTAGCAGTAATGTATAACGGTCAGCTTGTAGAAGAGGGGAAAGTAACACAGGTTCTTCAAAAACCAAAACATGACTATACAAAAAGTTTAATATCCGCAGTACCAAGTGGAGATCAAAAACTTCATCGCTTCACTGTTGTAGACTATATCGATGGTTCAGAAGAAAAAATAACTCTTAAAAATGTGAGCGATCACTGGCTTTCAAAGAACAACACATCCAAAACCCATGATACAGCCGTTTCAGTAAACAATTTATCAATTGAATTTACTATTCGGCAGGCCTTATTTCGCAAAAATCGTATTTCATTAAAGGCTGTGGATGATGTGACGATTGAGATAAAAACAGGCGAAAGTTTTGGATTAGTCGGGGAAAGTGGGTCAGGAAAAAGTACACTCGCCCGCCTAATTGCAGGATTACATACACCAAAATCAGGATACATAAATATATTTGGCCATAACGTGTTGCAGAAAACTGAAAAGAATAAAACTTCTTTAATAAGAAGAAAAATGCAAATGATTTTTCAAGATCCCTATTCTTCTTTAAATTCCAGAATGACAGTTGAAGATATTGTCTCTGAGCCAATTAGGTTCCATCGATCGACTGGAAGCTCAAGTGAAACATCTAAAGTTGTCCAAGATTTGATCTCTTTTGTCGGCATGCCCAGCACTTCTCTTAAAAAATACCCACACGAATTTTCTGGTGGTCAGCGACAAAGAATTTCTATTGCTAGAGCACTTGCATCAAGACCGGAAATTCTGATTTGTGATGAACCAACTTCAGCATTAGACGTTTCAGTACAAGCAAATATATTGAATTTACTTAAAGATTTACAGGAGGAACTAAATCTTACAATGCTATTCATTTCACACGATTTACCGGTAATCAGACAAATGTGTGATCGTGTTGCTGTAATGCAAAATGGTAAAATATGCGAAATAGCAAAAACAGATACGTTATTTGATCACCCAGAGCATGAATATAGCAAACATCTTTTGGGTTTGATGCCTAGAATGGATTTATTTCGACTATAAGTAGATCTAATATTCTCTGGAAGTTTTTAAACCTATAGAAGGCGAAAGCCAATTAATATTACTGGGTAGAGAAAAGAGTCCTCCGCTTTATGAAATCAATGATTAAGTGTTTCACATCGTTGCTCCTATTTGCCATGGAACAAACTCCAAGTCGCCAAGACCTTGAGCCTCAGATTTTGACTGTTCCCCTGAAGCTACACTAACAATTGAGTCAAATATCTCTTGCCCAACGTCTTCAATGCTTTTGTTATCAGAAATTACCTTTCCTGCATTCACATCCATGTCTTCAACCATTTTTTTATACATTTCTGTATTAGACGCAATTTTAATTGATGGCGATGGTTTACAACCAAAGCATGAACCTCTCCCTGTAGTAAAGGTGACAATATTGCAACCACTTGCGACTTGCCCGGTTACAGAAGTAGGGTCATAACCAGGGCTGTCCATAAAAAGAAACCCCTTCCTCTGAGCTTGTTGAGCATATAGAAGGACGTCGTTAAGAGGTGTGGTACCACCTTTAGCGGCAGCTCCAAGCGATTTCTCTAAAATTGTTGTTAATCCACCCGCTTTATTTCCCGGTGAAGGATTATTGTTTAAACTTGCTTTATTACGCGCTGTGTAGTCCTCCCACCAAATTATTCTATCTACGAGTTTTTTGCCGACTTCTGGTGAAATTGCTCGTCTCGTTAACATATGTTCTGCACCATAAATTTCAGGTGTTTCTGCTAATATAACAGTTCCACCATTCTTAACAATTAAGTCTGCCGCATAACCAAGAGATGGATTAGAGGTAATTCCTGACCAAGCATCTGAACCCCCGCATTGCAAGGCAACGTTTAAGTGTTCAATCGATTGATCTGTTCTTTCCATCTTATTTATTTCAGGAAGCATACCTTCGATACACTTAATTCCTTCTGCAATTGTTTTTCTTAATCCACCCATATCCTGCAAGGTCATTGTTTTGAAAAAAGGGTTTTCTTTCAAATTATAAGCATCTAGTAAAAATTTTATTTGATTGGCTTCACAACCAAGGCCAATCAATAATATACCAGCTAAATTAGGATGCTGAATATACCCCAATAAAACTCTTTGTAATGCTTCAAAGCCATCACCTGAAAAATTTGACCCACAACCCGAGCCATGTGTAAAAGAAATTACACCATCTACATTGGGGTAATTTGACAAATTCTCTTTTGTAAATACTTCTGCTATATTTTTCGCGGCAGATGCTGAACAATTTACAGATGTAAGTATCCCTATGTAATTTCTTGTTCCGACTTTACCATTTGCTCTTTTATAACCTTTAAACATAGTTCTGTTTTCTGGTTCTATCATGTTTGGTAATCTTACCGATGTCGAAAATTCATACTCATGATCAGTTGCTTTAAAATCAGTATTATCAACATGAACATGCTCTCCTGCTAAAATATCTTTTCTGGCTATTCCTATTAATTGATCATATTTTATAATTTGCTCACCCTTCAAGATTTTCACAAGAGCAATTTTATGTCCTTTGGGAATTTCGTTAATACTCGCTAAATTTTGTGTTATTTCACCAACATTTAATTTTCTAAGAGCGGTGGCAACGTTATCATTTGAATTGAGTTTCACTGTTAGCTTGTCGGTAGTTGGCATTTCAATCCCTTTCAAAACCTTGTATTTTAAATTACAAAAAAATTCAGGTTGCTATTTTTTACCAAGGTAATTCCGTTCCATCATAATTTAAAAATTTACCAGTAGATTTAATATCTGTCGTATCAATAATATTTACCATACCTTCAATGCTTTTATCAATTGTAACTGGAGCATTAGGACCCCCCATATCAGTTTTAACCCACCCTGGATGAAGTGAAACAACTGTTATTCCGAGAAACTTTAAATCAACTGAGAGAGATTTTACTACTTGATTAAGGCCAGTTTTAGACGACCTGTAAATGTACATTCCGCCACTGGCATTATCTCCTATTGAACCAAGTTGGGAGCTTAGAAAATAAATTTTTTTTTCTAACCTTTTTTTATATTATCAATAATTGACTGAGTAATCATTAACGGTGCAATTAAATTTACTTTTAGCACCTCCAACCAGGGTTTTGATGATACTGCCTCTAAATGATGATTAGAACTGCCAACACCAGCATTATTAATTAAAATATCTATTGGCCTGTCTTTTAAAAAACTCGCAAGAATGCCTAGCTTGCCCTCTTTCAACAAATATAACTCAAAAATTTCAAGATTATTGTGGTATTTATCTTTACAATCCATAAGTTCCTTTGATCCTAATACGTCTCACGTTGTACAAAATACGTTTACATTTTTTTCGAGGTACTTTTTAACGAAACCAAGTCCAAGCCCTCTATTTGCGCCAGTTATTAGAACATTAGTCATATTTTATCCTTCAAATTTTTTACTAACCTATGATAAATCCTTGTATACGTAATTTTCTTTAATCACAAGGAATGGCGGTAAATGTCAAAAGATCTGAACAAATTAGCTAAAATGGATAATATGCAAGCTTCTTCGCATTCTAAGCGTAAAGTTTATGAGGGCTTTTTCTCAGTTGAAGAACATGACCTTTCATATCAAAAATTTAATAAAGAGCAAAGCGCCGTTGTAACGAGAAGTGCCCTGATTTCATCTGACGCAGTAATAATTTTACCGTATGACCCTGTTAATGACAGAATATTATTAATTGAACAATTTCGAACCGGCCCCTATGTCAAAGGAGATGAAAATCCTTGGGTCTTAGAGCCGATAGCTGGTTTAATCGACGAAGGAGAGACTCCCGAAAGCGCTTGTATACGAGAAGCTCAAGAAGAAGCACACTTAAAAATACGAGAATTGGAGTTAGTTGCTCGAAGTTACCCATCGCCTGGCATATCAACTGAATTTTTTCATCAATATATAGGTATCGTGGAATTGCCCGAAAGCTCTAATCTCATTGCTGGACTATCTAGTGAAAACGAAGATATAAGGAGTCACATTTTTGAATATGCTCAATTTTCAAATATGATGCAAAGCGGAATGATCAAAGTGGGTCCAGCTATACTTATTGGATTATGGTTAGCCAAAAATAGAAAAATATTACAAGAAAGATATTCAAACCAAATCTAATTGCACAAAAGAGGGTTGAGTATTTTATCAAAAGGCATTTATTAAATTTTTTACTAACAAAATGTTACAGATATTGCCACTCTGAATTATTTAACATTGAGCATTTTTTCGTAGATACTTATTAACTAAAATAATACAGTCAGCCCCGCATCAATAACAAGAGTATGCCCAGTTATGTAAGAAGAGGCATTTGACGCAAGAAAAACTGCGGCTCCTGCTATCTCTTCTGGTTGGCCCCATCTTTTTAAAGGAATTCGATTTTCAACGAATTGCTTTACCTCTTCCTTACCGAGATAGGGTGCATTGGCGTCGGTGGTAAAGTACCCTGGTGTTATTGCATTGCAACGAATTTCTGGTGCTAATTCTACAGCTAATGACCTCGTAAAGGCTTCCAAGCCACCCTTTGCAGCTGTATAAGCAGGATCACCCTGCCTAGCTCTTAGACCAGCGATTGAGGTAATATTTATCAAAGATCCTTTAGCGCCGTCATTCTTAAGCCTAGCGGCAAGCTCCTAGAGATAGCGTAAACAGAAGTTAGATTGGCTTCTACTACATCTGAAAATGCTTCAGGAGAAATTTCACTAAGTGGTTTTCGAAGCCTTATCGCTGCGTTATTTACAAGAATATCAGCTGGAGCAGTAATTGAGCTCAGGAAACTTTCTACAACTGCAATATCAGTAGAATCAAAGAGTGCAGGATTGGCATTATATCCTAAATCACATAGCTCTTGACAACGGCCATCTAAAATTTTTTTCACGTGACCATTCAAATAGACAGTGGCACCGGCCTCAGCCATCCCTTTCGCTATCTCCCAGCCAATACCTCGCGTCGAACCCGTTACAAGAGCCATTCGCTCATTAAGCTGAAACTTAGACATATTCTAATTTTAACTATTCATCTTTTAATAACGCCTGCCAACACCAACCCAGAAAAAAACCCACCAAAATGGCCATGCCACCCTATTTGAAACGGGATAATTGTAGGATGGAGTAAAATAAGAATAATATGCAAAATTACTAAGCCAAAAACCAAATTTAAAAATGGCAGGATACTTAAACGATGGCTTATGCGATATAGAAGTTCCTTACCTTTCAAAAATCCAAAAAAACCGAACACACCTCCACTAGCACCAACCATTGGTACTGGATTTTCAGAAGAGAAAAGCTGATAAGCTACTGCTCCTGCGATAGCTGTCGAGATAAATATTAAAGTTAAATTGATTGGCCCTAATTGCTCTTCAATTTGCTTTCCTAGAGCAAAGAAAATGGCAACGTTAATTACCATGTGAAAAAAGTTTCCATGTAAAAAGGAGTAAGAGAAAAACATTATAAAATTTTGCCCAAAAAAAAGCTCTTTGTAAGGTGTGCTAAATTCAATAGGGAAAAAAGCAAGAAGCAGAAATGCCGTGCTTCTCCATTCTAATCCAAGTAATTGTAATAATACCTCTATTACAAATAATGAACCTCCCAAAGCCAACACACCGCGCGGCACATCATTAAAAAAAGGTTCTCGATTATTTCTGATCGGCGTATTTGGCATTTTTTTCAATTTTATTTTTATTATATACTATTTAGAACAATTTAACATTCAGAGCGGTCCTGGTTTACAAAAATAAATTTACTATTTAAGCTATGCTATGGATATTGAACATTTAACTTTTTCTTCTGCACCTCAGAAAGTCGCTCCTTTTAGTCATGCAGTTTGTGCAGGTGATTACCTATTTATCACTGGCCAAATGCCTACACTCCAGAATGATAACACTAAACTTGTTGATGGAGGAATTGAAGCGCAGACGCATCAGGTTATGAAAAATCTGTTAGCCGTTTTAAACGCAGCGGGATCGTCATTAGAAAAAGTAATTTTCGCACGAGTGTATTTAGTGAATTTTGGAGACTTTGACAAAATGAACAGTGTTTATGCGTCATATTTTGCACGAGATAAACTTCCTGCACGAACCTGCATAGGTGTAACGGGCTTGGCTGTTGGGGCCTCTGTAGAGATAGACTTTATAGCAGCATGTTAATATCAATTAATGACAAAAAAGCTTTCACTTGGTTATGAAATAAGGAGGTGATGGATGACCAAAAAAAATGTCGAAATGTTTTGGGATATCGGCAGTACAAATGCCTACTTTGCTCTTCACTTGATAAAGCCAATTTTAAAAAGAACTAATAGTGGACTAACTTTACATCCGTACAATTTGGGATTCGCGTTTCGGTCAAGAAACTATGTATTGATGGAAGAACCCGCAATTAAGATTGAAAACCGAAAAGTTGATCTAGCAAGGTGGGCAACGAAATATAACTTGAACTTTAGGTTCCCAAGCGAATTTCCAATAAAAACGAGTCGAGCGCTTAGAGGTGCGTTAGCAATGCGTGAGTTCAACCTCGAGATTCAATTTATTGAGGCAATTTTCCATGAATATTGGGAAAACGACAATGCCGATATTCAGAATTATCAAGGAATGGCCCCAATAGTAAAAAGGTTAGGAGTAAACCCAGAGGAATTCGAACAACTATGCGAAAGTGATGAAATTCGAAAATCATTAATTGATAATACTAATAATGGGATTGAAAGAGGTGTATTTGGTGTACCCAGTATCTTTGTTGGTGATGCAATGTTTTGGGGGAAAGACAGAATGGCATTTGTTGAAGATGAATTAATGAAAATTAAATAACCAAAACGAAGCCATCTCTAAAAGTTAGATTTTATCTAGCTGCTAAAGTAGCTATGTGCCTTATATGAACCTCCGCGCAATCAATAACATCAAAAGGAAATGTTTGGTTTTTAAAAACTAAAAATAAATCAGTGCCTCCAAGAACGATTGCCTCCGCTCCTCGATCTATTAGTGTTTTAGAGGCAGAAATAAGTATTTCAGAATTTTTCTTATCTACTTTTCCTTCTGTTGCAAGCGCAACATAACTGTTGTGAACATCGTCAAATTGCTCAGCTTCTGGTATCAACCAATCTACTTCTTTTTTAAAACTATAAATTTTCGTGTTCATAGCTTTATTAGTTCCAATTAGTCCTATGGTTTTGCCTTTATATTTATCCATGTAAGACCTTAGTGGGGTCATAACATCCTGTACAGGCAAGGGGCTTTTTTTTATAAACTCTTTTAAACAAAAGCTTCCTCCAATTGAGGGAAGAACGACAAAATTTGCACCTGCACTTTGCAGTCTTTTTGTTAAGTCTGCAAAGATATTTGCTTGATTTTCTTTTTTATCCTGAGAGAAATTATTTAAAAATTGAGGCATATCACAATTAACAACTGTTAACTCAAGGGGAAACTTCTCGGCCAAAGCTATCTCAAATAGACGCTGATAGTATAGAAATGTGACTGCTGGACCAATTCCACCTATTAACCCTACGTGCATATCTGCCCTCCTATTTGCATTAAATTAATCAAAACCTATAGCTTTATTTTCCTTAATTACTTCTGGAGAAAACGCCTTTCTAAAAAAACCGTATCAACCATAGGTTCAAAATATTCTAACGTTTTTGAAGGGTAATCAGGATCAAACGATTTTTGATCCCACCTTTCACAGAACTTTGAGCACATTTCAAAACAAGGATGATCTCTGTACCTATCCCTTGCATCTTTATCCCATCCATAATGATGCGCATAATATATCATTTGAAATATACCATGATGCGCCACTGTCCAGGTAACTTCCCAGCGAACAAAGGGTCTTATTACTTCAGCGGAAAATTTGTCGTGATTTTGTAGGGCGAGACCATCTCCAATGTCATGTAATAATGCCCCTAAAATCCAATCAGTATCTACTCCATCAGCCTCCACCCTTGTTGCAGAATGCAAACCATGATCCAGACGCGTAATTCGGTACCCTTCAAGCGTTGATTCTCCCTGTCTTTTAAGCTCCTCAATTATTCGACTAGCTGTCAGACTTAAGTAAGGTTTTTCTAATTTTTTTAAGAGCTGGTAATCGTCAAAATTACCATCTTTCATTTGAGTAAAACTGACCTTATCAATTTTCTTTTTCATCTATGGTTTTTCAATTCATTATATTTTATTTTTTTCTCAACTCAGTAACAAAATCTAAAATTGCTTTGCCTATTTCTTTTGGTGAATCTTCCTGTAAAAAGTGAAGCCCTTTAACCGTAACTTCTTTCTGTGCAGGTAAAGATCGACAAAAGTCTCTTTGGTTTTCTGAAAAAAAACCGGGCTCTGCATTAACGAACAACTTTGGTGTTTTACTATGTGAAAGCCAAGAACTATACTTTTGAACGACCTGTGTTACATCCTCTGGTTCACCATCAATTGGGATTTGACGGGGCCAACTCAAGGTAGGTCTTCTGTCTTCTCCAGAATTCATAAATGGGCGTCGATACTCGTTCATCTCTTCCTCTGATAATTCGCGCATAATGGACGAGGGCAAAACCCTCTCAACAAAAATATTTTTATCGAGTACCATACTTTCACCTGCATCAGACCTGAAACCCTGAAAGACCTTTTTGCCACCCTCTGGCCATTCCTCCCAAGTGACTGGCTTTACTATTCCCTCCATATATACAATGCCTTGGGTTCTTTCCTGGTTCTGAAAGCACCAATCAAATCCAAGTACTGACCCCCAGTCATGAATTACGAATATTACATTTTTTCCTAAATTTAATTTTTCGAGTAATTCAAATAGAAATTCACGATGTTCAAAATAGCTGTAACTATTAGGGCCAGAATTTATAAGTTTCTCTGAGTCGCCCATACCGATTAAATCACAAGCAATAAGCCGTCCTTGTCCTTCAAGATGAGGCATAACGTTTCTCCAAAGATAAGATGACGTGGGGTTGCCATGCTGAAAAACGATTGCATCACCTTCTCCTTCATCAATGTACGACATCGTCTTATTATTAATGATTATTTTTTTCTTCTCTGCGTATGGTTTCGCGTTAAAACTCATTTTAAAAGCTCCAAGTTCAATTTTTACACCTAAGGGTATTAAGTTAAAACACGTAACACAACTTCTATTTATTTAATTGCAACATTATTATTTTGAAGTTTTAGTAAATGTAACAAAACTCTTCTTTTAATAATATTATGTAAAAATGCATCAGATACTTCAATACGCCCAAACAATTTGTAATGATAATCTAGAGCTTAAGATTTTTTGCCCATTCAATGCAAATGGAGCAAACAATTATCTCAAACCAACAAACACTACTGCGTCCTCACTGGTCAGTGAAACAAACTTTAAAACCTCAGAGGAAACCTTACCTATGGTAGAAGCTATTAAAAACCATGTAGGTGAGGTAAATTGGCGTCAGACTTATTCCATGTCAGAGGTAGGAGAAGATTTTGCAAGTCGCCATTGCTATTTTGAGCTAATTGGACCTACCGGTCATTTTTATAATGATGCAATAAGAGGGTTCATTTGTTATTGGGGAGAAAACTTGCACTATAAATGGCATAGTCATGAGGCAGAGGAAATTTATTACATTTTAGGTGGCAAAGCACTCTTTAAGACAAAAACTATGACAAAAGTTTTAAAAGCCAATGAGACAAAATTTCATAAAAGCTGGGAGAGCCATGCAATGGAGACATTAGAAGAACCCTTGCTAGCTTTTATTCTTTGGCGTGGGAAGGGTTTAGACAAGTTAGCGCAAATAGACGATTAGCTTTTAAAAGTGTTGCTAGTTCACAGTTGTCAAACAATAGTAGCCTTTTACGTTTTCTAAAGTCATATAATCATCTTTGTATAAAGAAACTACGCGCCATTTATTATTAACTTCAAACTCTTTTATTGTTTCTTCAAAACCATATTCTTGAAACACTCCTTCGTTTATTGTAAAGCATAAGTAGCCGCCAGGCTTAACTATTCGACATAATTCATTAAATCCGTCAGAAGATACGTGGCCATGGGTGAAAACTCCCACACACATGGCAGAATCATAGGTGTTATCTAATACCGGTAATTGTTTGTTTAAACTTCCTAAAAATAAGTTTGTGTACCCTCTAGGCTTTGCAATAGCCAACATATCCTCGGATATATCAATGCCATCAAAATAAAAAAAGCCTAGCGCCTTCAAATTCTTACCAACTAAACCTGTACCACATCCCACATCAATTATTTTAGCAGTTTTGTCTTTAAGCTTTGTTGATAAAAGATTTACACTTTTTGGCTGCGAAACAGTTCCCAGAACATTATCATTGTCATAATCATATTTTTTTGCCCAATCTCTATAAACCTCAGCTAACCTATGATCATTTTTAGTATCATTTAAATCTAGATCTTCATAATTTTTCAACCCCTCTTTTCTAGACATAGAGTTTACAAAGTTTAAACAGTTTCATTGAAAAAGAGCTTAGTGGTCATGTCCCGAGTGTTTGTGATCAGAATGATTGTGTTTTTTATCGGAAGCAGTGGATTTAGTTTTATCAAAAATCAACTTTTCCATTACCCTTTCTCTTGTCGGAATAGAGATATCGTATTGAAACATCCACTCACCAAGCATTTCTAACTGAATTGTAAAATCATAAAGTCCCACCATATCCTCTTTTTCAGAGAACTTTACAGGTTTTACATTGTGAGCCATGACCATTGAGGGCATTTTTGCTCCAACAAATCCTGAGTATCCGCTCATTGGCTCTTTTTTTTGAAGGAATAAAACGATGCAATTGTATTGGAATTTTTTTGACGTAGCCTTACAATCAGTCTGCGATTTGGTCATCATAGGATAAAGGACCGTGGGCGCTATGTTCACCAGAAATATAACAACTATTGAAGGGAGAAATAACTTTTTCATCTTCTTCTCACAATTCTAATACTTTAGTAAACTCCGAATGTTGAATGTTGTCAAATTCTCCTGTTATTATCACCCCCACATTTCGGGATTTTAAGACTTTTAGTTGACGCATAAATATGTCTATGGCATCTTTGGATAGTCCAGCGAAAGGTTCATCCAAAAATAAATATTTTGGCTTTCTAACCATTCCCATCAAAATGGAGAGCATTCTTGTTTGTCCACCACTTAGCGAATAGGCTTTTGTATCCAGTAGATGATGCAGGTTTTTAAATAATCCCTCATTTATAGGAATAGGATCATCACTATTAACTAGTGTCTGGCTAAATAAAAGATTTTCTCGAACAGTTAAATCAGGGAATACACATCCCTCCTCCGGAACTAAGCATGCGCCACTCTTCAATAGCTTTTTAGAAGTTGGATTTGAAATTTTTACTTGATCGACAATCATGTCCCCGGAACCTTTTACCTGTCCAAAGATCCAATTTAAAATGCTGGTTTTACCAGCTCCATGATTTCCCAAAATAATCATATCGGACCCCCGGTCCACCGAGAAACTAATATTATCAATAACTAAGTGGCTCCCAAAGCGTATAGAAAGGTTTTGTACATCAATCATACAAAAATATTTCCGTTCACAAGTTTGCCATCTCGCAGCTCATATATTTTAGCATCAATTTTTTTCATCAGCTCCAATCGGTGCTCTACGACGACTAAACAAGTTTCGGCGTCAATAAAGTTGTTCAAAAACTCCCCGAAATCATGCAAATCTGTTGCTGCCATTCCTGCTGAAGGCTCGTCTAAGAAGAGATATTTTGGACGATTCAACAGCGCTCTTGTAACCTCTATTTTTCTCAGTATGGGTAATGGAACCTCATTTGGAAAAGAATATAAATAGTCAATTATGTCCGCACCCTCAAGAATATGTAAATTTCTCTTAATAATATCGTCGCTTGTGTACAACTGCTCTTTCAGGATTAAAGCTTCGTTAAATCTTACCTTTTGAAAAGTTCTCTTTACCCCTAATCTAGAGAGTTTCCACGCCTCGAAATGAGTGATATCATCTCCATTTAAAATTACTGCTCCCTCCTCTGCAGTTAAAAAACCAGTTGCAATATTTAAGAGGGTTGATTTTCCAGTTCCATTTCCACCGGATAAGCCAATTTTATTGCCTCTTTGGAATGCAATATTTACATCATTTAATACGGTAATCCCACCAAATAGCTTTTTTAAACCCTTAAGCTCAAGCATTATTTTTTTTCACTAATTTACGTTTTATTCTACTTACGAGCCGAGGACTTATAATCCCCTCCGGAAAAATAATTAAAATAGCTGCAACTAAACCTCCAAATAAAATCATTCGATACTCTGATAAAAAACGAACACTTTCTAATAAACCAATATCAATAAAAACTCCTATTAAAGGACCCAAAGGGTAGCCTAAGCCTCCAATGATAGAATAAGCTAATCCGTGGACACCAAGCATAATTCCAAACATAGAGGGCTCAACATACGTGTTAAATAAAGCAAATAAGCCGCCTCCAAAACCTGCCACTCCACCAGCTAAAGTAATAAAACCTATACGATAAAAAAAAGGCCCGATCCCAATAGACTGAGCAACTATTTGGTCTTTCCCTACCAATCTGGCGTTTTTAAACAACTTTGAGTTTTCCATAAATATTAAAAGTATTATTAAAGTCAAAAGACTTGATAAGGCGATAACTAGGAAATTTTCAGGAGAAATGTTATTTTCAAAAATCCAACGAATGTTTTGAAATCCCTCAGGGCCATTTGGACCTATGGTCCCTGAGTTTGTTTCGACCGTGTACTCTACCTTGTATAGAGACAATCTTAATAATTCAGCGAAAGATAGACTGGCAACAGCAAAATACAAGCCAGATAATCTTACAGTCAAAAAACTTAAAACTAGTGCAAAAGAAGAACTGACCATAAATGCAAAAAACAAAGCAATCACTATGTCTAGGCCAAGTAAAGCGGTTGAGGTTGCTGTCATGTAAGCCCCTATACCAAAAAAAGCCTGTTGCCCAAAGGATACCTCACCCACAATCAAAATTAGATATGCAGAAATGGCTATGAAAGAAATCAAAGTCATATTAGTCAAGATCGTTACGAGGTATAAAGACATTTATATTCTTTCATCTCTAGATTTAAGATCTTTGTAGATATTGACACCCATTAATCCTCCTGGTCGAATTATCAAAAAGATTAATAAAATGGAAAAAGTTGTGATTTCTCTAGAAATCGGACCGAATTGGTATGAAAGATGCGCTTCTAATAATCCGAGTAACAATCCTCCCCAAAAAGCCCCGGTAAGAGAGCCCAGTCCCCCTATCATCATCGCGACCAAACCTTTGAGAGTACACCAAAATCCAAATAATGGTGTTACTTGGGATTCGGTCGATAACACCAAGAATGCTGCAATACCGCCGATAACGCCAGCCACTATAAATGTCAAAGAATTAACAAGGTTTGTATTGCACCCCATAAGCTTTGCGGTATCTGCTGAATTCGAAACGGCTCTTAATACTATGCCATACTTAGTTTTATATACTGCCAGAAACAAAATAGCCGCAATAATAAATGCAATAACTATATTCAAGATCTGGTCACCTCTAAAAAAAAGCCCCCCAAACTCAAATGTTGAAATTTCCAGAGACGGAAACGAATGTGTCCTATCAG
The DNA here is from genome assembly GCA_902524845.1 of uncultured Alphaproteobacteria bacterium. Classification (GTDB taxonomy): domain Bacteria; phylum Pseudomonadota; class Alphaproteobacteria; order Rhodobacterales; family Rhodobacteraceae; genus CACIJG01. The sequence goes on from CABZEW010000030.1 coordinate 19,207, forward strand.
GTAGAAGTTGAGAGCTTATCTCATCCAGCTGCATCCAAATAGCGAAACTAGAGATCATTGAAACGACTACACCTGCTTTAGTATTATGAGGCGCAAAACAAAAACGCTCTACATAGAGATTAGACAAACTACAAAAGAATAAAACAATTGGAATGAAAAATATTATGCTGATATTTAGCTTGTTTTCTACCCAAAGTGCTATGGCGACACCTAACAAAAGACTTGATCCGTACGCTAGGTTAATTCTGCGCATAACACCGAATACCAATGAAAAACCAAGAGCAATTAAGGAATAAGAGGATCCATACAAAATACCATCTATAGAAATTTGAATGTATTCCATTTTCTTCTGTTTTATCCAGTGCTTTCGCCTAAGTATGCCTTCTTGATGATATTTTCCTTTAGTATGGCTTCCCTAGAACCGCCGAAAATCTGCTTTCCCTGATCAAGTAAATAGAAATAATCTCCAATTTCTAAAGCTTTTGAGGCATTTTGCTCAACTAACACAATAGAAATACCTTCCTCGTTCAATTGCTTAATTATCGAAAATATTTCACTAACGATCATTGGTGCAAGACCTACCGAAGGTTCATCCATAAGGAGGAGCTTGGGTTTTGACATCAGGGCTCTTGCAACAGCTAGCATTTGCTGCTCTCCACCTGACATGGTACCGCCTAGCTGACCACTTCTTTCTTTAAGAACTGGAAAGCGAGCGTACATTGCTAATATATCTTCCTCAACTTTTTGTCTTTCTTTTGCTAAACGTGTATAAGCACCGGCTAGCAGATTCTCTTGAACTGTCAAATGAGGGAATATCAATCTATTTTCAGGTACAAGGGCTAGACCTTTCTCTACAAGGTTGCTAGTTTTTTGATTGGTAATGTCTTCACCATCAAAGACCACTTTCCCACGATCTGAGTCTAAGATACCTGCTAAAGTGAAAAGAAGCGTCGATTTTCCTGCCCCATTTGGCCCTAGTATGCAAGTTAATTTTCCAGACAATGCAGAAAGACTAACTCCCTTAAGGGCTTTTATCATGTCGTAGGAAGTTTCAAGACCTTCAACCTCTAATATTGTTTTCTCTACCACAATTAAGCTCCACCCAAGTATGCTTTTTGAACATCATCATTATTTTGGATACTATCAGGACTGCCCTCAGCAATTTTTTTTCCAAAATTGAGTACAACAATTCTATCAACCACATTCATTACGAGATCCATAACATGTTCCACCAACAAGACAGTAAGGCCAAGTTTCTTAAGATCTAAAATTCTTTGCCTTAAGTCAGCAACCTCATCAGAATTCATTCCTGCTGCAGGTTCATCTAATAATATCAATTTGGGTTTTGAAGCAATAGCTCTTGCCAGCTCAAGCCTACGTTGCTCTCCAAAAGATAAGTTTCCAGCTAAGTCATTGAACCTATTACCTAGACCCGAGAAATCCAATATTTCCTTAATTTTCTCTTTCTGGAATTTGGAGTTGCCGAACCACTCTTGCATCCACCCCGCACTTTGATTACCATCCTGTTGCAAAGCCACCCATACATTTTGCCACACACTTAAATCTTTAAATAATCGGATATTTTGAAAGGTTCTGGAAATGCCACTTGCTACTCTTTTATGAGTAGGAAGCCCACTAACATTCAAGTTATCTACGGAGATATTTCCTGAG
>CABZEW010000031.1 GCA_902524845.1 uncultured Alphaproteobacteria bacterium
TAAAATATCAAACACTGGTAAAGCTCTCAATAAGCTCCCAATTACGGTCTGTGCATGATTCGTTTCTACATTGAAAGATTTCAGAGCACTACTATGTAAATCACAAGAACGATATACTTGCTCCAAGACAACAAATGAAGCCAATGCATGATCAAATAAAACTTAAGAATATTTCAAAATCATTTTATACAAACTCGGGATCCACCGAGCTTTTTAATGATGTCAATATTAACTTTTGCTCTTCAACCAGCTACGCTATAATCGGAGAAAGTGGTGTTGGAAAATCAACGCTTTTACACATCGCTTCCGGACTCGAAAGTCCCACAAGCGGTGAGGTTTTTTTTGGAGAGAAAAACTTTTGGAGTCTTAGAGCTTCTAATCAATCACTGTTAAGGCTCAACGAAACTGCAATAATATTTCAACAGTACAATCTGATACCATGTCTCAATGCTAAGGAGAATATTGAATTTCAATCTAGAATTAATAACAAGCACGATAGCGATTATATCAGTGCTATCATTCAGGATCTTCAACTCGGCAGATTGCTGGAGGAGTGGCCAGAAAATCTTTCTGGAGGAGAACAGCAGAGGGTAGCTATTGCTCGAGCATTAGCTGCTCAACCAAAGATTTTATTCGCAGATGAACCTACTGGAAGTCTCGATGAGAAAAACTCGAAACTAGTTTTGAACATGCTTTTAAACATCAACAAAAAATATAATACCATCTTGGTAGTGGTGACACATTCTCTTGCCATTGCCTCAAAGTTAGAAGTTTGCTTAGAGCTTAAATCAAAAAAAGTATCAACGAAATGAAGCAATTTTTACTGGTACTAAAAGTCATTCTCGCAAATTGGAAAAAGACAAAAGGACAGCTCATTTTCACCATTTTGGGTATAGCAGTGGCGTCTGCTCTATGGTCAAGCATAGACATTGTAAATAATCAAACTATAAAAGCTCAAAAACGATCTATCCAACTTTTACAATCTGCTTTCAAACCAATTATAATCGACAGAGAGAACCGTTACGTACGTCAGGCCGATTATGTGCAATTACGACTGGATGGGTGGCTGGTTAATCCTGTGATTAGAGCAGCTTTAAAAAAGTCAAATGTAACTATTTTAGGTATCGATTTTTTAGCAGCTGAAAAAAATATATTTAGTAGTCAGAAAAATCTCAAAACGAGAAACTTTTGGGAAATGCAGGAAAATGGTAAGGATATAATATTTGGCTCCAGTGAAACTTTTAAAAAGACCAAAGATCGGCTTTCTAATTTTTCAATGATAGAAAATGAGCAATTGCCCGTCGATACTTTGGTAGGCGACGTTAGCTCGGTACAACGCTTTTTAAATATGGAAGGAAAGTTTACTTATTTAGAATACGTAAACCGAAGTATAGGTTCCCCTGACAAGCTTATAATTAAAAATTTAATTTTAATTGATGATAATAGTGATGGGGAATTCGAGTTTATTTCAGAAAGTTTTACATTTAACCTAAGAGCTTTTGGCTTTCTATCCTTTTTTGTTGGTATGTTTATAGTATATACCAGCATCGGTATGGCATATGACCAAAGAAGCTTAACAATAAAAACTTTGAAGGTGGTCGGTGTGGAAAGGATGCTAATAAATTTATGTCTTTCAATCGAGTTGCTTTTAATTGCTTTGTTTTCTGGTTCGCTTGGGGCATTTGGTGGTTTTCTGCTAGCCCGAGAACTTCTACCTGACATAAACAATACGATATCGACGCTTTATAACAGCCCTGTAGATGGGAAAATTGACCTCTCAATTAGGTGGTTCTTTTACAGCGTATTGATCGCTGGATTAGGGACTTTATTAGCTTGCTCAAAGGCAATTTTTAAGCTCGATAATTTAAAGCCAATAGAACCTAAAGATATAGAGAATAATCACTGGAGAAAAAGACACTCAATATTTGTTTCGGCAATACTTTTACTTTTGATTTTTATATTCTACTTCCTCACTATATCATCCAATATAAAAATCGCTAACTTCCTATTCCTCGGTTCAATAATTGTTACTGGTTGTTTTATGCTGCCTTTCCTCATTAAACTGTTTGTCTCCTTTGCTGCAAGATTTCTGCCAAGGAAATATACTCTCTTTTTTTGGCTTTTGAGAGACACTCAAAAATTCGGAACACTTCTTATTGCCGGCTATATTGCCTTTTTTTTAGCTCTTTCAATTAACGTCGGTGTTCATGGAATGGTAACAAGCTTTAAATCAACATTTGTCGAATGGTTAGAGAATAGAATATTTGCAGACTATTACATCAATATTACCAACAAAGTAACTCTTAATAAAATACAGGCAATTGTTAAAAAATATGATGGTGAATTATATCCGATCATAAGAAACGAAGGGCGGTATGGTACTAAGTCAGTTGAGATCTATGGGTTTAAACCATCTGTTGTGTATGAAGAAAATTGGCCCTTATTAGAGCATACTAAAAATGCTTGGAAGGAAGTTAGAACTAGTGACGTGATATTTATAAACGAACAGTTCTCTATCAGAGAGAAAATAAAGTTAGACGATTTTTTAGAGTTAGAGATTAATGATAAAAAGCTGAGTGTTAGGGTGGGAGGAATTTACGCCGATTATGGAAACCCTAATAATCAGTTGATGATGCAACTTAATCTTTACAAAACATTTTTTTCATCTCAGGTACCAAACACCATAGCGGTGAAATTTGACCCGAAAGCCCGTTTAAACTTTTTCAACGAATTGACGTCGAATGTTGGCATTATTTCAGAGACAATCATCAACCCTCAACAAGTAAGGAAAATTTCGTTGGAGATCTTTGATAATACCTTTAAAATTAGCTATCAACTCGCCCTAATTACATTGCTTGTTGCCTCTCTCACGCTTTACGCGAATCTAATAAGCGTGAATAAATTGAGAAGGAAGGATCTGTTACCGCTCTATCTAATTGGCTTTTCTAGTAACCGGGTTCTACGATTAGAGTTATTGAAGATATTTATTTTAACAAATACAGTAAGTTTTTTTTCGATAGGCATGGGGGTAATTATAGCGTTAATCTTGTCAGAGGTAATTAACCCGAATTTTTTTGGCTGGAGAATACCTCTACAGATTTTTCCAGATTATTGGATGAAAATCTGGATTATTGCCGTTTTGGCTTCCATTTTATCCACAATTTTATCCCTCAGCAGCTCAAGCGTGAAACCGCAATCAAAATTTGATGTAAGGAATTTATAGATTGTCATGAATATGAAATTATTTGGATTTTTCTTTTGTTTATGCTTAGTTGGTTTTAATGCTATGGCCACCGAAAAGTACCGTCAATTCAATGTAGCTGATCCAAGCTATCAGATTGTTTTTCCAAGAGATCACGGACCACATGAAAACTTTAGAATTGAATGGTGGTATTTCACGGCAAACCTAAAATCTAAATCTATTGATAACTTGGGCATACAATGGACACTATTCAAGAGTAATCTGAAACCAGATTCTAGAGAAACCACCAAAAGGCTAAACGGGTTCTGGATGGCCCATAGCGCTATAACCACGGAAACTTTGCATTATTCTGAAGAACGTTTTGCCAGGGAAAGCACTGGTCAGGCAGGGGTTACACTAAGTCCATTTAAAGCCTGGATCGACAATTGGAGTATGAAAGGCGATAATGAACTAGGAAATATCAAACTAGAGTCTAGCAGTGTTGAGTTCTCTTATTCTTTACAACTCTCAGCTAACATTCCCCCAGTTCTGCAAGGTGAGAAAGGTTTCAGTAAAAAATCAGAAAAAAGAGCCGCTTCTCACTATTACAGCCAACCATTCTATTCGGTGCAAGGGTGGGTGAATTTGAATGGACAGCAACATATTGTAGAGGGAGTTGGCTGGTTAGACCGTGAATGGTCAAGTAACTTACTCAACGAAAACCAACTCGGATGGGATTGGTTTTCTTTACACCTTGATAATGGGGAAAAAGTCATGCTCTTTAAAGTACGACATGATAATGGATCTGATTTTATGTCAGGATCATGGATCAACAAAAATGGCACTAAAAGACCCTTAAGCTCTACTGATTTTCAACTTAAGGAGACAGGTTATTCCATAATAAAGGGAAGAAGGATCCCAACTCAGTGGAAGATCGTAGTTCTTGGTCATGATAAGTTTACGATCAACACTGAAGCTCTAAACATAAACTCCTGGATGGAGACCAGCTTTCCTTACTGGGAGGGACCAATTTCATTTAGTGGCGATTTGTCCGGTGTCGGTTATTTAGAAATGACGGGTTATTGATAAATTTAAGCAGCTTTGCCGTCGAGCACCTTATCTACTTTTTTTTGCGCTGTTTTTTCCTCAACTCCATCAACAGCCGCTATTTCCCTCGTTAGTCGTTCTAAGGCCGCTTCATAGAGCTGTCTTTCTGAATAAGATTGCTCTCTTTGCTCATCATTTCGATGAAGATCCCTTACTACCTCTGCAATTAAAATAAGTTCACCCGAATTTATTTTCTGTTCATAATCTTGCGCACGTCGAGACCACATTGCTCTCTTGACCTTGGCTTTGCCGCCTATCACCTGCAACGCCTTACCAATGGTGTTTGCGCTAGATAACTTACGCATTCCAGTTGACGCTATTTTATCCTTTGGAACCTTTAGAGTCATTTTATCCTTATCGAAAGTAAGGACGTACATTTTGAGCTCAAAGCCTGCAATATTTTGAACTTCCTCATTTACGATACGTCCCACCCCGTGTGAAGGATAAACCACAAAATCATTTATTTGAAAGTCAACTTTTGATACTTCACTGTCCATTTAAAAATCACCACAATCAGAAAAAGTTTTATTAACACGCTGGAGAAAAAATAGCTACCTAAATTTAATCTCCTTCTCCAGGTTTCTCAGAGAAGAACTTTTCAAATTTTTCTGACTCACCATCCATCTTTTCTGCTTCTGGTAATGGGTCTCTTCTTATTGTGATATTTGGCCACTGCTCAGAATATTTTCTGTTAAACTCAACCCATTCAGCCGCGTCTGGTTCGGTATCAGGCTTAATCGCATCTGCTGGGCACTCCGGCTCACAAACACCACAGTCAATGCATTCATCTGGATGAATTACAAGCATATTTTCACCTTCATAAAAGCAATCTACTGGGCAAACATCGACACAGTCTGTATATTTACACCCTATACACTTATCATTGACTATGTATGTCAATTGGTTCTCCCTGATCAATCTAATTAATATAATAGGAATTAATCAACGGAAAGAAAGTGTAATTTTTCTTTCAGCGCCTTTAAATTTCTCCGTAACTTCTTATCAGGTTTATATCTCACTTTAGCGCGAAAAAAGGTCGCAGCTTCCTTACTGTCTTTTGATATCACATCATAGAATTTTCTGGCTTTTTCGAAAGAAACTCTTTTAACAGCTATTTCTTTAACCATGATTGTTTTTTTTTCTAAATCTTGCTCGATAACTAACTGACTTCCAATGTTTAATAGAGAGGCAGGCTTTGTTGTGGTTTTTCCGTATATGCGTACTAAACCTTTTTTTATATTTAACGCTGCTAAATTTCTAGTTTTATAAAAGCGAGCTGCCCATAACCATGAGTCTAATCGACATTCAGACAAGCATGATTTTTCAATAAAGGTCAATTTTCAAGTAAAGCTTTCAAGGAAGAGAAGGGAGAGTCACTTATGGGGGTATTATCTTTCGTTTTATTCTTTTCTCTATTCCTCCTTCCCTTTTTAAAGCTGTCATAGTTTTTCATTTGTTTTACTTTCTTGTTTACTGACTGTTTTTTAAACATAATCTTATAGTGTTCATTCTCTTTTTCGAGAGTGATCGCTTCATTACTTTTCTCTACCTTCTTGTATTTTAACTCATATCGAAGGCTTTTAACAAGCGCCGCAAAGTCTTCCACCCGTAACCCAGTAATTGACAACATCGTTGGTTGAATCACTATCCACTCATCCTTTGAATATTCTTTGAATAAGAAATAAAGCCTTTCCAGCATATCTATTCTAATAGCCCTACTACCAGCCACAAAGAAACCCGCAACCAAATATTGCTGCTTAGATATATACTTGTCATATTCAACAGTAACAAGGCCTGGAGCAGGTTGTATTACTTTCGTTTCGGTGTCATTATGAAATGCATTAAACAATGAAACTCTTACTTTTGAAGCTTCTGGTTTAAGAAGTGTCGCATCGTAAATTGTTTTGTACCCGAATCTTATGCCAGAGTTTCTAAGTTTGGCTTTAATGTCATTATCAATACTTTTGAATTGCTCTATAACCTCCGATTTCATAACAATTCCAAGATTATTGAGAAATATGTGAACAAGCCCGGCTGCTGCGCCACTGAATTCCAAACTATTTCTTAGACTTAAAAGATTGGGCATTAGGGCTTCAATTTTATTTGCTATAAAAATATCGAGCTTTCTTTGAATTTTTTCCAGGTTGCTTTTATCAAGCTCATCTGTCTTTATTAATTTTACCTTTGGCGCATATATATCTTGACCTTTTTCTAAGTAACCGACCTTACTATCACGCCATATTACTTGCCCATTGATGTCAAGTGTAATTTCATTTTCTGAAGTTTCGTAAAACTTCTTTACTAGCCCTTTAAGATGTTGATGCAAAAAAGGTCTTACAATCTGCATCAACTTCTTACTCTCTGCAACCGTCTCTCCTCCGGAAAGATTAAACGCAAAACCATTCATCTTGCCAAACAAATGCCCTTTAATATAAACGCAACTATCTTCTCGCAATTCAAAATCGTTTTTATTAAAATTTTCTGCCACTCCCTTTTTTATCAATACGGACCTCCTTAGGTCAACAAATCGTTGCGTAAGTTTTAGATGCAACGCGTCTGATAACTTGTCTTCAACACTTCTGGCAATACCTACAAAATGTTCACTATCTAATAACCATTTATTGATGTTGGCAACAAATGACCAAGTTCTGATGAAGGATAATCTCTTGGATAGAACATCGATATCACCCTGAATATTATCTAGACGATCGATTTCCATTGCAAGCCAATTTGAGGGAATGATACCTTTAGTTCTAATAAAGTTAAAAATTTTCATTATGAGATTAGCGTGATCTTGATTAGAAATTTTCCTAAAGTCGGGTATTTGGCACACTTTCCACAACAGTTTAACGTCATCTTCATTCAATTCTTTTAAAAGATCAGGGTCGTTTAGCTTTATAAACTTTAAAATACTTACATCAGATCCATCTTGAGAGCGTTCAAGATAAATTTCATTTGCCATCAAATCAAGTGAGTTGACTAATGAGCCAATATTATGAAACTCAAGTTCAGAATTTCGCCACTTAATTTTTCTTAACGATGGGAAAATGTTATTCTCAACTTCATTTGTCAACATTTCTCCGATTTGTTTTAAGCTTCCAGTTTCACCAAAGAATCCATCTGTAGTATAACGTCCTGCACGACCAGCAATCTGAGCAACTTCTAATGTGTTCAGCGGTCTAATATGACGTCCATCGAACTTTTGCATAGCGGCAAAATAAACATTATTTACTGACAAATTTAATCCCATGCCTATTGCATCCGTGGCCACAATATGATCAACATCTCCGTTTTGATACAACTCAACCTGAGCATTTCTTGTCTTGGGAGAAAGCGCTCCTAATACTACCGCTGCCCCACCTTTAGATGTTTTTAGTTGCTCCGCAATCTCGTAGATTTTGTCAACTGAGAAATCTACCACTGCCGATCTTGGGCCCAATTTGGATATGTTTTTCTTTCCAGAATAACTTAACTTTGAAAGTCTATCTCTACTAACTATTTCAATATCTGGGATCACAGTTTTTACTAAATTCTGCATTACAGCTGATCCCAAAAATAGTGTCTCAAAAAGTCCACGTGAATTTAATAATCTGTTGGTAAATATATGACCTCTTTCGGCATCAGCACATAATTGAATTTCATCTACTGCTACAAACTCAAATGATTGCTCTACAGGCATGGCCTCAGTGGTGCAAACCCAATATCGCTCATATTTTCCTCGTATTTTTTCTTCACCCGTGTTAAGAACTACGTTTTCTGCTCCTTTTAATACTACAAGCCGATCATATATTTCTCGTGCCAGAAGCCTTAAAGGCACCCCTATAACTCCATTTTTGTAGGACACCATTCTTTCTAATGCATAATACGTTTTGCCAGTGTTAGTTGGGCCTAGAATTGCCCTACATATAGAAGAACTATTATTGCTGGGTTTGAAATTCATAGTAAACTAGCTTATGTTTGAGAGGTTAAAGATTTTCAAGTATAGTTTGGAATACCGATGCTAAACAGCTATATTATAATAGTCTGATAATCAAAAGAATAACATTTTAATTTAAGAAAGAACATTATGAGCGAAATATTAGAAAAGGCTGTTGAAAGAATAAATGATAAAATGGCCGGCGCAGATTTTGATTCAAGTGTCAAGTTTAAGATCGAAAATGAGGGCTCTATAGTTGTGGATAGTGAGGGGGTAAGAGTATCTGACGAAGAAACTGATTGTACATTGATCGCTTCTCTGGATGTATTTACAAAAATCCTTGATAGAGATATCAACGCGACAGAGGCTTACATGACTGGGTCACTTAAGGTTGAAGGGTCAATGAGTGCGGCTATGGAATTGAGCGGTATTCTAGCCTAAAAAACCTATGGATACATTGCTCAAGAAATACTCACTCGAGAATGAGCACACCATATTTAAAAGATCCGAAGATGGACGAAAGTTACGGATAGCATTTTGGAAGTCAAAAAAAGATAAGGTCCAGGGGACAGTTTTTTTCTTAACTGGTCATCGTGAGTTCATAGAAAAGTATTCGGAAACATTTGAGTTTTTTTTAAAAAAAGGGTTCAACTTAATAACGCTTGATTGGCGAGGCTGGGGACTTTCTGATAGACCATTCCCTTCTAGACCTAAAGTTCAGCATATTTCCAGTGCAGCAGAGTATCAGTTAGACTTAGATGTTGTGATTAGTTTAGCAAAAGAAAAAAATTTAAAAAAACCGTGGCACTTAGTTGCTCACTCGCTAGGTTGTCTTCTGGGATTACGAAGACTTATTTTGGAACCGGAATGTTTTAATAGTTATATTTTTTTATCTCCACTGTGGGGTAATGTAAGATCATTGCCAAGACCTCTAAAACAATTACTTATTAAATGCGAAAAAGTACTGCATCTTTTGGGAATGACAAAAGTTACTAGCAAGAACCCAAAAAAATACAAACCATATTCTCTAACGGTAGATTTCAAAGTAAATACTCTTACTACTGACAAAAAACAGTTTAATCGCCTACAAACTATACTGAGGGAAAATACGAAACTTCACAGCGGTACTCCAACCTTAGGTTACTTGATTGCAATTCTAAAGGAGATCGATGAACTAAGTTTGGCTGATTTACCAAATAGCAAAATACTGGTATTGCTTGCTGAAAAAGAACGAATAACTGACAATAATGCAGTGCTGCGCTTTGTTAGAAGGCATAAATTCATAGAGACAGAAAAAATAGAAAAAGCTCAACATGAACTCTTGATTGAAAAAGAGGAAATTAGAAGCAAAGTTTTGAACTTAATACATAAATTTCTCAAACTCACGTGAGAAATCTTAAATGTTTAAAACTTTAATCATTTGATCATGTATTCTAACATCACCTGAGGCTATTACATTGCCTCCTGTTAATGGATAAGAACCGTCGAGATTGCTTATTATTCCCCCGGCAGATAGGACTATTGCTTCGGGAGCTCTGATATCATATTCGTGGAGCCCGAATTCTATTACAGCATCAATAATTCCATCAGCTAGCATAGCATACGCATAACAGTCTAATCCGTATCTATCTAACTTCGAACGCTTCATTATTTCAGCTAAACCATTTTGGAATTTTTGGCTCGATATTATAGGCGACGAAGTGGCCACAATTGCATTGCTGATATCTTCACATTTTCTCACATTTATGGCTTGTGGATTACCTTTTTTGATGCTCGTTTTCTTGAAACTTTGACCGAACCCGCCCCAAAAAAGCTCGCCTGTAAATGGCTGGTAAATTACGCCTAAAACCGACTTATTATTTTTTATCAACGATAGTAGGATGCCCCACGTTGGAATACCCGAAATAAAAGCTTTTGTTCCATCTATAGGATCAATAATCCAAGTGAAATCAGTTAAGCCCTGTTTCTTGCCATACTCTTCCCCAACAATTCCGTCATATGGGTATAACTTTTCAAGCATTTCTCTTATTTTTTTTTCCACCGATTTATCCGCAATGGTAACTGGATTAAAAACACTCTCTTCCTTGTTGTTGATAATTAGATTTTTTTTAAAATAACTATTTGCTATTTTTCCAGCCTCGAAGACGATATCTATGGCATCTTTAAAAAGACTTTGCTTCTCTTGTTCAGTAAAGATTTTTGACCCCATTTGCGTAACTTGGCTGTTTGCCTGCTACTTTCTACCATTTTATTAGCAAATTTTTAATCAAATATTCATTGAATGCTTGAAAAAAAATCTTATTTATCAGATATTGAGAAATACTTTACACAATAACTAATTAGGGGTTAGTAAAATGGCAGAATATCAAACTGCAAAATCATATGTAGATACATCTCAATCCATAGACGTGGGGCTGAGAGCCCACATGAACAAAGTTTATGGATTAATGTCATTAGCGATGTTGATCACTGGAGCAGTAGCCTACGCGGTAGGTACCACACCAGCATTGGTAATGGCTATATTTGGAACCTGGTTACAGTGGGTTGTAATGCTCGCACCACTTGGCGTAGTGTTTATTTTTAGCGCTAAGATTCACAGTATGCGAACTCAGACAGCTCAGCTAGTTTTCTGGCTATTTGCCGCATTAATTGGATTATCAATTTCTTATATTTTCTTGGCATATACAGCTATATCAATTGCACAAACTTTCTTCACTACGGCAGTTGCCTTTGGTGCGCTTAGTCTCTATGGATACACTACCAAAAGAGATTTATCTGCGTTAGGAAGCTTTTTATTCATAGGCTTGATTGGTATAATAATAGCTTCTATTGCAAACTGGTTCTTTCAAAGTCCAGTGATGCATCTCGCAATATCAGCAATAGGAGTTTTGATATTTGCGGGATTAACTGCATACGATACTCAAAATATTAAAAATACATATTTACAATATAGGTCTGCCTATGGCGAAGATTACGCAGAAAAGATGGGGATAATGGGCGCTTTGTCTCTATATCTAAATTTTTTAAATATGTTTATGTTTCTTCTTCAGTTCATGGGGAACAGAGACTAAAATTTTTCAGGGTGGCTATAACCGTATGAATTATTGCTGCCCTACTTTATTTTACCCTCTTTATAATCCACGTGCTTCCGAACTACTGGATCAAACTTTTTTACGACCATCTTTTCGGTCATAGTCCTAGAATTTTTCTTTGTTACGTAAAAATGCCCAGTATCTGCGGTAGAATTGAGTCTAATCTTTATTGTTGAGGGTTTAGCCATAATAAAATTCCTTAGTTCGCTACTGAATATTAAAACTAATACGATTAGTCAATAACCATTTTTAGCTTATAAAAATAAAATCGGAAGAGGCACCATGTTTAAAAAAGGGAACCCCTTTTTTGTTTGGTCCATCTTTAATAATTTCTTTGACCTCGTTAAGGACAACCTCAGTTATAAAAGGTAGGTTGAGACTCTTTACGTTATCAATATCAATCCATTGTAAATGACTTAGTTCAGTCGAGGCAGACGAAAAATCGTCAAGACTCCCATAAACATTCTCCGCTCTACATATAAAAAAACGTGCATCAAATCTTCGTGGTCTTCCTGGAGGTGTTATGGCTCTGAATATGTATTCCAGATTGCTGGCATCAGGCGAATAACAATCATTACAAAAATCCTCCCAGCCAGGGCTTATCTTTCCAACTGCATCTACTTTTGCACATAATCGCAAACCAGCTTCCTCCCATAATTCTCTTATTGCAGCTACGCTAAGTTCTTTAGCAATTTTCTTTTCTGAGTATTGATGAAGTAGATCGATACCTTTTTTATCAATACTTTTAAATAACTCAACATTAGAATCGTCTTCATCAACAGCACCTCCCGGAAAAACATATTTACTGGGCATGAAAGCTGCCTTGTTTCCTCTTTGTCCCATTAATACATAAGTACTGCCTTTTTTTTGCCTCAAGAGGATAACTGTTGCTGCGTCACGGATTGGTACATCTACGTTATCATTCATCTTTTACATTCTTTCATTTAGTTTACCTAAGTATTGTATTGCATTTTTCGTTATCTAGCCTAAAAAAAAGATAACTTTTGAACTTATTTAAGCTAATGACACCAAATACAAAAAAACAAATCTCGGGCCTGAATATTGATCCCACCCTTCCTCTAATGATTTTTGACGCCGATGAAGTGCTCGTTCACTTCGCAGAGCCTTTTTCTACATATTTAAAAAAACACAACCATCGCTTACACCTAAATGGTTATCGTTTGGATAATGCAATAAAAAAAGCAGAAACAGATGATGTGGCTGATCCAGATACAGCAAAAGATCTTGTATGGGGATTTATACATGAAGAAACAAAAAACCAACCTGCTGCAAAAGGTGCTCCCGAAGCATTAAAGAAACTTAAAGCGTATGCCCAAATAATAATTTTAAGTAATGTACCTCACTCCGTTCATAATGATAGGGTACTGAACCTTAAGAACATTGGGATGGATTATCCATTGATAAGTAATGAGGGCATGAAGGGGCCGGCTGTTAAGGAGATTCTTAAAAAACATAAAGCAGATTCATTTTTTATTGATGACAACCCCTATCAAGTAGAAAGCGTGAATAACGATAACCCAAGCACAGTGTGTGTTCATTTTTCAGTTTGTGATTTGATAAAGCCTTATATGCCAAAGGCGGTGGGGGCTTCTATAGAGCCAACTTCATGGGACGATTTAGTTTCAAGATTGATTAACTGTTTAGAAGGCTGAAGATATTGAAAATTAGAGGCATTATCTTTGATAAAGATGGCACTTTATTTGATATTCAAAGGTCATGGTCAGAGTGGGCAAATATTTTTGTTACCAACTTCAGTAAAGAACATAATCTCGAAATAACAAAGTTGGCTGATGCAATACACTTTGACTTAGCTTCTTCTAAATTTTTGAGAGAAAGCATTTTTGTTCATGGCTCCGTAGATGAGGTCGTAGATGCAATTTCTCGACTATTTCCACGAATAACTAAAACTGCTATTCATAGCGGCCTATTTGAAAATTCTAGTGATGCTAAACAAGTACCTTTGACCGATCTGCATAAATTATTTTCTAGTTTAAATACAATCACTTTTGGCTTGGTAACAAATGACAGTGAAAATAATGCAATTAACCATCTTAAACAGCATAATTTAACTCAATATTTTGATATGATAATCGGCTATGATAGTGGCTATGGGTCTAAGCCAGAGTCTGGCCAGCTAGAGGCTTTTTTAAGAAAAACAAATTTATTACCTCAAGAAGTACTGATGATTGGCGACAGTATTTACGACTTAGTTGCTGCAAATAGAATAAACATGCCTTGTCTTGGTGTGCTGTCAGGAACTGCTAACGAAAAAGATCTAAGTGCCCACACTCCATTTTTAATTGATAGCGTGGATAAACTTCATGGATGGCTCAAAAAGACTTTTCCTCAAAACTGAAGAAGTTTTAGTAAAATTAGTAATTTTTGTTGGCCTGACATAATGGGAAGTAACTCTTCCCTAATTTTAAGCAAGCAAAGTTGGGCGTCTAGACTTTCGCAGCTGAAATATGATCGAGAAATACCCGATAACTCGCATAGCTTTGTTGACCCGCTAATGACGGGGCAGTGGTGGCCTTGCATAATGTAGGATTGCAGAGATTCTCGAAGAAATAGGCACACTATTTTTAAATCCACGCGCGTGCAGGATTTAAGAGAAAGCTACTTTACTATTTCGAGACACCGCTCTTATCTTAAAAAATGGAAAAAAAGAAAGAGAGAAAGAGCTACAACAAAATTTTTGTTTTTAGCTGATTTTCGTTAATAACTCATCTACTGATTTTTTTGCGTCTCCATAAAGCATCCTACTGTTTTCTTTGTAAAACAGTGGATTTTCGATCCCAGAATAACCAGTACCTTTACCGCGTTTTGAAATAATCACATTCCTAGACTTCCATACTTCAAGGACAGGCATTCCAGCAATAGGACTGTTAGGATCGTCTTGAGCAGCGGGGTTAACTATATCATTTGACCCGATTACTATGACAACGTCTGTTTCAGGAAAATCTTGATTTATTTCGTCCATTTCAAGCACTATGTCATATGGCACTTTCGCCTCAGCCAATAGAACGTTCATATGACCAGGCAACCTTCCCGCCACCGGGTGAATAGCAAATCTGACGTTTTTACCTTTGTTGCGGAGCCGCTTAGTAAGCTCTGATATAGATGACTGGGCTTGGGCAACGGCCATGCCGTAGCCTGGAACAATAATTATGTCTTTTGAGTTTTCGAGCATACTTGCAACAGAGTCATTATCAGTAGCGACCATTTCTCCCTCTATGTCAGCTAGTGGCTCACCACCCCCTCCCCATCCTCCTAATATGACAGAAACAAAATTTCTATTCATCGCTTTACACATAATGTAGGAGAGAATGGCTCCAGAAGAACCGACGAGAGCTCCGGTTACAATTAGTAGGTCGTTGCCTAGCATAAAACCAGTAGCAGCAGCGGCCCATCCTGAGTAGCTATTTAACATTGATACTACAACCGGCATATCGGCACCACCAATAGCCAAAACCAGATGAGCTCCTATGACAAACGCGATAAAAGTCATAGCTAACAATGTCCAAATGCTTGTTTGATCGAGATATGTCCAGCCCAAATCATTTAAGTACATCCAACCAAGAACTAAACAAACTACAACCATTAGTATATTTAGAAGGTGTCGCCCGGGCAAAATAACAGCTTTACCAGTAATGCTTCCGGCAAGCTTTCCATAAGCGATTACAGATCCCGTAAAAGTAATAGCCCCAATAAAAACACCAAGGAATACTTCCGTATCGTGTATCACCTTATCAGCTCCAAAATAAGATTTCATAGGATTGATTTCTTGGTTTAAACCGATGAACACCGCTGCTAAACCGACGAAAGAATGTAATGCAGCGACCAATTCGGGCATCCCTGTCATTTGAACTCTTTGGGCAACAATTAATCCAATAATTGAGCCCACAATAAGACTTGGGATTAGATACGGAGATAAGCTCATTTCTGGTCCGAGGACAGTTGCCAAAATAGCTATAGCCATTCCTACGATGCCGAACCATACCCCTCTCTTTGCCTTTTCTTGATTACTTAACCCACCTAAAGAAAGAATAAACAGTACGCTTGAACCGATATACGCGGCAGTTACTAACTCTGTACTTAGCATAGAAGGACCTCTTAACTTTTTTGAAACATGGCAAGCATTCTCTTGGTAACAAGAAACCCACCCACAATATTTATCGTTGCAATCAAAACTGAAATACTAGCCAGTACTTCCACTACAAAATTAGTCGACCCGACTTGTAAAAGTGCCCCTACAACAATAATTCCGGATATCGCATTAGTCACAGCCATCAGCGGCGTATGCAGTGCATGACTCACATTCCAAATCACCTGAAATCCAACAAAGCAAGATAGCACGAAAACTATAAAATGTTGCATGAACGCTGGGGGTGCATATTGGCCTAAGAGGCCTATAATCAGACCTCCCAGAATTAACATCCCAACTTGAAAGGTGCCAGCTTTTCTAACAGCAACTGCTTCTTCTGTTTTTTGTTGATCCGGAGTTTTTTCCAACAACTTGTTGCTTTGTGTGGTTGGTACCGCTTTTACTTTAGGAGCTGGAGGAGGGTACATTACTTTTCCACCATGCGTTACAAGAGCCCCTCTTATAACGTCGTCCTCTAAATTAATAACTACTTTTCCATTATTTTCTGGGGTCAGATCATCAAAAAGGTGTCTAACATTATTGGCATAAAGAGATGATGATTGTTTTGCCATCCTACTCGGAAAGTCTGTATAACCGATCACCGTCACTCCATTTTTTGTTACGATTTTTTGATCTGGCTTTGTTAGATCACAATTTCCGCCTTTTTCAGCCGCGAGATCGACGATTACCGAACCCGGCTTCATCTTAGATACCATATCTTTCAACCATAACTTTGGAGCATCTCTTCCGGGAATCAAAGCAGTGGTTATCAGTATATCTATATCGGGGGCTTGCTCGCGGAAACATTCCAATTGTTTTTTTCTAAATTCAGGACTTGAAGGTGCTGCATAACCTCCCTCGGTTGAACTGCTTTCATCAAAATCAAGAAATAAAAATTCTCCCCCCATGGACTCGATTTGTTCCGCAACCTCTGGCCTAACATCAAATGCTCTTACTACCGCCCCTAAGCCTTGAGCCGCTCCAATAGCAGCGAGCCCAGCAACCCCTGCTCCTATGACAAGAACCTTTGCAGGCGGTACTCTACCCGCAGCCGTTATTTGCCCCGTAAAAAATCGACCAAAATTATTTGCAGCCTCTATAACAGCTCTATATCCTGCTATATTAGCCATAGAAGAAAGGGCATCCATTTTCTGAGCTCTGCTTATTCTTGGGATCATATCCATAGAAAGAGCAGTTACCTTTTTTTTATTCAGGTCTTTCACAAGTTGAGGATTTTGAGCTGGCCAAATGAATGTTATTAAAACCTGACCGGCTTTGAATTTTTTTATTTCAGCAGAAGTAGGCTGATTAACTTTTATCAATGCTTCGCTATTTTTAATAACATCGCCTGAAGCCAAAACTTTTACACCGACTGCCTTATAGTCAACATCAGGAAAGCCCGACCCAGCGCCCGCACCCTTTTCAATTACGCACTTATGTCCTAACTTTGCTAAAAGTTGAGCGCTTTCCGGCGTAAGGGCTACACGGTTCTCATCTTTTTTATTTTCTTTTAAGGCTCCAATAATCATAATATTCTCGTAAGTTTTATTAATTTACTTTTCTGTGTATCTCGTTAACTTGGCGAGATAAGTTCTTTTAGACAAAAATCAATATGAAAGTCAAATGCTAAACGCCAGTACTTATGCCTTAGCAAAAAAATCTCTCTGTTTGTCAAGTACGCTGGAGCGGGCGATGAGATTCGAACTCACGACATTTACCTTGGCAAGGTAACGCTCTACCCCTGAGCTACGCCCGCATCAGATTGTTTTATACATGGAAAACCATTAAAAACAAATAAAATAATGATTGGGCATACCTTAAGGAAAACGTATTTATCAAAGTTTCGTTTGATTAAGTAATTGAGGATTGTTAATTACATTAACATGTTAAATATTTCATATCTAGGCGAACTCAACAGCGAACAAGAGAAGGCGGTTCGTCAAACCGATGGACCTGTGCTCGTTTTAGCAGGTGCTGGAACAGGAAAAACAAAGGCCCTAACAGCTAGAGTAGCCTATTTGATAAAAAGTCTCAATGTCAGGTCTCACAACATTCTTGCCGTTACTTTCACGAACAAAGCTGCAAATGAAATGAAATTCAGGATTGAAGAACATATTGGAAGTCTTTCTGGGGGTCTTAAATGGATAGGCACTTTCCATTCTATATGCGTAAAGATTCTTCGAAGACATGCTGAAAAGGTACACTTAAACTCCAACTTTACAATAATCAATACAGATGACCAAATTCGTTTATTGCGACAAGTAATTAAACTTGAAGCAATTGATGAAAAAAAATGGCCTCCTCGATTGCTCGCTTACATCATCGATCAATGGAAAAATAAGGCTTTGACATATCAAAACATTCCGGAAGACGACTTGCAATTCGATGGGAAAGGAAAGAAGCTTTATGAGATTTATCAGTCTCGTTTACGTACACTGAATGCCGTTGATTTTGGTGACTTAATTCTACATGTCATAGAAATTCTCAAAGCAGACAATGCGCTTTTATTAAATTATCACAATTTATTTAAATATATCCTTGTTGATGAGTACCAGGATACTAATATGGCCCAATACCTTCTTCTTAGATTGTTAGCGCAGGGAAGTAAAAACATCTGCTGCGTGGGTGATGATGATCAGTCTATTTATGGATGGAGAGGGGCAGAAATAGGAAATATTCTAAAATTTGAAAAAGACTTCCCAGGCGCTACTGTCATCAGATTAGAACAAAATTATCGATCAACTTCCAATATTCTTGGAGCAGCAAGTGGTTTAATAGAGAGCAATCAGGGAAGATTAGGAAAAACCTTATGGACTGACTCAAATGTGGGAGACAAAGTAAAGCTAATAAAACATATCGATGGAAAAGATGAAGTATCTTGGATATGCGATGATATTCACAACCAAGTAAGATCTGAAAATTTAAAGTTTTCTGATATCGCTATATTGTTTAGGGCAACATGGCAATTTAGAGATTTTGAAGATTTGCTTCTCAGAAGAGATATTCCTCACATTATAATAGGCGGCACTCGTTTTTTTGATCGGCAAGAGATTAAGGATGCAATTGCCTACCTAAGAATAATAAACTCTGACACCGACAGCCTAGCTTTGGAAAGAATAATTAATGTCCCCAAAAGAGGTGTAGGAGAGAGGTCTCTACAACAGTTACATAATATCGCTAGAGAAAACAATTTCAGCTTGTTAGATTCTATACGTCATGCGTTAAGGTTCAACTTGCTCAGTAAGAAAATACAAGAAAACTTGGGCCGCTTTCTTGATATGCTAGAGATTTGGCGCGATGGGGGCTTTTCCAGTGAAAAAAACCACATTGATCTTGTTGAACAAGTCTTGGATGAGTCTGGGTACACCGATATGCTTCAAAATGAACAAACACCAGAGTCGGAAGGTCGATTGGAGAATCTGAAAGAATTAGTATCAAGCTTGAGTGATTTTTCTGATCTCCAAAGCTTTCTCGATCATGTCTCATTGGTCATGGAAAATCAGGTTGACAGAAACCCTGACAAAATCTCTTTAATGACCCTTCATGCATCCAAAGGCCTCGAATTTAAGCAGATATATCTACCCGGCTGGGAGGAAGAAACTTTCCCAAATAAAAAATCATTAGATGATAATGGTCAAATTGGGCTAGAAGAGGAACGCCGGTTGGCTTATGTGGGAATAACTCGAGCAAAAATTGCATGTACTATCAGCTCTGCTGAAAGTAGATATAAATTTGGTGATTTTAACTTTAATCTTGAAAGCAGATTCATAAAAGAATTGCCAAACCATTTTGTTGAAGATTTGACGCCTTCAGGATTTCAATCTTCTAATGCGGTCAATCAATCGGCTTTTCTTGAACAGGAATCTTCATTTTACAGATCACCAGGTTGGAGTAGACTTCAAAATAATTTGACCAGCAATCCATCTCCCTTTTTCAATAACGCTCCCCGTGTGACTAAAACATTTAGTATTGGTGATCGGGTGTTTCACGAAAAATTCGGTTACGGAATTATCTCTGGGCTAGAAAATGATAAGGCACTCGTTGATTTCGAGAAGGCTGATAGAAAGAATATAAAAACAGCTTTTCTTACAAATGAAAAGGAGTTATGACCCGTGCTAACTGAGGAATTCAGTCTATTCAGGCAACAACGCGTGAAAGGGCACACTGGCTCCATAGAGCGTTCATAGCGCTTACGAGGAAGTCTATGTCTGAAAAAGAGTGAACAGGTGATGGCGTTATCCTTAACCTTTCGGTCCCCTTAGGAACCGTTGGATAGTTTATGGGTTGCACATAAATCCCATAATCTTTCATCAAAATATCACTAATCATCTTACACTTGACGGGATCCTTAATCATAACTGGTACGATATGGCTCGGATTCTCTAGGTGAGGAATATTACTCTGATTAAGCTTATCTCTGAGGTATTTTACTTTTCGTCTTTGATCCGCTCTTTCAATTTCAGATGATTTCAAATGCTTTATGGACGCAAGCGCACCGGCAGCTATTGCCGGGGGAAGCGCGGTTGTAAAAATGAAGCCACTTGAGAAAGACCTAACAAAATCGCAAACCTCTTTTGAGCCAGTTATATAACCACCAAGAACACCAAAGGCTTTCCCTAGCGTCCCTTCTATTATTGATATTCTATTAGCGACCCCATCCCTCTCGGACACCCCACCGCCTCGTTCACCATAAAGACCTACCGCGTGCACTTCGTCTAAATATGTTAGTGCCCCAAATTCGTCTGCGACATCGCATATATCAGATATAGGTGATATATCACCATCCATTGAGTATACAGATTCGAAAGCAATGATTTTTGGCACCGAAGGGTCCAGGCTCTTAAGATGGTCTCTGAGATTATTGACGTCGTTATGCTTCCAAATTAATTTTTTTGCTCGAGAGTGACGCACCCCCTCAATCATAGATGCGTGATTTAGTTCATCAGACAAAATGACGCAATTCTCCAAATTTGCTCCCAAAACAGACAGCGAAGCCCAGTTCGAAACGTAGCCAGAAGTAAATAGTAAGGCTGATTCTTTTCCATGTAAATCGGCCAGCTCCTGTTCGAGCAGTACATGATAGTGGTTTGTCCCCGAAATATTTCTTGTCCCACCGGCACCAGCACCACATTGTTCCAACGCGTCATGCATCGCGTCAACTACACCCTTATTTTGGCCCATTCCTAGATAGTCATTTGAACACCAGACGGTTACATCTCGTTCTTTATTTCCTACGTAATTTTTTGCACGAGGAAAGGAACCTTTGTATCTTTCAAGGTCAGCGAAAACCCTATAGTTTCCCTCTTGCTTCAACTTTTCAAGCCTCTCTTGAAAAATTTTATCATAGTTCATTTTTACTCTCCTTGGGAAAAGTTGATTTTGTTTTGACTAGCGTAACTGCTTCTGATGACTT
>CABZEW010000032.1 GCA_902524845.1 uncultured Alphaproteobacteria bacterium
GAAGGAAGATACCCACAAGATGGCAGAAGCTAACAAGGCTTTCAGTCATTATAGGTGGTAACGAAAGAGAAAAAATATGGCTAGAGAATACACTTTAAATCTTTATAGGAACTTCGGCATTATGGCCCATATAGATGCCGGCAAAACCACCTGCACGGAAAGAATTCTTTATTACACAGGAAAATCTCATAAGATCGGTGAAGTCCATGATGGAGCCGCTACCATGGATTGGATGGAGCAGGAACAAGAGAGGGGAATCACCATTACTTCAGCTGCGACCACGACATTTTGGGAGAGAACAGAGGATGGTGAGAACGCCGTTTCACCAAAACACCGATTTAATATAATTGATACCCCTGGACATGTTGATTTCACGATTGAAGTTGAAAGATCTCTTGCGGTTTTAGATGGAGCAGTCTGTGTGTTAGATGCTAACGCCGGAGTGGAGCCGCAGACTGAGACTGTTTGGAGGCAAGCAGATAGGTATAAGGTTCCGCGGATTGTTTTTGTTAACAAGATGGATAAAATCGGAGCCGATTATTTTCAGTGCGTAAAGATGATAAAGGAACGGACGGGTGCGACTCCTTGCCCGGTACAACTGCCTATCGGTTCTGAAAACAATCTTGAGGGTTTAATAGACCTCGTAACAATGAAAGAGTGGACATGGGCTGGAGAAGACCTTGGAGCAAGCTGGACATGCCAAGATATCAGACCTGATTTGCTCCAACTAGCCGAAAAGTATAGAGGAGAAATGATAGAGATAGCAGTCGAGATGGACGATGCTGCAATGGAGAGATATCTAGAGGGGGAAGAACCAGATGAATTTGCTTTAAGAGATCTCTTGAGGAAGGGTACTCTTAATATGGCATTTGTGCCCGTTCTTTGTGGGTCTGCTTTTAAAAACAAAGGGGTTCAACCTTTGCTAAATGCAGTTATTGATTATCTACCAGGACCGTTGGATGTTCCTGCCTATATGGGGTTTAAGCCTGGTGATGAAAGTGAAATCAGGAATCTAGAGAGATCAGCAGATGACAGTCAACCATTTTCTGGACTTGCTTTCAAAATAATGAATGACCCATTCGTTGGATCTTTGACTTTTACCCGAATATATTCCGGAATTGTAAAGAAAGGTGATAGTTTTTTAAACTCCACGAAAGGTAAGAAAGAACGTGTTGGACGAATGATGATGATGCATTCCAATAACAGGGAAGAAATTGATGAGGCTTATGCCGGAGATATAATTGCACTAGCAGGTTTGAAAGATACAACCACGGGAGACACGATATGTGATACAAGCCAGCCGGTTGTCTTGGAGACCATGACTTTTCCCGACCCTGTTATTGAGATTGCTGTAGAACCAAAAACTAAGAATGATCAAGAGAAGATGTCAGCTGGATTGCAGAGGTTGGCTGCAGAAGATCCATCGTTTAGGGTCGAGACAGATTTAGAGTCGGGTCAGACAATAATGAAAGGTATGGGTGAACTGCATCTTGATATTCTAGTGGATAGGTTAAAGAGAGAGTTTAAGGTAGAGGCTAACATAGGGGCACCACAGGTTGCCTATAGGGAAACAGTGAGCAATGAAGCGGAAATCGATTATACCCATAAGAAGCAGTCTGGGGGAGCAGGGCAGTTTGCAAGAGTAAAGTTGGTTATATCTCCAACCGATCCGGGTGAAGGATACTCTTTTGAGAGTAAAATAGTAGGTGGGTCGGTACCGAAGGAATATATTCCAGGAGTAGAAAAGGGTATCCAATCTGTGATGGACAGCGGCCCCTTGGCTGGATTCCCTGTTATTGATTTTAAGGTAGCATTGATTGACGGTGCTCAACATGATGTTGACTCCAGTGTATTGGCATTTGAGATTGCTTCAAGAGCCGCTATGAGAGATGGTTTGAAAAAGGCTGGGGCAAAACTTCTCGAACCAATTATGAAGGTTGAAGTGGTAACCCCTGATGAGTATACCGGAAATATCATAGGTGATCTTACGTCTCGCAGAGGTATGGTTACTGGGCAGGAAACAAGAGGAAACGCTATAGTAGTTAACGCACTCGTACCGCTTGCTAATATGTTTGGATACATAAATAACCTTAGATCTATGTCGTCAGGACGCGCTCAATTCACAATGCTTTTTGAGAAGTATGAGGGTGTGCCCTCAAATATTTCTGAAGAGATACAAGCCAAATTTGCTTAAAGTCAATAATAGAATTCTAGAGAAGAGGAGAAAAAAATGGCAAAAGAAAAATTTGAACGAAACAAACCCCACGTCAATGTAGGAACGATTGGGCATGTCGATCATGGGAAAACAACACTTACTGCCGCTATAACTAAGCAGTTTGGTGACTTTAGAGCATATGATCAAATTGATAATGCACCAGAAGAAAAAGCTAGAGGAATAACCATATCAACAGCGCATGTAGAGTACGAGACTGATGCAAGGCACTACGCACACGTAGATTGTCCAGGTCACGCCGATTATGTAAAAAACATGATTACTGGAGCTGCGCAGATGGATGGAGCTATTCTGGTAGTTAATGCTGCTGACGGCCCAATGCCTCAAACGCGGGAGCATATTTTGCTTGCAAGACAAGTTGGTGTTCCAGCTCTTGTGGTTTTTTTAAATAAGGTAGATCAGGTAGACGACCCTGAACTATTAGAGCTTGTCGAAATGGAAGTCAGAGAACTACTGTCATCCTATGAGTTTCCAGGGGACGATATTCCGATCATTTCTGGCTCGGCTTTAGCTGCTTTGGAAGATAGGGATGAAGAAATTGGTTCTAAGAAGATTTCTGAGCTCATGAAAGCAGTAGATGACGCTATACCTACTCCTGATAGGCCAATTGATCAGCCGTTTTTAATGCCTATTGAGGATGTATTCTCTATTTCAGGCAGAGGAACCGTGGTTACAGGCCGAGTAGAACGTGGCGTGATTAATAATGGAGATGAGATAGAGATTGTTGGAATTA
Organism: uncultured Alphaproteobacteria bacterium; assembly: GCA_902524845.1. Taxonomy (GTDB): domain Bacteria; phylum Pseudomonadota; class Alphaproteobacteria; order Rhodobacterales; family Rhodobacteraceae; genus CACIJG01. The sequence continues at coordinate 2,967 of CABZEW010000032.1, forward strand.
GGGATACCACAAAGACAGTTTGTACTGGTGTGGAGATGTTCAGAAAATTGTTGGATAGGGGAGAAGCTGGTGACAACATTGGTGCACTACTCAGAGGTACTGAGCGAGAAGGTGTTGAACGTGGACAATGTCTCGTTAAACCTGGGTCCGTCACACCGCATACAAAGTTTGAAGCTGAAGCCTATATACTAACCAAGGATGAAGGGGGAAGACATACTCCGTTCTTTGGAAATTACCGGCCACAATTTTATTTCAGAACAACTGACGTTACTGGAACTGTTCAGCTTCCTTCTGGTACCGAAATGGTAATGCCAGGAGATAATCTTAAGTTTGAGGTTGAATTGATAGCGCCAATAGCCATGGAAGAGAAGTTAAGGTTTGCTATTAGAGAAGGTGGTAGAACTGTTGGTGCCGGCGTTGTATCGAAGATCATAGAATAGAGAGAAACTTAGATGCAAAATCAAAGTATACGAATAAGGCTAAAAGCGTTCGACTATAGAGTATTAGATACCAGCACGCAGGAAATTGTTTCGACAGCAAAGCGCACTGGGGCTCAAGTGCGCGGTCCAATACCTTTACCTAACAAAATAGAAAAGTATACAGTTCTTAGAAGCCCACACATAGACAAAAAAAGTAGGGAACAATTTGAGATGCGAACCCACAAGAGACTTTTAGATATTGTGGACCCTACCCCGCAAACTGTTGACGCTCTTATGAAGCTTGACTTAGCAGCAGGTGTCGACGTAGAAATTAAACTTTGAAGTAAATAAGGAGCAGCAAACCTATGCGTACGGGTGTTATTGCAAAGAAAATAGGAATGTCTCGGTTGTTCAATGACGATGGAAGGCAAATACCTGTGACTGTGCTTCTCTTGGATGACCTGAAGGTTGTAGCCAGGAGAACCATTGAGAAGGACGGCTACACGGCTGTTCAATTGGGATCAGGATTGGCTAAGGCAAAAAATGTGGGGAAACCAATGAGAAGCTATTTCGCTGCCTCGAAAGTTGAGGTGAAGCGGGTGTTGAGAGAGTTTAGAGTTTCAAGCGAAAATCTTATAGATGTGGGCGCTCAGATAACTGCAAACCATTACGTGGAAGGGCAACTCGTTGATGTTTCTGGTATTTCTATAGGAAAAGGCTTTGCAGGTGCAATGAAAAGGCACAATTTTGGAGGGTTAAGAGCTAGTCATGGTGTTTCAATTTCTCACAGGTCCCACGGGTCGACAGGCCAGTGTCAGGACCCCGGTCGGGTATTTAAGGGAAAGAAGATGGCAGGGCACATGGGCTCTAGAAAAGTCACAACACAGAATTTAGAAGTAGTGAGTACCGATGAGGAAGCTGGTCTCATTTTAGTTAGAGGTGCCGTTCCTGGTGCTAAAGGTGGATGGGTAACAATTTCCGATGCCGTGAAAAAGCCAGTAAATAAAGATGCTCCAATTCCCGCATCTTTGAGGGAGAAAGTTAAAGAAGAAAGTGAAAAAGGAATCGTGAAGGAAATCGCTGAGAGCGGATCTGTAGGCGAGAGCCCTCAAACTGAGAAAGTAAAAGAAGATGAAAGCTGAATTACTAAACGTTAGTACTGGAAAAGCAGAGCCTTTTACTTTGTCAGATGACATTTTTTCATTGGAGCCAAGAAAGGATATACTTAATAGAGTTGTTAGGTGGCAATTATCCAAAAGACAGCAGGGAACTCACTCGGTAAAGACAAGATCAGAGGGAAGTTATTCCAAGTCCAAGATTTATAAACAAAAGGGAACTGGCGGAGCTAGACACGGAGACAGAAATGCCCCAATTTTTAGAAAGGGGGGGGTATACAAAGGGCCAAAACCAAGGGACCACAGCCATGATCTGAATAAAAAATTTCGGAGGTTAGGTATTAAGCACGCGTTATCGAGTAAGATATTATCTGGAAAGATAGTATTCATTGAGGATTTAAAATCTAAGTTTGAAAAAACAAAAGATTTGGTTAAGATTTTTGATATGTACGGATGGAGCAACCTCTTGATCATAGATGATCAAGAAAATGCTAAGGATTTGTCAAAGTTTACAAAGAGGCTGTCTAATAGGGACGTACTTAGTGTAAATGGTATAAACGTTTACGACATATTGAGAAGAGAGTATCTGGTAATAACCTCTACAGCGTTGAAGCAATTAGAGGAAAGGCTTCAATGAAAAGTAGTCATGATATAATTCGTCGACCAATAATCACTGAAAAGGCGACCTTAGCCTCTGAAGTCGGAGGAGTGGTATTTGAGGTATCTATCAAGTCCAATAAAGCTGAAATAAAACAGGCTATTGAGGAATTGTTTAAGGTCAAAGTGAAGGCAGTTAACACAAGTATATCAAAAGGAAAGAAAAAGCGTTTTCGTGGAAGATTGGGGAAACAGAGAGATATAAAGCGAGCTTATGTTATGCTGGAAGAAGGCAACACGATTGATGTTACCTCAGGTCTTTAAGAAGATATCGGAGTAAAAGGATGGCGCTAAAGAATTATAAACCAACATCACCAGGCCAAAGGGGACTTGTGCTTGTTGATAAGTCAGACCTTTGGAAGGGAAGACCTGAGAAAACGCTCACCAAGGGTCTCACAAAAAAAGGTGGGCGTAACAATTTTGGACGAATAACGGTAAGGCATCAAGGAGGTGGTGCTAAGAGATTGTACAGGGAAATAGATTTTAAAAGATCAAAAACTGATATGACGGCAACGGTTGAGAGGATTGAATATGATCCAAATAGATCAGCTTTCATCGCGTTAATTATTTATGAGGATAAGCAGAGATCCTACATCTTGGCTCCTCAGAGACTTAAAGCCGGTGACATCGTGATAGCGGCGGAAAAAGCTGATGTTAAGCCCGGTAACGCTATGCCCTTTACCAGTATGCCTGTAGGTACGATAGTACACAATATAGAATTTAAGCAGGGTAAAGGCGGGCAAATAGCAAGATCCGCTGGCGCTTATGCCCAATTTATTGGTAGAGATGGGGGATATGCCCAATTAAGACTATCCTCAGGAGAGGTGCGAGTGGTAAGGCAAGAATGCATGGCAACAGTTGGAGCAGTTTCTAACCCAGACAATTCTAACCAAAATCTTGGAAAAGCGGGTAGGTCAAGATATTTAGGCAGACGACCAACCGTTCGAGGAGTTGTTATGAATCCTATAGATCACCCCCACGGTGGAGGAGAGGGTCGAACATCAGGTGGAAGACATCCTGTTACACCATGGGGAAAGCCCACCAAGGGTGCTAAGACCAGGTCCAATAAAGATACCGATAAATACATCATACGATCACGACATTTAAAGAAGAAAGGAAGAAGATAACATGGCTAGATCTGCATGGAAAGGACCATTCGTTGACTCCCATCTTCTAAAAAAAGCTGAGATAGTCAGGGAAAAAGGCAGTAAGGAAGTTATAAAGACATGGTCTCGTAGATCCACTATACTGCCACAATTTGTGGGATTAACATTTGGTGTTTACAATGGACGTAAGCACATACCTGTTATGGTTTCAGAGGATATGATAGGGCAAAAACTGGGCGAGTATAGCCCAACGCGTACTTACTATGGTCATGCATCTGATAAAAAAGCTAAGAGGAAATAAAACGATGTCTAAGGAAAAGAACCTTCGTAGGGTAGCAGAAAACGAGGCTATGGCAAAACTAAGGATGATTAAGACCAGCCCACAGAAGCTTAACTTGGTAGCTCAACTTATAAGGAATAAGCCCGTAGCAAAGGCACTTTCTGACCTCCGTTTCTCAAAAAAACGGGTAGCAAAAGAAGTATCTAGTTGTTTGCAAAGCGCTATAGCAAACGCCGAAAATAATCATGGGCTTGATGTAGACGAACTGGTTGTGCAAAGTGCCTATGTTGGTAAGAATATGGTTCTTAAAAGAGGGCGTCCACGTGCGAGAGGCCGTTATGGAAGAATACTGAAGCCTTTCAGCCAAATCACTATAGTAGTCAGAGAAAATAAGGAAGAGGAATAAGCCAATGGGACAGAAAATAAATCCTATAGGATTACGACTTCAGGTTAACAGGACGTGGGAGAGTGTATGGTTCGCTGGGAGACGTGAATTTGGAGAGTTGCTGCATCAAGACCTGAAAATACGAAAATACGTTAAGGCAAATTGTACCCAGGCTGGAATTAGTAGGGTAGTTATAGAGAGACCACATAAAAAATGCAGGGTTACAATACACGCTGCGAGGCCTGGAGTAATAATAGGGAAAAAGGGTTCTGATATTGAAACCCTGAGGATTGCTCTCTCAAAACTAACTGATAGTGAGCTGCTGTTAAATGTTTTGGAAGTGAGAAAACCAGAAATCGACGCAGCCCTCGTGGCTGAGAGCATTGCTCAGCAGCTGGAAAGAAGAGTTTCTTTCAGAAGAGCTATGAAGAGAGCTGTGCAAAATGCAATGCGCATGGGTGCTTTGGGAATAAGGGTTGACATTTCTGGCCGTTTGGGTGGAGCCGAAATAGCCAGAACTGAATGGTATTCAGAAGGTAGGGTACCACGACACACTCTTCGTGCTGATATAGATTACTGTGCTGCTGAAAGCAGTACTGCTTATGGAATTATAGGTGTGAAAGTATGGATTTTTAAAGGCGATATTATGGAGCATGACCCATCTGCGAGAGATCGAAGACTAAGCGAATTAAAAGAAGGACCTTCTAGAACTCAAACGAATAAAAATACGCCTTCGGAAAGAGCAAACTAAAATGTTACAACCAAAAAAAACTAAGTTTCGCAAACAACATAAAGGTCGTATACATGGTTTGGCAAAAGGTGGTTACGCTGTAAACTTTGGGAACTATGCCTTGAAAGCTACTGAACCAGAGAGAATTACGGCAAGACAGATAGAGGCCGCTAGAAGAGCCCTTACGCGGCACATGAAAAGGCAAGGAAGAGTATGGATTCGAATTTTTCCCGACGTCCCCGTTACTGCTAAGCCCATAGAGGTAAGAATGGGAAAGGGGAAAGGTTCCGTCGATCGATGGGTGGCAAAAGTAAAGCCAGGTAGAATAATGTTTGAAGTTGATGGTGTTTCTGAGTCGATAGCAAAAGAGGGACTGAGATTGGCTGCGATGAAGCTGCCTGTAAAATGTCGATTTGTTGCCAGACAAGATTGGTAGAAATTTGGAGAGGTTTAAGAGAGATAATGAACATCAAAGAAATAGTAGATAAAAGTGCCGAAGAGCTAAGAGAAGAGCTAGTGAAGTTCAAAAAGGAAGCTTTTAACCTTAGGTTTCAAAAAGCCGGAGGGCAATTGGAAAATACAGCGAGAGTAAAGTTTGTGAGGCGTTCAATCGCTCAGATTCTAACAGTGCTTAACTCCAGAGAAGAGAAAGTATAGACGGAGATTTAGATGCCAAAAAGAGTATTGCAAGGAACAGTGGTGAGTACATCGAACGAAAATACGTTGACGGTTTCGGTTGAAAGAAGGTTTAAACACCCGGTACTTAAGAAAACTATCAGAAGATCCAAAAAGTATAGAGCACATGGTGATAATAGCTCATACAAATCGGGAGATTTAGTAAAAATACGAGAAACGCTACCTATTTCCAAGACAAAGCGATGGGAAGTTATCGAGTAGTGTTCAAGCACATTAATCGAAACCAGGGCAAAACAGCCTAAAGGTCGGGAGAAAAAAATGATACAAATGCAAAGCAACCTTGAGGTTGCCGATAACTCAGGAGCTAAAAGAGTCCAGTGCATAAAGGTATTGGGTGGCGCCAAGAGAAAATATGCCTCTGTGGGTGATGTAATAGTAGTAACCATAAAAGAGGCTATCCCCAGAGGTAAAGTCAAGAAAGGTGAAGTTAGAAGAGCCGTAATTGTCAGGACGGCTAAGCAGATTCAGAGACAGGATGGAAGTTCGATTAAATTTGATACAAACGCGGCTGTCTTGCTGAGCAACTCTGGTGAGCCAATTGGAACAAGAATTTTTGGGCCAGTTGTCAGGGAACTGAGGTTAAAGAAGTTTATGAAAATTGTATCACTAGCTCCGGAGGTGTTGTGATGGCAGCAAGAATTAAGAAAGGTGATACAGTGATAGTGTTAGCTGGAAAAGATAAAGGTAAGCGGGGCCAAATAACAGAGGTTTTAACCAGAGTAAATAAAGTTGTTGTTGAAGGTATCAATTCTGTTATTACGCACAAAAAGCAAACAAAAGATAGCGCAGGGGGAAGAATACCAAAGAATGCGCCAGTGCATTTGTCAAATGTAGCTTTGATAGACCCAAAAAATGATGTGGCTACTCGAGTAGGATTTACCATAAAAGATGGAAAGAAGGTAAGAGTAGCAAAAAAATCGGGGGAGGTAATAGATGGATAATTATAGGCCCCGTTTAGAAGCACTTTACCAAGAGAAATTTAGATCAAGCATGAAAGATCAGTTTAAATATAAGAATGATTTGATGATTCCAAAAATTGAAAAAGTAGTTTTAAACATGGGTATAGGTGAGGCTGTTGCAGACACAAAAAAAGTTAAATCTGCACATAATGATTTAATGCTGATTGCCGGTCAACTACCAGTTTTTACCAAGGCAAAAAAATCTATTGCTGGGTTTAAAGTCAGAGAGGGTATGCAACTCGGTACAAAAGTGACTTTAAGAAGGTCAAGAATGTATGAATTCATAGATCGTTTGATTAATGTCGCAATGCCAAGGGTGCGAGATTTTAGAGGTTTGTCGCCTAAAAGTTTTGATGGTAGAGGAAACTATGCTCTTGGTATAAAAGAGCACATAGTATTTCCCGAAATCGACTTTGACAAAGTAGACGAGATTTGGGGCCTCGACGTTGTTGTGTGTACCTCAGCAAAATCAAACGATGAAGCCAAATTTCTACTTGGCTTATTTAATTTCCCTTTTAGAGAGTAGGATAGAAAAGTTATGGCAAAAGTTTCAATGGTTAATAGACAAATTAAAAGAGAAAAGTTGGTCCAAAAGTTTACGAGAAAGCGTGAGGAACTTAAGTCGATATCAAAGGATTCATCTCTAAGCAATGAAGAACGCTTTAAAGCTCGGTTAGCATTGGCTAAGTTGCCAAGGAATTCGAGCCCCACTAGGTTACACAATCGGTGTTCTGTCACCGGGAGACCAAAGGGTTATTATAGGAAGCTCAAAATGTCAAGAATAGCTTTGCGAGAGTTAGCCTCGGCGGGTGAAATCCCTGGTATGATTAAGTCCAGCTGGTAAGGAGGAACTAAAATGACAATGACGGATCCGTTAGGTGATATGTTGACAAGAATAAGAAACGCCCAAATGAGAAGAAAACAATTTGTTCTAACGCCAAACTCTAAGCTGCGTGCATGGGTTCTCGATGTGCTGAAAAATGAGGGCTATATTAGGAACTATGAAATTGAAAAGAGTGTGTCAGGTACGGATATAATTAAGGTTGCTTTAAAATACTTTGATGGAGAGCCCGTAATAAAAGAACTTAAGCGCGTATCCACACCTGGTCGAAGAGTTTATTTGGGAGCAGATAATTTACCAAAGGTAAGACAAGGTTTGGGAGTCGCTATTGTTTCTACTTCTAAGGGTATTATGTCGGATGCGCAAGCGCGCCAATCGAGAGTTGGTGGCGAAGTTTTATGCACTGTGTTTTAGGGATACGTTATGTCTAGGATAGGAAAAAAGCCAATTGAAATTCCAAGTGGAGTTGAAGCCACTTTGAAAGAAGGATCTATTGAAGTCAAAGGCGCTCTTGGCTCAAGATATTTTGACTTCTCAGAGAAGTTAAATGTCAGTATAGTTGAAAACAGTATCACTGTGACGCCCAAGAATTTAGAGAAGGAGACGCGTCAGCTATGGGGAATGTCACGGTCACAGATTGCAAATATTGTACATGGAGTAAGTGCTGGGTTTTCTAAGGAACTTGAAATAAACGGTGTTGGTTACAGAGCTGCCGTACAGGGTAAAGTTCTTAAACTTTCCTTGGGCTATTCTCATGATGTTGATTTCAACATTCCTGATGACGTAAAGATCACTTGTGTTAAACCCACTGAGATTAAGGTGGAAGGAATAGATCAACAGGTGGTTGGAGAGGTGGCATCAAAAATACGTGCTTGGAGGTCGCCTGAGCCTTATAAAGGGAAAGGAATAAGGTATAAAGGTGAATACATTTTTGCTAAAGAGGGAAAGAAGAAATAGGAGCTGTAATGACAACACGTAAGATAAAATTGTTTAAGAAAAGATCTTTAAGGGTCAGGAATAAATTAAAAAAAACCAGCTTTGGTAAGTGTAGGTTGTCTATTCATAGATCTTCAAAGAATATCTACGCGCAAGTAATAGATGACAGACTAGGAACCACCGTGGCCTCTGTTTCATCTTTAGAAAAGAGTTTAGGAGTGGTTGGAAAGAATAATATTGAAGTTGCTGCGAAACTTGGAAAAGAAATAGCTTCAAGAGCACTAAAAAAAGGTGTCAAGGAAGTTGTTTTTGATAGAGGTGGATTTTTATACCATGGCAAAATTAAGGCGCTAGCAGATGCTGCCAGAGAAAATGGCTTAAAATTATAAGGATTGGAAATTTGGAAGACAAGAGAAGATTAGTGAAAGATGACTCAGAATTTGAGGACCGGTTAGTAGCAATTAACCGCGTATCAAAAACAGTTAAAGGTGGTAAAAGGTTCGGATTTGCTGCTTTAGTGGTTGTGGGTGATCAAAAAGGTAGAGTTGGGTATGGCAAAGGAAAAGCTAAGGAAGTCCCTGAAGCAATTAGAAAAGCCACTGAACAGGCTAAGCGAAAAACGGTAAAAGTTCCACTCAGAGAGGGAAGAACTCTCCACCATGACATTGACGGTCGACATGGAGCAGGAAGGGTAGTTATGAGAAGCGCTAAGGCTGGAACAGGTATCATAGCGGGTGGACCAATGCGCGCCGTGTTTGAAATGCTGGGAATTCAAGACGTTGTAGCAAAGTCATTAGGATCGCAGAATCCTTACAATATGATAAGAGCTACTATCAGTGGATTAACAAAAGAGTGGAGTCCAAGGATGGTTGCTCAGCGAAGAGGCAAAAAAGTTGCCGAGATAACCTCTAAGTGATGGCGAATTCATGAACAAGAAAATAAAAATAAAAAAAACGGGCTCGTTAATTCGTCAGCCAAAAAATCAGATTAGGATTGTTAAAGGCTTAGGCCTTAGAAAGACTAACTCGGTAAGAGAAATCGAAGATACGCAGTCTACCAGGGGAATGCTGGCAAAAGTAGCCCATTTGGTCAAGGTTTTAGATTAAAAAGGAATTTTAAGAAAATGCGTTTAAATGATATTTCAGATAACCCTGGTGCATTAAAAAAAAGAGTACGGGTGGGAAGAGGTCCAGGTTCTGGTAAGGGTAAAACCGGTGGCAGAGGAATAAAGGGCCAAAAATCTAGATCGGGAGTTGCGATAAAGGCTTTTGAAGGAGGGCAAATGCCTCTTTACCAAAGGTTGCCCAAGCGAGGGTTCAATTCAAGAAAGTCAAAAAAACTATTGGATCAAGTTAACTTGGGATCAATTCAAAAGCTTATTGATGCAAAAAAAATTGCTGAAAGCAAACCAATAGATATTAAAGTTCTTCGTGACGTTGGTTTGATCAATAAAAATGCAGTGTCTGTGAAGCTTCTGGCAAAAGGAACTCTTGCTACTAAAATAAAGATTGAAGTTTCCAGTGCCTCAGAAAAGGCAAAACATATGGTAGAAAAGCTAGGCGGTGAGCTTAGCTTGATTTCTTAAAAAAGGAACTAACTATGGTATCTGCGGCAGAACAGATGGCAGCTAATTTAAGCTGGGGCTCTCTTGGTAAAGCGAAGGATCTTCAAAACAGGATACTATATGCGCTTTTGCTTCTCATTATTTATCGGGCAGGTACTTACGTGCCAGTACCGGGAGTTGATGCAGAGCAACTGAAGGCTTTTTTCGAGCAGAACGCGCAGGGTATAGGTGGAATGCTAAATATGTTTACTGGTGGAGCGGTAGGGAGAATGGCCGTTTTCGCGCTTGGAATAATGCCTTATATAACATCGTCTATTATTATGCAACTACTGACCTCTATGGTTCCATACCTTGAACAACTAAAGAAAGAAGGAGAGCAAGGTAGGCAGAAAATAAATCAATATACGAGATATGGTACCGTGATTTTGGCATTCTTTCAGGCATTGGGCATAGCAGCCGGTATTGAGGCGCAAGGTCTAGCATCTGAGCCTGGACTTTTCTTCCGGATGTCCTGTGTTGTAACACTGGTTGGTGGGACAATGCTTCTAATGTGGCTTGGGGAACAGATAACACAAAGAGGTATAGGAAATGGTATCTCGTTAATTATATACGTTGGCATAATAGCGGAACTACCTGGAGCGCTAGGACAGTTTTTTGCATCTGGCCGATCAGGCGCTATAAGTGCCTTTACCATCGTCTTTCTAATAATCGTGGTAATTGCAGTTATAGCGTTCGTTGTTTTTGTAGAAAGGGCTTTGCGTAAAGTCCCCCTCCAATACCCCAGAAGACAGGTGGGAATGAAAATATTTGAGGGAGAAAACTCTAACCTCCCTGTAAAAGTTAATCCGTCTGGTGTTATCCCTGCGATATTCGCATCATCATTACTTTTGTTGCCCACTACCCTAACGGCGTTTTCGTCTAACAACAGTTCTGGCTTTGTTGGCTTTGTAGCGGCTTATCTAGGTCCTGGCCAGTTCCTATACTATGTGTTCTTTGGTAGTATGATTATTTTCTTTGCTTATTTTTACACCCTGAATGTATCTTTTAAGCCAGAAGACGTGGCAGAGAATATCAAGAAGCAAGGGGGATTTGTGCCTGGAATAAGGCCTGGACCAAAAACGGCCGAGTATCTCGAGTATGTTATAGTAAGAATTTTAGTTGTAGGTTCGCTTTATCTAGCAGCGGTTTGTTTGTTACCGGAGTTTTTAAGAGCTCAGATGAATGTCCCTTTTTACTTTGGTGGCACGTCAGTGTTGATTGTAGTTTCGGTAACTTTGGACACAGTTGCGCAATTGCAATCTCACCTTTTAGCTTATCAGTATGAGGGGCTTATTGAGAAGTCGCGGTTAGGCAGAAAAAATAAAAGGCAAAGTAGGTTTAGAAGATGATTATAGTATTGTTCGGTCCTCCGGGTGCTGGAAAAGGTACCCAAGCTGAAAAACTAGTTGATAAACATAACCTTAAACAATTATCGACAGGTGAAATGCTTAGGGATGCCATAGTCAAAGGAAGTGATTTGGGAAAGAAAGCAAAGGCCATTATGGATAGAGGTGAGCTGGTTTCAGATGGGATTATTTTATCGATGATTAGACAGAAGATAGAGGAAACTAAAGGTAAAAGCTTCATATTTGACGGCTTTCCACGCAATTTAGAACAGGCCAAAGCATTAGACGAGATGTTGAATCAGCTTAAACTGACCTTAGATTTAGTTGTTGAAATTGTAGTAGACGACGACATATTGATAAATAGGATCGAAAACCGAGCACAAGCAAGCCAAAATGCTAGAAGTGATGACAATGAAGAGGTTCTTAATAAAAGGCTAAAGGTATATCATCAAAGTACCGAAAAGATTAGGCCTTATTATTTAAACAAGAGAAAACTCGTAAAAATAGACGGAATTAGAAGTATTGAAGAAGTTACCAATGATATCGAAAGTCACATACGAAATTTGCCGCAAAAATAGCTTTGTTAGGTTAATTTGAGGTTAGGAAAAAGGACATTTTTGAGGAATAAAGGAAATATTTTACTGATCTATTGACCTTATAAATTTTAGCGTTATAAAGGCATTCTGGATTGGTATATTCTTAAAAAAGTTAATAGATTGGAGAGTAGAATGGCTAGGATAGCCGGAATAAATTTACCGACGAATAAAAGAGTTCTTATCGCTTTGACTTACATACATGGCATAGGCAAGATTACATCCAAGAACATATGCGAATCCGCTGGAGTAAATAGCTCTACCAGAGTAAACGAGCTTTCAGAGCAAGAAGTGGCATCTATAAGACAACATATAGATGGTACGGTAGTAGTCGAGGGCGATTTGCGAAGAGAGCGTACCATTAATATTAAGCGGCTGATGGATCTTGGGTGTTACAGAGGGTTAAGACATAGAAGAGGACTGCCAGTCAGAGGCCAGAGAACTCATACAAATGCAAGAACAAGAAAAGGACCAGCGAAAGCGATAGCTGGCAAGAAAAAGTAGACGGAAAATTAAATGGTTAAGAAAAAAAAGAAAGAGAAGAAAAATATTACGACTGGAATTGCGCATATAAATTCCAGCTTTAATAACACGAAGGTTCTTATTTCTGACGTGCAAGGAAATGCAATTGCATGGTCTTCAAGTGGAACAATGGGATTTAAAGGATCGCGAAAGGCAACTCCTTATGCTGCTCAGCTAGCAGCAGAGGACGCTGGAAAGAAGGCACAAGAACATGGTATGAAATCTCTTGATGTGCATGTTCAAGGTCCCGGCTCTGGTAGAGAGTCAGCATTAAGAGCATTGTCAGCTATAGGAATGAATGTTACGTCTATCAAGGACGTTACTCCAATTGCACACAACGGGTGTAGACCACCAAAGCGACGACGTGTCTGAGGACATATCGTAAACAATTGTAACCTCGGGAACGCTTCGCTGTAAAGGATCGAGCTGAAGTAAGAATGGAGGACTAGATGATCCACAAAAATTGGCACGAACTTATAAAACCTTCTGGTTTAAATTTAGTAAATGACGAACAAAACCAAAATTCAGCAACTATCGTTGTTGAGCCGCTAGAAAGAGGTTTTGGACTCACTTTAGGAAATGCTCTCAGAAGAACATTACTTTCGTCTTTGCAAGGCGCAGCGATCACCTCAGTTAAGATAAATAGCGTCTTGCACGAATTTTCTTCAATACCAGGTGTTAGAGAGGATGTAACAGACATTGTTTTAAACCTAAAAGCGATTTCGGTTGGTATGGAGGTTGAAGGCCCAAAAAGATTAAGTTTGAAAGAACAAGGACCTAAGGCCGTAACCGCGGGTGATATAATTGAAACAAGCGGAATAAGCATATTAAATAAAGACACAATCATATGCCAGCTAGATGAAGGTGGTTCGCTTGACATGGAATTGACCGTTGATACTGGCAAAGGATATGTTCCGGGTGATAAACACAGGGATGAAGATGTAGCAATAGGGTTAATTTCGGTAGATGCAATGTTTTCACCTGTAAAAAAGGTTTCCTATAAAGTAGACTCCACGCGGGAGGGACAGGTGCTCGATTATGACAAGCTTTCGCTCTCTATAGAGACTGATGGATCGATAAGCCCAGAGGATGCGATCGCATTTGCTGCTCGAATTTTACAAGACCAACTCACCGTTTTCGTAAATTTTGACGAGCCTGAAGCCGAAGAAATTGCTAGCGAGGAAGATGAATTAGCTTTTAATCCACTTTTATTGAAAAAGGTAGAGGAGCTTGAATTATCAGTTCGATCGGCAAATTGCTTAAAGAATGATAATATTGTCTATATTGGTGATTTAATTCTTAAAACTGAGTCAGAGATGCTAAGAACACCAAATTTTGGCAGAAAGTCCCTCAACGAAATAAAAGAAGTTCTTACCACAATGGGACTACATTTGGGCATGGATGTATCTGAATGGCCGCCCGAAAACATTGAAGAGTTGGCTAAAAAGCATGAAGATCAATATTAAATAATTATATGAGAGACACACTATGAGACATTCGCATGGTTATAGGAAGCTGAACAGAACGCACGAGCATAGGTCAGCAATGTTTGCCAATATGGCATGTAGTTTAATCGAACATGAGCAAATAAAGACAACTCTTCCTAAAGCAAAAGAATTGAAGCCCATTGTTGAAAAGCTAATAACCCTTGCCAAAAAGGGCAATTTGCATTCTAGGAGAATTTTAATCTCTAGGATTAAACAGCAAGAGGCTGTAAAAAAGCTGTTCGATGTTTTAGCTTCACGCTACAAAGAGCGGCACGGAGGGTGTGTCAGAGTTCTTAAAGCGGGTCAAAGATATGGTGATATGGCAGACATGGCAGTTATCGAACTTGTTGATAGGGACGAGAACGCCAAGGGCGCGGGTGACCGAAAGCGTTTAGATGCGCAGGAGAGTGCCGAATCTAGAGAAAACATTGAGTAGCTATCTACCTTTTGAAAGCTAAAGGCCAAAATATAATTATTAAAAAAGATGACGTAAACTGCCGGCTGAGCACTTGGATAATTAGAAATAATAGACGACTTAGCTTCAATTCAGTGAATACCATCTGTCGAAAAGGCTTGGTTCGGGTCAATGGGCTAAAGACAAAAGCATCTTACAGGCTGGTAATTGGTGATGTAATAACTATGCCCAGACACTCTTTAAACACCTCTGATAATAAATCGGGTCCAAAAATCGATCCGAGGCTCGAGAGGGAGTTAATTAACGCTATAATTTTCAAAGATAAATACCTCATTGCCATCAACAAACCCGAGGGGCTAGCCTCACAGGGAGGGAGTTATCAGGGAGACCGTCATATTGACGCATACAAGTCCTCTCTACAATTCGATGCAGAAGATGTTCCTCGATTAATTCATAGGCTTGATAAAGATACTTCTGGTGTTTTGTTACTAGCGAGAGATTTAAAAGCAGCAAATATTTTTACTTCACTCTTCAAGGAAAAATTAATTGAGAAAGTATATTGGGCACTTGTTGAAGGGGTTCCAAAAAAAGAAGAGGGCAAACTGGAAAGCTCTATTGGTGAAGAAGATATATGGAAGCCCAGCATTCAAGGAGATCCTATTGGAGAAAAAAGTGGTTGCAATAAAGGAAATAAAAAAAAAGCCATCTCATATTACAAACTAATTGAGAAAGTAGGATCAAAATACTCATGGTTACAATTAAAGCCAGCTACTGGTAGGACACATCAGTTGAGAATTCATTGTGCTGAGTTAGGAACGCCGATCGTGGGAGATCGAAAGTACTCGAACAGCCAATCTAAGAATTTCAAAGATATTCCCTTTGGTTCAAAAAAACTCTTTCTCCACGCTAAGTCCATTACCTTTATTTCTCCAATATCTAAAAAGATAATAAATATTGAAGCAGCTTTGCCTAAGCACATGTCTGCTGTTTGGGATTATTTTGGTTGGGAGGTTTGACTTAATTTGAGGTTGGAGACTTAATACTTATGATCATTGGAAGACAAAAATACTGGAAAAGCGTAAGAAAAAAAAAGCAGAGCAATAATTTATTTCTTATCTATTTGGACGATACTTGCCTCAAGTCCAATCAAGGAAATATTATACAGCTGCCTGCGCAATTAGCTGAAGAGGTTATAAGGGAGTGGAATGCAGATGGAAAAATCGATTGTATGAAAAATAGCTTCTATACTAAATTTTGCTTCTCGGTAATTGATATGACCAAGAAAGAGCGAGAAACTGTGATCGGTCGTTTGGTTGAATATGGGAACTGTGATCCTATTTGCTATATTTGTGAGAAGCCGACGAAACTACACGTAAAACAAAAAAATCTTTATAGCCCCATAATTGATTGGGCCGAAAAATTTTTTACAATTAAATTGAATAAAGGATCAGGCCTGATCTTTATTGAACAACCGTCATTAAATTCCGAAAATATTCACAAATTCTTAGAAGGGCTTAATAATTTTCATTTAGTCGCAGTACATGAGCTGACTAAAAGTGTGGGATCTCTCTTTACATCTTTAGCTCTTTATAAAAATATCATAAGTCCAGACCTTTCGTGGGAAGTCGCCAATGTTGAAGATAACTTTAGAATTGAAGTTTGGGGTGAAGTTGAAGAAGAAACGCAAATAAAAAATATAAAGTTTGATCATTTCAATAACTTAGTGAAGATGCTTCAATTGATCTAAAACATTCGGCTAGTAAATGATTCTTGATTGGAGAATCACAAAAAGAAAATTTTTGTTTTGCAAGGCATTGATTTTAAATACTTTTT
>CABZEW010000033.1 GCA_902524845.1 uncultured Alphaproteobacteria bacterium
TATTCTTCAAAACACATCGAATGAATTAAAACCTCAAATTTCAGCTGATAAACCATCTATTTTGGTTATGAATTTTGAGAATTTCACAAAAGATGAGGATAATGGGTTTTTAGGAAATGGAATTACTACAAGCATTCGATCAGTGTTAAATAGTACTGAAAGTGTCAAAGTTTCTCCTTCGAGCACGACCAATTTTATAGCCAAAAATAATTATGACAATGCACAAATTTACGAAAAATATGGCTTTGACTTCATCCTAAGAGGCAACGTACAGGGTTCAGGAGATAAAATCAGAATAACTGTTGAAATGACAGATTTGACTAAAGAAAACATACTTTTTTCCAATATATATGATTTTGATGAAACAAAAGATGTATTTGATCTTCAAGACGAGATTGCTTTATCAGTCCTTCAAGCAACAAGAATTGAAACTAAATTAGCGCGTCCCGAATTAGTTTCCAAAGATCCTGAGCTTTACAAGATGCACATTAAAGCAAACTCCCTTTTTGCAAGAATGACACCTGCATCGAATAAGGAAGCAGAAAAGCTTTGGTTAAAAGCATTGGAAAAAGAACCTGAAAACTATAAATTCATGGTGACACTAGGATGGGTTAATTGGCAAAAAATAGTGTTGAGAATGTCTGAAAACCCTAAAGAGAATATTCAACAGGGCTTAAAGCTTGCAAAACAGAGCTTGTCCATTAGACCAGATTTTGCTTCTGCACTCTCACTAGCAGTTTCACTTGAGATGATGATGGGAAATCATGAGGAAGCCTGTAAGAATGTTGAGAAAATTTTTGAAAATGCAGAAAGTATGTTTGACACGGCTTTGGGTGCTGCTGGTGCGCATAACTGTGGAGATCTAGAATTAGCGATATCTAACTATGAATATGTTTTTATTAACGCGCCTCATTTTTCTTCCTGGGCAAGAAATTTATATAGTTATGCTCTTGTAGAAAATGGTGACTTTGATAAAGCGTTAAAATTTTTCGAAGCTGAGCTGCAGAAAGAACATGCTTTTGGAGGATTTTCACAAACTATGTTTCTTCTTTCCGCATTTATAAATAAGAAAAAGGGTAATGAAAAAAAAGCAAAGGATTTTTTTGCAAAGCAAAAAGGGGAAGATGGAAAAGGAAAAAGCGCTAAGAGGATAAGAGGGGAGTTGAGCATGCTCAAAAATAAAGAGTTCATAGACGAACTTATTAAAGAGCTCAGTTCCTTAGGACTGACTTAATAATCTAACTGCTGATCGATGGTCATCCTCACATCCGCAGAGTAGATTTGGTTACAAGATAAGTATGACACTTTTTGAAATCTTATGACCAGGTATGACGCCCTGGGTACGGCTTCGATCCCTGCATACTCTAAATCAAATTTCCTTGATATATCAATATTTAAAAAGAGATAGCTAAACTGGTTATAATAAATTTCGTAACGTTATTCGGTGTTTTTTGTTATTCGGGGTACAGCTTTAAGTCCTAGGACCGGATTTTATAACTATAAAAATCTCCAGTAACGTCAATCTTGTAAATTACTTTTTGTGTTCGTATGGTTTAACATGTCTTCCAATATTGATCGTAAAATTGCAGTTATATTTGTCGCCGACGTCGTTGGCTACTCCAAGCATATGGAAAAAGATGAAAATGCCACTATCAATAGTTACAACACCTGTGAAAAAATCTTGAATAAACTTCTCAAAAAATACAAAGGATTTGTATTTAATACTGCAGGGGACTCGGTCCTGGCCGAATTTCCTAGTGCTGTAAATGCTGTTGAGTGTGGAGTTGAGTTCCAAAAAGAAATAAAGAAAAGAAATGGCTCTCAAAAAGCAGTTGTAAAGCTGGAGTTTCGTCTTGGTATAAATATGGGAGATGTCGTAAAAAAAGGCTCCAACCTTATAGGAGATGGAGTAAATATAGCCGCTAGGCTAGAAGCTCTTGCCCAACCGAACGGAATATCAATATCAAAAAGTGTATACGACTTTGTTGTGCCAAAAACAAAAATGACCTTTAATGATCTGGGTGTACAAAAAGTTAAACAGAACGAATTCCATGCGTTCGATATACTCCTTGATCCATCTCAAAAGAGAACGCTTAAAAATAAAAAAAGCATCGGTTTTATTTCTTTTGGAGGAATTGCAGCTCTTTTAGTAATTGGCTTCTTAGTCTTTTCAACATCGAGCATAACCAAAGAGGATACGACACAAGAGGTACAAGTCCAGAAAAACAAAAACTCTCTGCCCACTATCTTGGTTAAGCCATTCCAGACGTTGGGTTCAGATAATAGTTCCATCGGAACAGCTCTAACCGAAGGTGTAATATCTATTTTATCAAAATATAATGGAATCAACGTCCTGTCCTCAAGCACCAGTTTTAATATCTTAGAACAAGACATAAGCGATGATGAGATCGGTAAGAATTTTGGTGTAAATTATTTGATAAAGGGTTCTGTGCAAGCTTTTGGTGAACAAAGTAGGTTAACTGTAGAGCTTTATGACTTCGAGAAGAGAACAATATCATGGTCAGATTTGCTAGATTTTCAGCAAAAAGATATTTTTAAGGTTCAAGATGATTTAGGGACAAATTTACTTGTTGAACTTCAAGTAAATATGGTTGAAGGCCAAAATGCAAAAAAATGGTTGGCGGAATTTGAGTCCTCAGAAGCCTACACTGTTTTTCTTAATCACAAAAATGAATGGAGAAGATGGACACCTGAAGGCTACAACAAACATCTAGAACTATTCGATAAGTTGCAAAAAATATCAAGTAACCAATATGTTATGGAGTTTATTGAAGGTTGGACGATATATCAGAGGTTGCGTTTAGGTCTATCTCAAAACCGAGAAGAGGATATCGCACGTCTAGACTATATCTCGCAAAATATTATAAATACTAAAGGAAATGACGATGCCTACCTTATGAGAGCGGATGTGGAATTTAACTTTTTGTCAAAGGATTGCGATATAGCGATGGGGCACATTAATAAGGCGCTCTCTATCAATAGCGCTAATCCGGATGTTTTAAATGTCGGCGCAAATATTTCGGAAAGGTGTGGATTGGCTGCAAAAGCCGTTGGTTACCGCTATGAGGCTCTTCGATTGATGCCAAATGATGTACAGCATATGGTAAAAATGCAGCTAGCCCCCCAGCTTTATATGTTAGATCGAAAAGATGAGATAAAAACATTGTTGAAGGATGTTTTAAACGATGAGTTCTCTAACAAAACTTCGCTTCTTCTAATTCTTTATGCGGCTTTAGAGGCTGAAGTTGGTAATTTAGAAGAGGCTAAAAAGTTATTAGCAAGAGCTAATAAGGCAGGATTAAAAATCTCGAGATTACAGAATTGGAAAGATGGAAAAATTTATCCGCTTATTAAGCCTCACTTAGATAAAATTGGATATTTAAATCAATAATAGCGGTAAGAGCTTAAAACATAAAAAGTTGTAATTATTGATTTATCCGTTGTTATATCAAATATTTCTTTCTTTGTTACTTAATAATGCAGCGTCGTGATCCAGTGGTCAAAAAGATGAACTGCCGATCGACTGTCATATATACGTCTGCACAGTAAGTTGGTGACAAAATTTCCTACGGCATTTTGGATTTGGTGACAAATTGGTGACAAGAAAAGTGTGACACTATATAAATCTTTATGACCAAGTATGACCAGGTATGACACTCTGGCGGTAGGTTCGAACCCTAGCTACGGAGCCATATTTGCCCAATAAAATCAATGACTTAATTTTTTTAACGACAAAAGTAATGACAAACTTTTTTTGTTAAATTGAACTGGCGGTAGGGATTTTCAAAACCCTACATATTGACTAATGGCTTTTTTATTGAAGACCCTAGCCCTCAAATGACACA
The DNA here is from genome assembly GCA_902524845.1 of uncultured Alphaproteobacteria bacterium. GTDB lineage: Bacteria > Pseudomonadota > Alphaproteobacteria > Rhodobacterales > Rhodobacteraceae > CACIJG01. The sequence goes on from CABZEW010000033.1 coordinate 3,867, forward strand.
TTTAGTAATATATTCGTTGTAAAAAACGTTCACTATTCATACTGTTTAGCTATGAATACCGAAATTGACCGTAAGATAGCTGTCATATTTGTTGCCGATGTTGTCGGCTACTCCAAGCATATGGAGGCAGATGAAAATGCTACAATTGAGAGCTATAATGACTGCGAAAAGATCCTAAATAAGCTTCTTAAGAAATATAAAGGCTCTGTCTTCAATACAGCAGGTGACTCAGTCTTGGCAGAGTTTCCCAGTGCCGTGAATGCCGTCCAGTGTGGCGTTGATTTCCAAAGCGAAATAAAGAAAAGGAATGGGTCGGATAATACGGATGTAAAGCTTGAGTTCCGCCTTGGCATAAATATGGGTGATGTTGTTAAGAAAGAGGATAACCTTATTGGTGACGGCGTGAATATCGCTGCCCGTTTAGAAGCTCTCGCTCAACCAAACGGCATCTCTATCTCGAAGAGTGTATATGACTTCGTTGTACCCAAGACCAAAATGACGTTTAACGATCTTGGTGTGCAAAAGGTAAAACAGAACGAGTTTCACGCTTTTGATATTCTTCTTGATCCATCGCAAAAGAGAACATTAAAGACAAAGTCAAACTCAATGCTACCTATCCTGGGAGCTGTTGCTGCTTCTTTGGTTATCTTATTTTCTGGGTTGCTATATTTGAATAATTTGAGTGAAAGTGACAAGCAAGTCGCTAACTTAGAAACTTCGTCAAAACCCATACTACTTATAATGCCTATTGAAACCTCTGGCTTAACTGATGATCAAAAAGGGTTTGCCAGGGGGATTACAGAAAGCATGATTTCTACACTTTCAAGTTATCAGGCGATAAAAGTATTATCCAGTAGTACTAGCTTTCATGCCCAAAAAACAGAAATGCTTGATAATGCAATTAGAGAAGATTATGGCGTTGATTATTTGATAAGAGGCTCAATGCAAGTAATGGGTAAAAATGCGCGGCTAAACCTTGAAATAACTGATTTGGAAGCTGCCAAAGTTACATTGTCAAAGAAAAAAGATTTTAATATGGAGGACATATTTAAAGTTCAAGATGACCTTGGCAATGAAATTTTAAGTGCACTTTCAATAGATCTTGGTGTTGGTATCACCCAGGGAAGTAATTGGGCAAAACAATGGAGGTCGATGGAGGATTTCACTAAATTTTTAAATTGGCGTAACGAGTGGAGAAAATTTACTAAGAAGGGATACTTGAACTCTCTGAGAATATTAGAAGAGCTAAAGGCTTCCTATCCTGAAGAAAAAATCAATATGTTAAATTTAGAGGCATGGCAACTCTACCAAAAATTAAACTTTGGGCTCAGCAAGAATAAAGAGAAAGATTTGAAGCGCCTGAAATATAATCTTGATAGAGGAATTGAGATAGAACCAAATTCAATCGATATGTTAGCGGCAAGAGCATTAATTGGTCAACAATATCTTGGAAGGAATTGTAAGGACTCTCTTGCAGATATAATTAGAACTGAGCAACTTGGTAGCACAGTTGATAGCTTAACTATATCTGCCAGTGTCTACGAAAAATGTGGCGAAATGAAAAAAGGGATAGAATCTTCAAGAAGTGCTCTAGAGCTTGTTCCAAACGATTTTGGATGGTTCATAACAAGCAATCTCGTGGTACGTTTGTACAAAGTCGGCCAGATTGACGAAATATATAAGCTTATTGGGGACGATATTGAGGCTAAAGATATGGGTAGCTGGGTATTTGCTATTTACGCGTTTCTCGAGCAAGAAAAAGGGAATATGGAGAAGGCAGAAAAATATCTTGAGAGGGCAAAAAAACTGGACTTAAATTTGGTAAGATTTGAGGAATCCTTGAAAAACTATAATGAAGAACTTCAAAAAAAAACTATTAATGGTTTGAAAAAAATTGGTGATCTTGAGTAGTTATTAAAAATAGAATAGAAAAGGGCCTACTGTTAAAAGAAATATTTTGAAAAAAACGATTGAGGAGTTATTTCAATGATAACCAGCAGCGCGCATTTCGTTAGTTATTGCTAATATACGAAGCTTACATTATAAGTATGGAGGGCAAATGTCAGGACTAAGAGAAGACTCAGATCAAATTTGTAGCGTTATACAAGTTAGTGTGAAAGGAAATCCTGATGAGTTTAAAACTTGGGTTAAAAATCGATCATCAAAATATGTTTTAGAGTTAAAAGAAGAGAAACTAATAAGTTATGAATGGCATTTTTCTGATGATGGAAAAGAAGCAACACTAGTAGAACTTTTATTGGATAGTGACGGATATATGCAACGGCTAAAAAATCATCTCGCCAGTCCAATTGCCGAAGAAATTGGAGATCTAATTGATTTTAAGGGATGGCATATTTTTGGTAACGCAAAACCAGATTTAAAAGAAGCTCTTAAGCCTATGGGAGCAACTTTTCAAAGTTACTTTTTTGGATTTAATCACTCGATACAGACAAAATGATTAAAACATTTAAAAAATCGGCGCCAATCTTACCGATTTAACCATGTGATTGTCCAACAAGGTCAACTGCCTGTCGACACTCGTTTAAACATCTGCGAAGTAATTTGGTGACAAAATTTCCTACGCTGGTGACAAGTTTGGTGACAAGAAAAGTGTGATACTATATAAATCTTTATAAACATCATAACCATATAAATATGACACTATATGACATTTTATGACCAGGTATGACACTGTGGTGGTAGGTTTGAACCCTACCTACGGAGCCATATTTTCTCAATGAAAATAATGACTTAATTTTTTTGCTGACAAATTTGCTGAGAAACTGTTTTTTGGATTTTTTTAAAACCAAACCAGTGGTTGGGATTTTTAAAACCAAACATATTGACGATTGTTTTTTTTCCTAAAAAAATTGTATCTTAAAGGCTAGAATTTTAATGACGCGAGTGTAAGATTCGAAGAGGATACAACTTTTGATGTAGGAAAGCTCTATTGAGTACCGAATTTAATCCCTTAGGTAGAAATTGTTTAGTTTTTTCGAAAGAAAAAAAGAACGGAAAACAGACCATAAACTTTGAGGGTGTTTCGGTAGGATACCTACTTGACCACGTAGGAATTGAAGGTTCAAAATTTTCAGACAGTAACGAAGTCTCAATAGAATGGTTCCCCAAAGAATGGATCCTATCTGGAAGAATAAAATTTCTTAGCACAGGTTCAAAAAATAAATCCCAAACATTAACTAATAATCATGATGTGCCTTTCAGGTCTAACAAAATATCTTTAAATGAGTTATCTTCGGCTACTAAAGTTGAAGGTTCAAACACTATTGATCCCTTATTAATTTCTAAATTACCGGAGCCTGTATTCGGTTCTATAGTCCGTTATATTTCAAAAGATGGTTGCTGTGAAATGCTTCAAAATGAAATTACAAAAGAACCGTCACGAGAGGCTGTAGCACAATACACTATAGCATCAGATCTTAATGAAATAGTAAATATTAGTTTAGTGCCAAAACTTGAAGACATGATTTCTAAAGAAGATACAGGGGTAAACTGGCTTGATACTATAGAAGATATGCTTGTCAAATTTCCAAATGGAAGTCGAACCGATGCATCCTCAGGGCCTGTTCTCAAATATCTCTTTAATATAGAAAATGCTAGAAAATATATAAACGACTCCTGGGTTATGTCTGTAGTAAGAATGAGAGCAAAGGAGGACAGTGGATCCGACTTAGTCAAAGCTCTTATTTCACAAGAGAATTTTCCAAGGAGAATTCTACGTTGCATTATTCAAACAAATGAACGGGAGTTTGTAATAATAAATCAGGATTCTATCGAGGTTAGGATTGAAGATGAAGAAAAATTGTTAGCTTTTCTAGATTCAATCGAACATCTACTTGAATTTTTTGAAGATAGCCGAACGGACCCTCGTTCCGGTATCGTTACAAGTTGGTATAACTATAATACTAATAGAAAAATTTAAGGTGTTTATAATCTGAAAGTTTGTCTTATGTAAATATTTCATTTACTCTTTAAGCTCAAGATATAAATTAAAAGCTTTTTCAAAATGTCTCATAACTTTGATGTCATATTAAATGGGTGTGGTCCAGTCGGGGGAATTGCTTCTTTATTGCTGGCAAATAGGGGATTTAAGGTAGCGATTATTGATTTAAATAAATCTCCTTACCCGCATCCTAGGGCGGTAGGTTTAAATGGCTACTCAATGAGTATAATAGAAAATGTCCTGAAAGATAACTGGAAGGAATTTCAATTTACCTCTGCAGTCGAGGTTGGGTACGTGATGGGGATTACAAAAATGGATAAGCCATTCGGGAAAATGGAACCTCCAATTATTGAAGGAAAAGTACTCGATTTAGATAAGTACGGATTTTTAAATTGGTTTAATCAGCCGCAGCTAGAAAAATTACTTAGAATACAAATAAAAAAAAATAAAAATATAACGACCTATTTTAGCTCCGAATCTCTTGTTCTTTGGGAAGAGAAAAGTAGAAATTGTTTGCAGCTTCAGAATACTACATCGGGAAAAACAGAAACAATTACATCTAAATATTTGATTGGCGCGGATGGTGGGGGAAGTTTTGTTAGAAAACAGATGGGAGCCAGCTTAAAAACACTTGGGAAGGCTATATCTTTTCTGGTTGCTGACATTGAAGCTCCAATAAGCTCTCTGAAGAAGGGAATGCATTTTGATGCTGGGGGTTGGCAAATAATCGATCCTTCTGGAAAAAGACCTACTACCTTTATAAATATGACTGGAAAAAAGCATGGGACTTATAAAAATAATTTCAGGTTTGAATTTGCACTTAAGGATGGAGAGAACTTTACGCAAATGCAATCTCCAGATTCCATTGAGAAATTAGTGGAACCATTTTTAAAGAAGAATAGTTTTAAAATATTAAGATCTACCGTATACAAGTTCAATTCAATGATTTCTGAGACGTGGAGAGCAAATAATACCTTCACCATTGGAGATGCGACGCATCAAACCTCTCCATTTCTTGGTCAGGGGTTAAATCTTGGTATTAGAAATACCTTTAATTTAATAAAAAAAATTGATTTAGTGAATAAGGGGATTTCAGAGCCATCAATTTTAGACAAATATCAAATCGAATGTTTTCCTGACTCTCAATTTATTATTAAACAGTCTCTTTTCATGGGTAACATGCTTTTCAATGTTAAGCCTCATATAAATTTTTTAAGGCGCATTATTTACTTCTTCAAGGGTCGAAGAGGTGACCCAATTGATTTGTTTCCAGCGTTTGTCCCAGAAACTATTACAGTTCCAAATGGATTTAAGCCTGGAAAAACAAATCAAAAAGGATATCCAATGTATAACTTCATGACTAAAGCTGGGTTCCCAAGATCATTACGCGAATATAAGCCCTTTGAATATAGGGTGCTTTGCAACGGTTCATCTGTCGAGATCGATAGAGTATTGAAAAATTTAGACAAAGCAATCAAGCCCCTTCGTATCTTGCTTTCCGAAGGGTTAAATGGCGAAAAGACTTCAGATGACATTTTGGTTTGTGCTCCAAGAAAAGAAGATAAAAAAATGCATAGAAAGCTATTCAATAAGGCAGATTACGTTCTGATGGCTCCCGGCTATACAATGTTGGGCACATACAATAATGGTGAGGAAGACAAACTGTTTGCCGACTATAAGTCTCTTTTTGACTTAGTTGCACATTAATATTTAATCAGTGGCTCTAATGGCGTCTACCAGCTGTTTAACGTTTGATAGGTCTCTATTGACTAGTGATTGTTGCGTTACTTCATCAAATTTTTCATAAAAAGTAGCTGTGGCAGGTCCATCAAGGTTTCTTATACCGGATTCTCTTACTGTAGGCCCCCATTGATTGTGTCCATTTGGCCCTAATCCACTTATTGAGTGTATCCTCTGTCCAAAGGAACGTGTAATTCTGTCTCCATCGGACATATGTTCATGGACATGGCCATAGGGATCATGCCAATAGTCATAAATATGTGACCCTAAAACGTGGCGCCCAACTCCCCAAGCAATCTCATATCTTTTTTCTTCAAATTCAGCTTTATTTTTTAGCTGCATATGTCCCCGCCAAACATCATCTAAATTAGATACTTCGAAGGATACATGGCTTAACTGCGTTTGAATACCTTGCCCTTTTGGAGCCATTCTTGGATCCATATTTGACAGAATAAAAAAAGTATGGTGATCTGTAGCCGTTTCTCCTCTATCGCATCTAAAAAAACAAGCATAAGTAGGGGAACCTTCAGCAAACGTACCCCCATATAGAGGGGAGGGACCAGCTGCTTTAAGTTTATCAAACATTTCAGGATTAATTGAATGGCCTTCTGCAGATTTTGGCGCTTCGAAAATGACGCTATCGGTTGGAAGAAATCCAAAAGTTTCAATCATAAATTTCATTAATTTATGATGATCTCCGACTGGAGCTGACAATACGACATGACCAATCTTTATAACATCTGGTGGACCAGGATAAACAGTATTTTTGCCATCAGTTGCTCTATTTCCAGAAGCATCCTGTAGTTTGTTTGGATCTCGCTTATAGAAATCTTTATTTCCATAGTTGTACTCTAATCTGTCTCTTGTAGAGCTTAAGACCTCCACACTCCTACCCGATACAGCTTCAACTAAAAAACCACATACTGGATCAATAAATGAGACTCTTTTACCTCCACACAATGATCCTTCAATTCCAGGTATTTCATGAACCTCGGTACATCCATCAATATTTTCCTGAAGCGTTTTAAGGTCTTTTTCATTCTTCATTTGTAGCGCGAAACCCAAAAATTTAGCTGGACCTCGGTGGGCCACGTGACAAAAACCGTCTCCCTCTAACCCTCTAGAATATATGACGTTCTCGTCTTTATACATTATCTTCAATCCAAAGTCCTTGACCCAATCCTCATAGAGGTTCAAATCAGGCACTGAAAAGCGAACGTAAGCGACGTCCCATGCCTTAGTCAATGGTTCAATGAGTGGCAATGACTCAGACCCTTCAAGATGTTCACCTTTACCTTCATTTATTGCCTCAAAAAGATGAAGGTCTCTATCTACTAATTTTTCTTTTTCATCCATTATTTGGTTCTCCTTTAGAAACTATAATCTGGTTATTTTTTTCTTTGGTTGTTAAGCTGTAAAGTGATTTCCCTTTGCATGGCCCTTCTTCGCATATTCCAGTTTTAGCATTAAACAGAGCTTGATGGTTCATACACTGAAGTAACTTTTTTCTTTTTTCCCACAGGAATGCAGGATCACGACAAAGAGGTCTACCATCGTGAGGACATGAATTTATCCAAGCATTTACCTTTCCTTCAAATCGTGTAATTAAAACTTTTAGACCATCGCTATTCTGAGGAAGATCGACCATCAGAGCGCCTAATTCAACTAATTCTTCAGAATCTATTATAGCAATTACTTTATTCATTTCTTAATCAAAAAATTGGTTATCTCCAGGATTTGGTACTCTTAAGATATTTAATTGGGCAGCCAAACCGATATAGTGCGAAATCGCTAAAATGAATTCTATAAGTCCTTTTTTAGACCCAATCATATCTAGGGTTTCTTTATATGTGGTGTCAGAAACTCTGTGGGTAGCCAGATATTCTTTCGCAAATAAATAAGCGAATTTTAAGCGGTTTCCTGCATCTGTCTTCTCAAATGATGGGTCCCTTTCTGCGAGTAAATCATTTAAAATGTCTTGAGAAACACCATTTGCTAGAGCAGTTTGACTGTGTGCCCAGAATTCTACATTACTTTTATAGTGTACCGCAATAGTACATATAGCGATCGCTTTCATATCAGCAGGAGCATTTTTAGTATTTACTCTGATGGCAACGCCAATTTTATCCAAAGCGTCCGCCATTTCAGTATCCGTATACATCCAAGCATTAAAAGGTCCTGGAAGTGCACCATTTGATAGGGTTCCCACACCTCTTTTGGAAGACACGATAGAGTCAAAGATATCTTTTAAGTCATCAGATAATTGATCACGATTTTTATAGTCCAACCTCGGTTTTTTGCTTTCATCAAGTCCAATAGTATCCCATTTGCTCATAAACCTATCCTTACTATTTTATTAGAAAGGGTCCCAATTTTTTCAATCTCAAGTTCAAATTCATCGCCTGGCGCCAGTTTTTTGCCGGACTCTATACCTGAACCGGTACCAACTGTCCCTGACCCGATAACCTCTCCGGGATAAATTGTCTCTGACCTTGAAACGTGGGCAATTATATCAGAAAAAGAATAATGCATATCTCTGCTATTACCACCGCCCCAAACGCTCCCATTTACTCTCGCTTCCATATTTAAAGCGACAGGGTGATCAACTTCATCTGCCGTTAAAATAAAAGGGCCTAAAACATTGCCAGTATCAAAATCCTTGCTTTTCGCTGGGCCCATTTGACCAGGCATTTCTTTCATTTGTGCGTCTCTTGCAGATATATCGTTTAAAATACTATAACCAAAAATATAATCTGATGCGTCTTCTTCTTGAATATCTCTCCCTTTTTTCCCAATGATAGCTGCTATTTCTAGTTCTAAATCTAAAAATTCTGAAAAAGAGGGCCATTTAATTTCTGCTTGATGACCAACAAAGGAAAGTCTATTCCCTTTATAATAAATTGGCTGTTCATACCAAACTGAAGGAATCTCATATTTTATACCTGAAAGCTTAGTAGCTTGCGCAAAAGCATTTTTCAAATGTTCTTCAAAAATTGAAAATGCTCTATATTGTAATGGTATTAAAGGCGGGCAAAAAACTACTTCGTCAGAGGAGATAAAACAATTCTCATTACCTTGATCAAGTAGAAATGATATTTTTTCTAATGCATTTTCACCTTGTTCAATTAATCGTTGCATGTCTGAAAAATCGAAATCGGTCATGCCCGCTTGAGCAGCAGCCTCAGCAACATCAAGAAAAGTATTATTTTTAACCAAAACGATTACTTTTCTTTCTTTTTTATGTTCAACTGTCCCTAATCTCATATTATTTTCCTAAATTTTAGGTATTTATTTTGAACTTTAACATTGCTAAAGTCAACGGGTCCGGCTGACGGAAAATAGAAATTGTTGAATTTATAAAAATGGCTAAGAAAAAATACTCACTCCCTCAAACAAATGGGGTCAATTTTGCGGTAAATTATGTTGAAATTGAAGGCCATAAGCATAGAGTTTCGTCGGCTGGAAATAAAAAAGGAATACCCGTAATTTTAATGGTGGGTGTTTTTGAGGACAGTCTTGCAGACGCGCGCTGGCTAGTGTCTAACATGGTGAATAATGATAAAGAGAGTAAATTTTATTTCATCACCATAACGGTGCCGTTTCTAGAAGAGTACACAGTAATTAAAAAACACCCAACGAAAACGGCCAAATATGACGGTTTTATCCCTCCAAATAAAATAAAAAAAATGAAGGGACAGGTGAAAATAGATCCTCGATTTGATTTAGAAAATTGTGCTCATACTCTCAAAAAGATCATTTCTGTCGGACTAAAAATAAAGAAAGCTCATTTTGTGGGACATGATCGCGGATGTATAATCATGGATAATATGCTAGCTCAGTACCCTGAAATGGCAATGTCTTATTCAAGAGGATCACAGGGCTGGACCAATTTCAAAGAGGAATGGACAAAACTGACTGAAAAGGGTATTTTTTTAGGTCCACCTCATCGAATTATGGCTACAAAAGCGTTTCCTAAACTTTTGAAAAGCGCAATTAAGGGTGGTGCTCCATTTGGATTTATTGCGCCTTCATTTTCTAAAGAGGCAGCTTTAGCCAAAAAAGGGACAGAGATATCTGATAGATGGGAGGCAATTCAAAGAATGCCAAATCAATCTGATTATTTCTTTAAGCTGACAAGACAAATGTTTAGGCAGACCGATTTCCTTGATGAAGGCAGAAGGCGTTCCGATCGATCTCGAGGCTTTTGTATACTAGATACAGACTTTCCTATGATGCAATTTCAGGGATCCGACGAGATGCTTCGCGTAGAAAAAATTCCTGGTGCTAAAAAAATGCCATTTTATAGAAAGATTATGGGATTAGTTGGATTTGGTAAAGTAACAGGTATTTTTAGACTTTTTAGACTGAGGTTTCCAACATACATTTTCGCTGATTTGCCTGACGATTTTGGAATAATATCAAATCATACCGGAGATCAACCCTATTGGGGTATCTGGAATTTTTGGCCAGATGAAATAGAGGATCTTCTTCCAGGGGGAGAATTTCAAGATAGAGATGATCCAGCATGGAAAAAAAACTGGAAGAAATTTGTTAAAACTAATTCCTCAAATAAATACTCAACTATCAAGACAAAGAAAGGGGCAAGGTTTTCGAGATTTGTTATTATCAAAGATGCACTGCATTGGACCCATATCGAAAGACCTGAAAATGTTGCAGCAGCTTGTTTTGATTTTATAAAAGATAATGATAAATGATTAAAACCGCTCAAGCTTTTTAAAAGCGACTATCAAAAAATAATGCCAAATTTCCTACGGTTAATGCCAAAGTAATGCCACCGATAGTATGACACAATATAAATCTTTATGACCAAGTATGACACTCCAGTCGTAGGTTCGAACCCTACCTGTAGAACCAAATTTTTTTTAAAACAAGTTAATTTTTAAATGCCAAAAATAATTCAAAAAAAATAATTGGAGTTAGGAATTTGAAATCATCCGCTGTGGACATTTCCTTTTAAGATCGTTCAGCCCATCCTGCAAAAATTCGCTCTAAAATTAAAACCAAGTAAAACAAAAATATGCCCATCACCGCTAGAGCTATCAATACAGCAAACATCAACGGATAATCTGCATTAATTTTACCACTATCAAATAAATGCCCAAGCCCTTTACCATGGGGCTCAATTATTTCCATGAGGTTGGTTCCGATGAAAGCAAGTGTTGTAGAAACCTTCAAAGCTCCAAAAAACTCTGGTAATGTTTTTGGGAGTGCAATTTTATAAAAAATTTGTAATTTACTCGCACCCAAACTTAACAATATGTCTTCATACTCAGGCTCTAACGTTGAAAGACCCACAGAAATTGAAACTGTTATTGGGAAAAAAGCTATGAATATTACAATTAAAATTGTGTTCATATCATGCATACCTACAAACATTAGGGCAATTACTGGAACGACCGTAGCTTTTGGTATCGCATTGAAGCCAACCAAAATAGGGAACAATGCATCTCTTAAAATTTTAGAAAACCCCATAATTATACCTAACCCAATTCCAACAATTACAGCAAATACGAGGCCTACAACTGTCCTCCAAAGGGTCTCCCAGCCATAATATATAAACAAAGTTTTAAATTTCCAAAAAGCTGGTCCTATATCAGATGGGGAGGCCATTTTATAGTCGGGCCATCCATTTGCCCAAACTAATAGTTCCCAAAATATGCAGAATGTGAAGATACTAAATGCTGGCACAAAGATTTGTTGTAAAAGTTCTCTTTTAATCATAATTTTGTATGCGATAATTCTATTTGTTTTCGCAGAAAAGCTAACATTTCCGTCGCTTCTTTAGAATATAGTTCATCAACACTATTACTATTTATTTGAAAATTTGTTTTTACACTTTTTTTGACTGTACCGGGTCGGTCTGTGAGAATAACAACCTCGTCTGATAGATAAATTGCTTCGCGCAAATCGTGCGTTATCAAAATGCAAGTAAAGTTTTCAGATGTTTTTAGATCCTTTAATGTTCTCCAAAGACCTTCGCGTGTAAAAGCATCCAGCGCACCAAAAGGCTCGTCTAGAATAAGAATTTCAGGGCGGTGCACTAAAGATCGGCAAAGAGATACTCTTTGTTTCATCCCTCCCGATAATTGAGATGGTCTGCTTTGAGAAAAATCCTTTAAGCCAACCATCTCTAACAATTCGGTAGCTCTTTCTATTTTCTGTTTTCTGGTCATTTGGGGAGATACTATTTCAAGGGGTAAACAAATATTATCTACTGTCGTTCGCCACTCGAGAAGAACTGGGTTTTGGAAAGCCATTCCAATTGATTTTCTAGGAGAATTGATAGGAGTTCCAGATATTAAAATTTTTCCTTTATAGGGCATAGAAAGACCTGCTATAAGTTTGGTTAACGTAGATTTTCCACATCCCGATGGCCCAACTATTGAAACAAATTTATCTTTCTCTACCGAAAAAGATAAATCTTTGAGTACCAATAAATCCTCGTCCTCATTCGAATATTTATGGGATATGTCTTTAATATTGATATACATAAAATTAGTTTAGATGCTAGGGGTAGTACATCCTACCCCTAGCTGATGTGCAAGCTTTATTTAAGCTTCAAGCTTTCATCCGATGGCAAATATTTATCAGTATAGAAATTTGAGATTTCAGCTTTTGAAGTAAAATCGTATGTTTGTTCAAGTTGCGCCAAAGCTTCTGTCATTCTTTCCATATCGATCTTTCCCATTCCGTTTTTTTCTGTGTAAGGAGTTAGAACGTTCCCTTCTATTGCTAATTTGAGCCTTCTTGTTTCAAGAGCAAGATCTGCAGCAGGATTACGTTCAATTAGACTTTTTACAGCTTTTTCAGGGTCTTTTATTGAAGATGCCCAACCTTTACCCACAGCTTTCAAAAAAGATGAAACTTTCTCTGGGTTCTCACTAGCAAAATCCTTATTGACAATAATGGCATTGCCATAAAGTTTAAGGCCATTATTTGCCATTAACATCACTGAAATATCCTCTTCTGGAACTCCTAGCCTTACGAGATTTAAAAACATAGAGAAGGAAAATCCAGTTATGGCATCGACCTTTTTCTCTGCTAGCATAGGTTCTCTGGTTGGGAAACCAACGGGCTCAACCTTTATTTTTTCAACATTCAGGTTATTCGCCTTTGCAAATGGGGTAAATTGTGCCCACGCCCCGTCTGGGGGCGGTGCGCCAAGTGTTTTTCCTTCGAGGTCTTTTGGTGAGGTTATACCTAGACTTTTTCTGCCTGCAATCGCGAATGGAGGTTTGTCATAAACCATCATAACGGCGATTACTGGAGCTGACGGATTTTTATCTAAAAACTTAACTAAACTATTAATATCCGCAAATCCTACTGGAAAGGCTCCAGTAGCAACTTTTGGAATGGCATCAAGAGATCCCTTGCCGGCAGAAATTTCTACTTCAAGCCCCTCAGATTTGAAATAGCCATTATCAATCGCATAAAAATAGGGGGCGCTGGGACCTTCGAACTTCCAATCCAATGCGAAAGGCATTTTTGTTTGACAAAAGCCTACTGAAAAAGAAAAAAGTAGGGTTATCAGTGTTAGAAATATTTTTTTCATATGTTTTCCCTTTAAAAAGTTTGTATTCTGAACGTTACATAAATCGGAAAAAATGATAAGTATTTAGGCAAAAATAATAAAAAAAGTGATTTTTTATTTATAATAAAGCTCAACTTTTAGGCAATTGCATAATAAACAATCGATAGAAGAAGCTTGGGAGTAATTTTAAAGTATACATATATGCTTTTTTATCCATTTTTTAATATGTACTCAGAGATCTGATAACTAAATTTTTTCTTCTGCTGTGATGTCAATTTAAATTCCCATTTATACATCACTGTAGATACTGCTAACTTGACTTCTAACCGGAAAAAAGCAAAGAGAAATCAACTGGCTGTAGAAAGTGGAAGACCTCCACTTTTGACTTAATTTTTTAATATCGGCAA
>CABZEW010000034.1 GCA_902524845.1 uncultured Alphaproteobacteria bacterium
GAAGGAGAGCGGGTTTAGAAAAAAAATTTTAATAGTCAATAAGATCGACAGGGTCGAGAAGTTGAAGCTTTTTGAGATTACAAAGAAAATAAATGAGTTTATTAATTTTGATGAAACATTCTTCATTTCCCTAAGTAAAAAATCGGGCACAGAAACTTTTATTAGGTGGTTAGATAAACAAGCATATTATGATGAATGGATATTCAGTGAGAACCAAAAAAATAATGTCGGTAAGAAAAAGTTTCTATCCGAGCTGACGAGAGAGAAGCTTTTTGAGTATGTTCATGAAGAAATACCCTATAATTTAGAAATAAAGACTGATTATATTGAGCCGACCGGTAATAAATCATTGAAGGTATACCAAACGGTCTGGCTAAACAAGAAGAGCTATAAGCCCATAATCTTGGGAAAAGAAGGTAAGTTGATAAAAATGATATCTATAAAAGCACGACGAGATATGGAGAACTTTCTGAAAAAAACAGTACACTTGTTCATTAGGTTGAAGATAAAAAAATCAAGTTAATGGTTACATGAGCTTAAAAGCTAAGATGATTGTAGACGTAATTCGTTGGAGTCTGGAGAGACAGGGAATTCAGGTATATATAGAGCATAAAGGAGATATTGATGCGGGTGCCATTTTTATAAAGCACGATAAAGGGGGAGGACTCTACGACGTTTATCATAGAGTTAATGATAGCAACATAGGCAAAAAAATTAAATTTTTAAAGACATTTAAAGAAGAAAATCTAAATATCTTTTTTGAGAAACAAACTGATATTGATGGCGACCTATGGCTTATCGAAGTCGTATCAAAAGGATTTGACTTACAAAGCCTTTTTTTTAAGCAGGGTCTCTGAGAGTTGCGTTGGCAAGGGGAAGGACTGCTTCTTGACGTAAGAAAGTATGGCGAGTCGTCAGCCTTGATAGACGTATTCACTGCGTCATTGGGTCGAAGAATTGGCCTGCTGAGGGGAGCATTCAACAAGAAAAATAAATCTATGATACAGCCCGGAAACCAATTGTTTTTGACTTGGAACTCTAGAATTGAAGAGAGTCTAGGAGTTTTTAAAATTGAATTGATAAAATCTAGGTACCATAGAATTAGTGAAGAGAGGAGTGGACTGGAACTATTCAACTTGATTCGCGTGCTTTGCTCTACCTTTTTACCTGAAAGAGTTGATTTTGATGAATTATATCAAAAAACAATTCAGTATATTGAGGGTGAATTCAGCGCCAAAGAAAAGTTTAGAAAGTATATTGAATGGGAGCTACATTTATTAAAATGTCTAGGTTTTGGACTGGATATAGGTAAGTGTGTAGTCAGTGGCTCAAGGGAGGACCTTAAGTTTGTGTCTCCAAGAAGTGGATGTGCTGTTTCGGGAAAATCGAGTATTGGGTGGGAGAAAAAACTATTAGTACTACCCGATTTTTTGTGTAGTAGTAATTCAGTCGAAAGTCCATCGAAAGCCGATTTAGAAAATGGTTTTAAACTAACTGAATACTTTATTAAAAAAAACCTACAACCCGTGAGGAGCTTTCAAATGGATCCCTTCTTTAGTTTGAGAAATAGGGTGCTTTCACTCAAACCACTCTAACGCAAGATGCGTTTAGCGATAACTTGGGCTTGTATCTCTGCTGCACCCTCAAAAATGTTAAGTATTCTTGCGTCGCAAAGTACTCGGCTTATTGGATACTCGAGGGCAAATCCATTACCTCCATGGATTTGTAAAGAATTATCCGCTGCAGTCCAAGCAATACGAGCAGCTAAAAGTTTAGCCATTCCTGCTTCCAGGTCACATCTTTTCCCATCGTCTTTAGCTCTAGCTGAAAAGTAAGTAAGTTGCTTCGCAACCATAATTTCAACAGCCATATTTACTAACTTATCCCTGACGCGTGGAAAATTAATGATCTTTTTCCCGAACTGAGTTCTTTCATCAGCGTACTTTAGGCCCAAGTCAAACGCATTTTTCGCAACACCAATTGCTCTTGCAGCTGTTTGGATGCGAGCGCTTTCGAAAGTTTCCATGAGCTGTGTAAACCCTTTTCCTTCCTCTTCTCCGAGTAAGTTCTTTTTATCAATCTTAAAATCATCAAAACTAATTTCATACTCTTTCATACCCCTGTACCCTAAAACTTCGATCTCTCCACCTTTTATACCATTATCGGGAAAATCTAAATTATCGTTTCCTGGTGTTTTGGGAGCCAAAAACATTGATAAGCCTTTATAACCACTTTTATTTTTATCTGAACGTGCCAGTAAAGTCATTAGATTGGCTCTTGATGCATGCGTTATCCATGTTTTGTTTCCAGTAACACAATATTCTTCACCCTTCAAAGTTGCTCGGGTTTGTAGACTGCCCAGATCTGATCCAGTGTTCGGTTCTGTGAAGACCGCTGTGGGCATGATTTCACCTGATGCTATTTTTGGCAACCAATGCTCTTTCTGCCCTTTGGAACCACCGCAGAGTATCAATTCAGATGCAATATCTGTTCTGGTAGCGAGGCTTCCAACGCCAATGTAACCGCGTGAGAGCTCTTCAGAAACTACACACATCGTTATCTTGTCAAGTCCCGTACCTCCGAACTCTTCAGGTATTGTTAAACCGAATACACCGAGGCTGGCGAGTTCTTCAATTACATCTAGTGGTATCAGTTCGTCCTTTAGATGCCATTCATGCGCAAATGGTTCTATTTTCTCTTTAGAAAACTTATAAAACGCTTCTCTGATTGTTGTTTGATCTTCATTTAAACCGTCGTTACCGATGAAAGATGTGCTTTGATCTCTTATAATCAGTTCAATTAATTCTGACCTTAGTTGATCTACATTCACTTCATCCATGAAAAACAG
The DNA here is from genome assembly GCA_902524845.1 of uncultured Alphaproteobacteria bacterium. Lineage (GTDB taxonomy): Bacteria > Pseudomonadota > Alphaproteobacteria > Rhodobacterales > Rhodobacteraceae > CACIJG01. The sequence continues at coordinate 2,849 of CABZEW010000034.1, forward strand.
GGTCTCTTTGCGATGTAATTTTTTTAACGCCATCTTTTTGTTATCTAGGTCAACAGGTCTAACTATTTCATTCTGAGACATCATTATGCCACCAAAAAGCTGACTAAGATATTCGTTGAAGCTCAAAATTAATATTATCCGCTCCGATTTGCTGAAGCTTCCACTTTTAAAAAGTTGTTCAGCCCAAATAGACATTTGTTTAAGGGCTTCTACGTATGTTGCTGTCCATGCTAATCCATGTAACTTGCTTTGATGTTCGTTATCGTCCTTTGAGCTGCTAAAATGAATTCTAGCTAAAACCTTTAAGTCATTGATATATACTTCTAATAGGCTGGCAACAGTTAGAGCGTTATTGACTACCTCTTTGTCATCTATCAGAAATTCACTCTTAATCTCGTTACTGACTGGTGTAGATATGTTCACTGCAATTTCTCCCTAACTTCAGTTATGTTATATGCTAACTTCGATTATAAATTCAAATAAAATCTAAATAAAAATTTTTCCAGTATCATCACCATTTGAAACTCCCGTTTTCTCGAGGCATAAATGATTTCCTTCCACTATTCTCAATGCTGTTAAAAAGAGAACCATGGAATCCAAAATATCATCAATTTTTATAGTAGAGTTATTTTCTAAATTCAAACTTATTGATAAAGGATCTAAACCTGCTTTTTTTAATAGTTCCAATCTTTCAACAATTCCAAGTGCCGATTTTTTTTTAGCCTTAAGTGGCTCACGTTTCAGCATTTTGAAGCTGCACTCAGGATGGCCCTCATAAATTTTTGTAGATAACTTAGAAAGCCCTTGTACCTCGCTAATTTTATTTTTTAAGTGCCACGATTGCTTCGATAAGCCCTTTCCAGCTATTTGCTTACTTAACTTATTCGCTTCTGGGTAGGTAGCGCATTTAAGAACTTTTTTCAATGGTGGAATGAATATTGACGATTGGAAATTTTTCCCAAGATATCTTTTTGCTAACACATCACATTGTCTTAAATATTTCTTCTTATTTAACTCGATTGGCATATCTATAACCACCACACTTTCAGGATATTCTGAAAGAAGTTTATCAAGGTTCTCTGAAAATATTATGGTAGACAGACACTTATTCTTTGAGCTTCCCATTGACGCAACCCACCCAGATGAGGTGCCGTCAATCCCAATAAGGTCAAAAGCTCTAGTCATTTTTTAAGCGGCTATAAACACCATCTACCTTCTCGTTAATTGAAGAAAACTGTTGAAAATTATTTACAAACATTGATTTCAATTCAGCTGCAGCTCTATCGTAAGCTTCTTCACTCGCCCAATTTTTCTGTGGGTTTAGTAAGTTTGCAGGGACCTCATCTATCTCAAGTGGAACGGAAAAATTGAAAAATCGATCTGGTCGTGTCTCAAATTCTGTTTTATTGCTTAAAATAAACTTTAGAATTTTCCGGGTTAAATCTATCGATATTCTTTTTCCTTCTCCATAGCTTCCACCACTCCATCCTGTATTAAGCAACCAACATACAGGGTTTTTGCTATTAATCCTGTTCCACAAAAGTTTGCCGTATACTTCCGGTTTTTGAGGCATAAAGGGTGCACCAAAACAGGTCGAAAAAGTGGGCACAGGCTCCTTTATTCCCTCTTCAGTTCCCGCTACCTTTGACGTAAAGCCAGACAGAAAATAAAAAATGGCTTCAGCTGAGGTAAGTCTAGCCACTGGTGGGAGCACACCGAAAGCATCACACGTTAATAAAATTATATTTTTTGGAACTCCACCAAATCCAGATTTTGATGAATTTTTAATGTAAGAAATCGGATAGGCACATCTCATATTTTCCGTAATAGAAGGATCTGAAAAGTTAAGTGATCTATCAACTGGATCGTAATTCATATTTTCGATTACCGTAGCAAATTTTTCGGTGGTCGAGAAAATTTCTGGTTCATCTTCATAACTTAAGTTGATTGTCTTTGCGTAACAGCCACCTTCAATATTGAACACACCAGTATCACTCCAGCCGTGCTCATCATCACCAATTAAAACTCTGTCTGGATCAGCCGAAAGGGTCGTCTTACCTGTTCCCGACAAACCGAAGAACAGAGCCACGTCATCTTTATCTGAAATAGCGTGGTTTGCAGAACAATGCATTGGCATGGTAGACTTGTCAGGAAGCAAAAAGTTAAGAAGCGTAAAAACTGATTTTTTGTTTTCTCCCGCATACTCTGTGCCGCAAATGAGAACTAGTTTTTTTTCAAAACTAATAGCGATAGTTGTTTTTGAGACACAACCGTGTCGATTAGGATCAGAAAAAAAAGAAGGACAATTTATAATTTTAAAGTTGGGCTCAAAATCAAGTAGGAGCTCTTCGGATGGAACTTTAAGCAAATGTCTAATAAATAAGCTGTGCCAAGCTAACTCAGTTGTAACTTCTATATTGAAAAACTCATTTGTATCTATGGAAGCTTGTAAAGCTTGAGAGTAAAGGCATTTGCCTTTTTGATGTTCTAACATATCGCTGTAAAGAGTATCGAAATGGTAAGCCGACATAGGTCGGTTATTCTCCCACCATATCTTATCTTCGGTGGTTTTTTCTCTCACAACATGTTTGTCTTTAGGCGATCTTCCAGTCTTATCTCCTGTAAAAACTATTAGAGAACCACCTTTCCCTAGCTTCCCTTCGCCTTTCCTAATAGCCTCTTCAACTAGCTCAATTTCATTCAAGTTTTTGTGTAGTATGCTAATTTTACGATACTCCTGTTCTCTCCAATATGATCATCAAGAATTGTTTCCAGTTTGACTGTTACCAAATCTTACAGTATTTTGATTAATCATAAATAAATTAAAAAAACAATTAAAAATATATTGTCATTAAGTAACGTTGCTTACTTTTTTTTAACATATCTATTTGTAAAAAATGATAGAGGGTGACTATTGGTCGACAAGCATGAATTAATTTTAGTGATTGGACAGTCGGGCGCTGGAAGGACAACTGTTATCCATATACTTGACGATCAAGGATTTGACACGCTTGATAATGTGCCCGTCCATTTGATACCCAGAGTAGCCCCTACAAACTTAGTAGACAAGCCATTAGCTATAGGCCTTGATGTGAGGTCTAAGAGTTTTTCTTCCCAAAACTTAATGAAAGAAATAAGTAACTGGAAAGCATTATCAAAATCTCGCGTGTTAATTTTATTTTTAGAGTGTAGTTTAGCGATTTTGATAAACAGATTCAGTCTATCTAGAAGACCTCATCCAGTTGCTGGAGAAAATAACCTAGAACTATCAATAAAAAGGGAGCTTAAACTAATTGCTCCTCTGAGGGAAAAGGCAGACTTTGTTCTGAATACCAGCAATACAAGCCCGAATGAATTAAGATTAAAATTGGGTTCTATTTTTCCCTTGGTAAACAACAGTAGTATTCAAATCATACTTCAATCGTTTTCTTTTAGAAGTGGGTCGCTTATAGGGCTAGACATGGTTTTTGACTGTAGGTTTCTAAAGAACCCAAATTGGGTAAGCGGTTTAAAAGATTTGGATGGGGCAGACGATGAGATAAAAGACTATCTCCATAAGGACAAAAGTTGGGCGCCTTTCAAAAAAAACTTATTTCAGATGATGGAATCTATAATACCAGCGTTTGAAAGAGAGGGTAAGTCATACCTATCTATTGGTCTTGGTTGCACTGGGGGTCAGCATAGATCCGTGTTTGTTGCGGAGCAGCTATATGAGCACTTGTCAGCGAAAAAACACGATGTGAAGATTTTTCACTCAGGCTTACATAAGTAACCTTTTAAATTTAATTGCTAGTTATATTAAAAACTTCACACTAATTCAGATTTTCTTTTCTATTTCAGGAACTGCTTTAAAAAGATCATCTACCAGTCCAAAATCAGCGACCTGAAATATAGGAGCCTCCTCATCTTTATTGATAGCTACAATTACTTTACTATCTTTCATACCTGCCAAGTGCTGTATTGCGCCCGATATTCCCACTGCGACATATAAATCAGGTGCAACTACCTTTCCAGTTTGTCCGACTTGCCAATCATTTGGAGCAAAACCGGAATCTACCGCTGCTCTGCTGGCACCTACCGCTGCTCCTAATTTGTCAGCAAGGCCCTCAATTATTTCAAAATTTTCTTTACTTCCAACACCTCTGCCTCCAGACACAACCACTTTTGCAGAAGTGAGCTCAGGTCTGTCACTTGCTTGAATTTTATTTTCAACAAACGTCGTAAGTGTATTTTTAGTCGCACAGTCAATTTTCTTGGTAATCGCGTTTCCTGTCAAAGGTACAGAATCAAAGTTGCTTGTTCTAACTGATATCAATTTTATTTTATCTGTAGACTGAACTGTCTGTATTGCGTTGCCGGCATAAACTGGCCGTTCAAAAGTATCCTCTGAAATAACTTGAGATACATCTGATATTACCATCGCATCCAACATCCCACCAATTCTCGGAAGAATATTCTTTCCAAAAGAACTTGAGGGGGCAAATATATGGGAATATGACCTAATGGTATCAATCAAAGTCTCGCTATAACTCTCGGCTAGGCTTTGGGCAAAAAGATCATCTTCTAATACAAGAACGTTTTCTACATTCGCCATTTTGGTTATTTTTTTCGACGCATCGCTACACTGGTTTGAAGCACAAAGAACGTCAACTTCTCCTAGTGTAGCTGCTGCTGAAACAGTTTTGCTTGTTTGATCTTCAGCAAGTTCACCATCATTTATTTCTGCCAAAACCAATATTTTCATAAATTTACCCTCCAACATTTTCTTGAATTTTTTCAACTAGCTGATCTATATTTTCCAGTATCAACCCCGCTTCTCTGCTGCCTGGCTCTTTTGTTTCAAGGACTTTGAGCCTTTGTGTCATTTCGACTCCTAGATCGGCTGGACTGATTTCCTCGAGAGGTTTTCTCTTTGCCTTCATTATATTTGGAAGACTGGCGTATCTAGGTTCATTAAGTCTAAGATCAACCGATACAACTGCTGGGATTTTCGCATCGATCGTCTGAAGTCCACCATCAACTTCCCTCGTTACCCTAACCTTATCTTTCTCAACGTCAATTTCTGACGCAAAAGTTGCTTGAGACCATCTAAGTTTTGCAGATAACATTTGAGCTGTAGCGTTGAAATCGTTATCTATTGCTTGTTTTCCACATAAAATCAGCGATGGTCCTTCTTTCTGAGTAATTGCCGCAAGTATATTCGCCACTGTTAGTGGTTCAATATCATTATGGACATCATCTGTAGCAACCACTAAAATAGCTCGGTCCGCTCCCATAGCTAATGCAGTCCTTAAAGTCTCTTGGTTTTGCTGAACACCTATTGAAACAGCAATAATTTCTTCTGCATCACCTTTCTCTTTAATTCTTATCGCTTCTTCCAGTGCTATCTCATCAAATGGGTTCATCGACATCTTAACATTTGCCAAGTCAATACCACTTCCGTCAGCTTTCACGCGTGCCTTGACGTTATAGTCAAGCACTCTCTTTACTGGGACTAAAATTTTCATCTATTATTTATCTCTTTAGTTAACCTTAAATTCAAAATATGCACTAGTTAAACACTTCATACAAGACGTTTTATTTGTTTTTTCCAGGGGACCAGAGCACCTCAGTTGAATTCTCCTGGTTTTCAACTCTTGAGGCAACAAAGAGCCAATCTGACAGTCTGTTTAAGTAAACGAGCGCATTGTCATTTATTTCCTCTTTTGATCTTAAACTAACAACGCTTCTTTCCGCTCTTCGGCAAATAGTTCTGGCGAGATGTAAGAAAGTAGCAGCTTTACATCCTCCAGGTAAAACAAAACTATTTAAAGGTTCAAGTTTTTTGTTCATTTCATCTATCTCGGATTCAATCGTCTCTATTTGATTTGAAGAGACTCTTAACCTCTGTTTATTTTTCTCAGAGATCGGTACGCATAAGTCGGCACCTAAATCAAATAAATCGTTTTGGATGTTTTTTAGCTTTGTTTTCAAATCTAATGAAGCATAAAGAGTAATAACCCCAATGCTAGCGTTAAGCTCATCGACATTCCCGTAAGCGCTAACTCTAAGACTATCCTTAAGTACCCTCTCCCCATTGCCCAGTGCCGTGTCTCCACGATCACCTGTCTTTGTGTAAATCTTATTCAATTTTACCAACCTACTCTCCTCTTGAAAAATAAACGAAAACAATAATAAATAATATTGCTATGGCTTGAAGAAGTATTCTCAAGCGCATTATTTTATTTGCATACTTTTTATTAAATTCGCCTCCAAAAGCAAATCCACCGAGGCCTATCATCAAAACTATAACTACCAGTAGACAGGCTATGATTATAATTATATGAGCGTTTTCTGAAATCATTGAACAACCTTTGCAGCCCCCTCGAGCTGGCTTGTTATGTAGTTTAGTTTTTATTTATTTCTAATATTGAGTTTAATTTATATTCCAAGTAACTTAGCTCAAAATCAAAACATCATTAACTGCAATACATGAATACTCAACAAATGAACCAAAAACAAGATATTACGACTGCACTGGAGACAAGATATCTATTATATGCGGTATCAACAATCATGGATAGAGCTCTCCCTGACGCTAGAGATGGTCTTAAACCGGTGCACAGAAGAATACTTTACGCGATGAATCAGCTTAGGTTATATCCTCAATCAAATTTTAGAAAATGTTCTAAAATAGTTGGGGAGGTTATGGGTAATTATCACCCTCATGGTGATAAGGCGATCTATGATGCATTAGCTAGATTTGCTCAAGATTTTAGTGTTAGATATCCACTTATTGAAGGTCAGGGGAATTTTGGAAATATTGATGGAGATAACCCAGCAGCGCAAAGATATACCGAAGCTAGGCTATCGAAGTACTCTGTCGATCTTCTTGAAGGTCTTGATGAGGATTCTGTAGATTTTAAGGAAACATATGACAGTTCAAGCCATGAACCAAGTGTGCTTCCAGCAAGTTTCCCGCATCTTCTAGCCAACGGAGCGTCTGGAATTGCTGTAGGGATGGCTACCAGCATTCCGCCCCACAACATACTTGAGTTACTCAAAGCTTGCATATTGATGGTAGATAAACCCAATTCTACTATCCCACAATTATCAGAAATTGTAATTGGGCCTGATTTTCCAACTGGAGGTATTATCCTTGATAGTAGAGAGGACGTCATTAAAGTATATACCGAGGGCAAGGGAAGTTTCAGATTACGTGCCAAACATCACTTTGAGGATCTAAAGCACGGCAACTGGCAGTTGGTAATAGATGAAATACCCTATCAAGTTCAGAAGGGTAAACTTATAGAAAAAATTGCTGATTTGATTTCTGGAAAGAAATTATTTCTTGTACAAAACGTAAGAGATGAAAGCGCAGAAGAGGTTAGAATTGTCATAGAACCAAGATCTCGAAATGTGCAAAAAGAAAATCTGTTGACCTCTCTTTATCAATTCACTGAATTAGAAACAAAGATTTCTGTAAATCTTAATGTCCTGATTGATGGAATTTCTCCGAAAGTTAGTGATCTTAGAGAATTGCTGAGGACTTTTTTAGATCACCGTCGAGAAATATTGATAAGAAAATCCACTTACCGGTTAAAGATTATCGATAGGCGTTTAGAGATTATAGAGGGCTTGCTACAGGCTTTTGTAAATCTCGATCGGATAATTAACATAATAAGAGAGGAGGATAATCCTAAAACGGCAATCATTGAAGAATTTGGTCTCAGCGAATTGCAGGTAGAAGCAATTCTTAACCTAAGATTACGAGCGTTGAGAAGGTTAGATGAAGAACAACTGTCAAAGGAACAACGGGAATTAATGAGAGAGCGACAGGCTTTAGAGGACTTACTTGAGGGTCCAAGACTTCAATGGAAAAGTGTAAAAAACGAATTGATGCTGTTAAAGAAAAAATTTGCTGATTATGAGCTCAGTGGAAGACAGACACTAATAGAGCCTGAGAAGGAGGGTTATCGTACATCTTTTCCAGATGATACAATTGACGATTTTCCTGTGACTGTAGTATTATCTGAAAATGGTTGGATAAGGTCTTATAGAGGACATAGCCTTGTTGCCAATTCGCTCAAATTTCGAGATGGTGATGGGGTAAAGTTCATTGCTGAATTATCAAGAAGCCAACAATTATTATTTATCACTTCAAAAGGAAGATCATTTACTTTAGCTCTTGACCAACTAAAGAAAGATAGAGGCTATGGTGAACCCCTGAATTTAATAATCGGAACAGAAAGTGTTGCCTCAATTGTAAGCGTTCTCCCCGTTCAAAAAGAACATAAGGGTCTAATATTTTCAAAAAATGGTCTTGGCTTTGCCGTCGATTTTTCCTCCCTACAATCATCTACCAAAGTTGGAAAACAAATATTTGAACTCAGCGAGGGTGACGAAGTGATTGGGTTGAAAGAAATTACCGGTGATTACATTATTGTTTTAAGTGATTCTTTTAAAATGCTGATTTTTTCAATAAAGGAGTTGCCATTGTTAAAAAAGGGTAAAGGTGTGCGATTGCAACGTTACAAGGCAGAATTTCTTTTGGACGCCATGTTTTTCTCACAAAATGAAAAGAATGATAGAGTTATAAAAAAAATGTTTCCAAAAAATGAGGAGATCGGTAACTGGATGGGAAAGAGAGGGCAGGTCGGTAAGATGTTGCCCAAAAAATTGTTAAGAAAAAAACTTACTAAGTTTAAAGATCTTCTATAATTTTATTAAGTAATCCATTCACAAGCTTTTGTTCCTGTCCTCTGGGATAGAATGTTCCGGTTATTGAAACATATTCCGATATAATTACTTTTTTTGGGGTTTTTCTATTCAATAACTCTCCGCTAGCAGCTCTCAGGATCGCTCTTAACGTGGTGTCAATTGTTTTTAGATTCCATAGATTGTTAAAGGCCATATTGATTTTAATATCTATCTTTATTTGATTTTTGGCAGCTTGTTCTATTATTTTTTGCGATAACAGATAATTCGGTTTCAGAAATTCTTCACCTTGTATTTGTTGCATATAAAAGGTTTCTTTAAGTTCCTTTTTTATGGTGCTATAGCGCTTACCATTCGCTTCCATTTGAAACAGAGCTTGAACAGCAAATAGTCTTGAAATTGTGTTTTTTTTATAATCATAAGATTTAGCAGAGGTTACGATTTTACTGACCCCCTTTCTTTTATTTTTATAATACTCAACAAAGCATTGCAAGCTTCCCCGCCTTTATCAAAAATTTCAGGATCCGCTCTCTCTTCAGCTTGCAAGCTATTTTCGACCGTTAAGATGGCATTCCCTATACAAATTTTTTCGAGACCTAAATTTGTGAGAGCCCTAGAGCTTTCCGTGCTTACTATTTCATAGTGTGTCGTCTCACCTCTGATAACACATCCCACCGCAATAAAGCCATCAAACTCATTTTCCATAAATCTTATTGCAGTAGCTATTTCCAGTGCGCCTGATACCTCAACGATTTCAGTATCAGCTTTTATCTTTTTAAGAACTTTTAGTGCCCCAAGAATAAGATTGTCTGTGATGTCTTTGTAATAGGGAGCTGAAACGATGCAAATTTTTAGTTTTTCTTTAAAGTTTTGTAATTTGTTCTTACTTATATTATCTGCTCTCACCTAAAAACCCTCCGTCGTATCGATTTGCAAGTCATACCCTTCCAATCCAATCACTTTCGGAAGTCTTGAATTTGAGAGAAGCTTTATTCTCTTTACACCCAGCAAGGATAAAATTTGAGCTCCAATGCCATACTCCCTAAGCGTATCTGAGTTACCCTTTTCACTATTACTGTCGCCCTCACTTAGAATTACCAATAGCCCATTTTTATTCGTAATTATTTTTTGCATGGCTCTGCCTATCTCATTGTATCTTGTAGGAACCAAACCTAACAAATCTTTATAAATGTTTAGTTTGTGCATCCTAACCATTGCTGGTGTATTAGCGCTTATTTTCCCAAGCTTAAGGACTATGTGCTCTAAATTTTCTATTTCATCTTTAAATTTAATTACCTTCCACTTACCACCTATGCTTGATTTTAAAACAGAGCTTTCAACTTCTTTTATCAGGTTATCATACCTTCTTCTGTATGCAATTAAGTCAGAAATTGTTCCAATCTTAAGATTATGTGTCAGCGCAAATTTCTTCAAATCTTTAAGTCTTGCCATGCTTCCATCATCATTCATAATTTCGCATATAACTCCAGAAGGATTTAATCCTGCAAGCCTAGCTATATCTACTGCAGCTTCGGTATGACCTGCTCTAATTAACACACCACCATTTTTCGCTCTCAAGGGAAAAACATGTCCGGGTGTCGCAACATCCTCTGTTCTTACTTGGGGATCTATTGCTACTGATATAGTCTTTGCTCGGTCATGAGCAGATATTCCAGTTGTAACGCCCTCTCGTGCCTCGATGGATACAGTGAAAGCTGTCTCATGTCGAGAGGAGTTAGTGGCAGACATCAAAGGCAATTTCAACTTATCTATTTGTTCGGATGGAAGTGCCAGGCATATCAATCCCCTTCCATGCATAGCCATAAAATTTACAGCATTTGGTGTTGCCATTTGCCCTGGTATCACTAAATCCCCCTCATTTTCTCTGTCTTCATGATCAACTAAAATGAACATTTTCCCGTTCCTAGCATCTTCTATTATCGATTGTATCGAAGCAATTCCGACGTTTTCTTCCATAGTTTCTATTTCCCTGACCCTAGTATTCGATCCACGTATCTGGCTAAAATATCAATTTCAATGTTAACTTTCTCTCCAATTCGCATTTTTTGCCAAGTAGTATTATCTTTAGTATGGGGAATAAAGTTAATATCAAAAGATGAAGAGGTAACCTGATTGACGGTCAATGATGTTCCGTTTAATGTAATTGATCCTTTTTCAGCGATAAACTTTGCTAGTTCTTTATTGGTCTGGAACGTAACCTGAGTGCTTCCCTCAACGTCTAAAATATTTTCTATTGAGCCAGTTCCGTCAATATGTCCCGTAACAATGTGCCCCCCTAATTCATCACCAAGTTTTAACGACCTTTCGAGATTTATTGTTTTGCCAGGCTTCCATCCAAAATCAGTATCACCAATTATTGTTTTTGAAATAGTCTCGCTTGATATATCTACCGAAAACCAGTTTTTCGTATTCTCAGTGCCACAATCTGTCACTGTTAAACAAACCCCATCGCAGCAAATGGAGGCACCCAAGTCTATTTCGGACACATCGTATTTACAAAAGATTTTAGCTCGCATATCTTCAATTTTCTCAATTTTGGCGATTTCGCCCACATCTGTAATAATTCCCGTAAACATATTTAGTCCTTTCTAATAACGAGCTTCCCACCTCGCTTCGATATTGTCTTTCCATTTTAGTAACGATTTTAAGGTTAAATTTGGAAAATCTCCTAAGCGTGTATGAGGCGGCAAAAAATCATTGAAACAGGAAATGGCTGAATCATTAATAATTTTATTGCCAGTAAACATTACAATTTCGTCAAAGAAACCAGTCTTGAGAAAAGAGGTCCACACTCTTCCACCACCCTCAACTAATAATCGATTTACTCCTATCCTAGAGATAATCTTCAGAACTTCTTCTACGCTCAAAAACTCTAAATCACTTTTAGTTGTTTCTATATTCACTCCTTTTAAAAAATCACTAGTTTTTTTGATCATATTTTTTGGTTTCGTGCTTGTTATTATGTATACTTTATCTCTTCTTACTCTATCAAATAATGAAAGGCTTTCGATACTGGCTAATTCGAAACTTGTGTCTAATATAAAAATTGGCTTGTCTTCAATTATTTCAAATGCATCTCTCAGATTAAGGCGAGGATTGTCAATAATAATGCTGTTTTTACCAATTAGTATTCCATCATGCTCTGATCTGAGAAGTTGTACCCTCCTTCTGCATAATGTGTTAGTTATCCACTTACTCTCTCCACTTTTTGTGGCAATTTTACCGTTTAAAGAAGAGCCTATCTTTAGAGTTATATGCGGAAAACCAGTTTGTTTCTGTTTCAAATAACCCTTTAAAACATCTGAATTCTCATTTTTAAAAATTTGAGCTTCAATGCATTCAATGCCAGCTTCCTCCATTAGCAATTTGCCTTTACCGTTAGTTCGTTTATCAGGGTCAGCTGTCAAGTAAACAACGCGACTTGCTCCAAAGTTTACAATCTCTTTTGCACAAGATGGAGAAGTGGTGTCGTGCGCGCAAGGCTCCAGGGTAACATAGACATTGATGTCCTTGATTCTTTTGTTTTTTTTATAGAGATAGTGGTCTGAGGCCTGCTTTATAGCCACCACTTCCGCATGAGGTCTTCCGTCAAGCTGTGTATTTCCTCTCCCAAGTATTATATCTCCAGAAGTTATTACGCAGCCAACTGAAGGATTTTTCCCAGTGAGGCCTACATTTCGTCTTGCTAAGTTGAGAGCTAATTGCAAAAACCTCTCATCTTTTGTTGAAACGCGCGGGTCGATCATTTAAATCGTCTTCTTTGGTTCAAGTTTTCTGGGGTGTAACTCTGACATGAAGTCTTCAAAATCTCCAAGTTCTTGAAAATTTTTGTAGACACTCGCAAATCTTACATAGGCTACGGTGTCAATTCTAGATAGCGTCTCCATTACTATTTTACCTATTGTCTCAGATTTTATATCTGTATCACCTATACTTTCTAATCTTCTAACTATTCCGGTAATCATTTGTTCAATGCGCTCAGATTGGATTGGTCTTTTCTGAAGAGCTATTCTTATTGATCTTTCAAGTTTATCCCTATCAAATATCTCTCTTTGGTTTTTCTTTTTGAGTACGTACAGGTCTCTCAACTGTACTCTTTCATAAGTTGTAAAGCGGCCAGCGCAACTAGAACAATGTCTTCTTCTTCTTATAGATATGTGGTCTTCTGAAGGTCTACTATCCTTTACCTGTGTATCTAGATCTCCACAAAATGGACAGCGCAACTTATTCTCCTACAAATTTACTTAAGTTCAATTTAATTATATACATCTACATGATCAATTTAAAACAAGTTATCATGGTAGTAATTATTGGTCTAAAAAGGATCTCAGTTTTCTACTTCTGCTTGGATGCTTTAGTTTTCTCAACGCTTTTGCTTCAATCTGTCTTATCCTTTCCCTTGTAACACTGAATTGTTGCCCAACTTCTTCAAGCGTATGATCTGTATTCACACCTATGCCGAAACGCATTCTTAACACGCGCTCCTCTCTTGGTGTCAAACTCGCTAATACACGCGTAGTAGTTTCTTTAAGGTTTCCTTGAATAGCATTGTCTAATGGCAATAGAGCATTTTTGTCCTCAATGAAGTCACCTAGTTGGCTATCTTCCTCATCACCTATTGGTGTTTCCAAACTTATTGGCTCTTTTGCAATTTTCATAACCTTCCGAACCTTGTCTAAGGGCATCTGTAATTTTGAAGCTAGCTCCTCCGGTGTTGGTTCTCTTCCTATTTCATGAAGCATTTGCCTGCCTGTTCTTACAAGCTTATTAATGGTCTCAATCATGTGCACTGGTATTCTGATTGTCCTGGCTTGATCTGCTATAGATCTTGTAATAGCTTGCCTGATCCACCAAGTAGCATATGTAGAAAATTTATAACCTCTTCGATATTCAAATTTATCTACTGCTTTCATGAGGCCAATATTGCCCTCCTGTATCAGATCAAGAAATTGCAGTCCTCTGTTGGTATATTTTTTTGCAATCGATATCACTAATCGCAAATTTGCCTCTACCATCTCCTTTTTGGCGCTTCTG
>CABZEW010000035.1 GCA_902524845.1 uncultured Alphaproteobacteria bacterium
TCTTTCAAGAGAGAACAGACAGAATAAATCATCAAGCCATTTTCTTTAAGCCAATGGGAACAGCGTTCTAACATTTTTTGTTGAATTTTTATCAATTCACTTAAGTTTTCGAGTGGGTCAAGAAATTGAAGGTCTGGGTTTTTTCCGATTGTGCCGGTTGCAGTGCATGGCGGATCTAAAAGAATTATGTCAAACATTTTTTTTGGCTCATAGTCAAAAACATCTATATATTTTACATCAAAGTCAAAATTTAGTCGGGACAAACTTTCTCTCATAAGCCTTAACCTTTTTTCAGACTTATCAATTGAGGTCAAAATTGCTCCCCTGTCAGCCAATTGGAACGACTTTCCTCCGGGAGCACAGCATACGTCTAAAACGGTTTTTCCTTTATAACTCATCGGTGCCATTTTTACAGGCAAGGACGCAGCCAAGCTCTGCACCCACCAGTCCCCTTCGCGATAACCCTTGGTTTCCATTAGGCTGACATTTTGTATTAGCCTTAAATGAGAAGGGCTAACTGATGATGACCCTTTGAATTGCTTCAAATAATTTTTTTTTGAAGCTCTTTTTCTAAGATACAGGTCGATTAAGGGCGGCTCGGAAAAAATCTTTTCCATTTTTTTAACATCTTCTAAACAGTATTGACTAACAAGAGTTTTGCGTAAATTTGTCTCAAAAAAAAACTTTGGGTTGAGCAGCTTGTTTTCCAATTGTGAGTAAGCCAAATGAATTAAATATCTTAATTGATCTTTGCTATATCTTGTTCTTTCAGTTGATGCTGCTAAGTCTGAATATTTTTTCAACACTGTTTTTTGTCTTACGTTTCTTATTAAAATATCAATTAACGCCAGCCGAAGGAGACAAAGAAGCTCTATTCTTAGCCTTCCCTTTTTATTTTTGTTAATCCAAGGATCTAGATAGACTGTAAATCTCAGTACGTTTTGTACCAGATCGTTACATTTCGCCTTATCTGAACTAATAAGACTAAGATATTTATACGTCCTTGACGTCTGTGAAGTTCTTGTGGAAATTCTTCTTTTGAAAACATTAAGGACTATGGAATATGCTACACTTAAAATTTTATCTTGTTTGTTTTTTCTATTTATTATTTTTTCCATTTCAGCAAATTTTTATTTGTGTCTCTTGTTCACTATACTATATCTATAACAACTGATCTTGATTATCATAAATAAAGACGATGATTGATACCGAAAAAAAACGCACACAAGCTAAACGGGCTCTAGAAGAGGCTAGGCAACGGCGTGCTGGTGAAAAAAACAGTACTGAAAACCAACCTGTTGAATTAAAAGGTCGTGGTGGCCTTGAACCTACCAGATTTGGTGATTGGGAGGTCAAGGGTATAGCCTCAGACTTTTAAAATTTTACTTTATTGTTGTTTTAGAACTAAAACTCTAGTATACACACCAAGAGATCAGTTTTACAGTTTTGGGCTTTCAAGCCCTTTTTTTTTGGAGCTCTCTATTGTTAGATTTAATTGCAAATACTCAAACAGAAAAAGAAATATACGAGGTATTAAATCCCATTATTTCAGATAAAGGGTTTAAAATAGTTAAAATACAATGTCTGAATTCTAAAAAGTCAAAGCTATTAATTTTTCTCGATAAAAATGTTGGCAAAATTACCATTGAGGAATGTGCAGATATTTCAATGGAAATAAACTCTCTCTTAGATATTGAAGATATTATAAAATATCCTTTTAGGCTTGAGGTTTCTTCCGCTGGCATAGATAGATACTTAACCTCAGTGGATGACTTGATGAGATATAAAAACTTTAACGTGAGAGTTAAGAGTGAAACCTGTACGGAACGTGGAAAATTGATTGGACATGGGCCAAATTCACTGACCCTGTCAAACAAAAATGGAGAGAAAAGCATAGACTTATCTAGTGTTTTAGATGTTAAAATAGACCTAGAAGGGATGTCTTTAGAAACTATAAAAGAAATGGAGTTTAAATGATTATTTCATCAGGAAGTGGTAATGAGCTTATTCAAATAGCTGATGCTGTAGCTAAAGAAAAATTAATTGACCCAAAACTAGTAATCGAAGCGATGGAAGAGAGCCTAGCCAAAGCGGCCAAATCGAAGTATGGACAGGAATATGACATTAGAGCTGATATAGACTCAAAGTCAGGAACGGTATCAATGGCAAGGTGGAGAAAAGTTGTTGAAAACGTTGAAAATCACTTTACTGAAATTAATGAACGCGATGCACGAAAAATAAACCCTGAAGTAACGTTGGAAGGTTTTGTTGAAGAACAGTTACCACCAATGGATTTTGGTAGAATTGCAGCACAAGCAGCAAAGCAAATAATCGTTCAGAAAGTGCGGGAAGCTGATCGAGCGAGGCAATATGAGGAATATAAAGATAAGGTTGGGCAAATTATAAATGGGCAGGTCAAGAGAGTTGAATACGGTAACGTAATAGTAGACCTAGGAAGAGCTGAAGCAATATTGAAAAGAGACCAGTTAATTAGAAGGGAAGTTCTAAGAGTAAGCGATAGAGTGAGAGCCTACATAAAAGAAGTAAAAGAAGATACAAGAGGTCCACAAATTTTTCTTTCGAGAACTAATTCAGAGTTTCTAGTGGAGCTTTTCAAAATGGAAGTTCCTGAAATTTATGATGGAATAATAGACATAAAAACGGTTTGTCGTGATCCCGGAAGTCGTGCAAAGATTGGTGTTTTATCTCATGACAACTCTATAGACCCTGTAGGCGCTTGTGTTGGAATGAGGGGCAGCAGGGTTCAAGCTGTGGTAAATGAGCTTCAAGGAGAAAAAATTGATATTATCCCATGGAACGATGATGCGCCTACTTTTCTTGTTAATGCACTTCAACCCGCAGAAGTTACCAAAGTAGTTCTCGACGAGGACGCAAAAAGAATTGAGGTTGTGGTTCCCACTGATCAACTCTCTTTAGCAATTGGGCGTAGAGGGCAAAACGTTAGGCTGGCAAGTCAATTAACCGAATATGACATTGATATTTTGACTGAAGAGGACGAATCTCAAAGACGACAAGAAGAATTCAGCGAAAGATCAAATCTATTTATGGAACACCTAAACGTTGATGAAATGGTCGCTCAGCTCCTCGTATCCGAAGGCTTTTCTACTATGGAAGAAGTCGCATATGTGGAGCCGAGTGAAATTAGTTCGATAGATGGTTTCGACCAAGAAACAGCAACAGAACTTCAGGAAAGAGCAAAAGATTATCTAGAAAATCTTAATAAGAAGTCTTTGGATTTTGCAAAATCAAATGGAATTGAAGATGATCTACTGAGCTTCGAGGGTTTAAGCCCACAAATGCTGGAGGTTTTAGTTAAAGATGATATAAAATCTCTTAAGGATTTCGCAACGTGCGCGGACTGGGAACTGGCTGGTGGTTATACGACTGTTGATGGAAAAAGGGTTAGGGACGAGGGACTGCTTGAACATTTTGATCTCTCACTTTCTGAGGCTCAACAGCTTATAATGAAGGCTAGAGAACTTTTGGGCTGGGTTACAAAAGAGGAATCTGATGAGATCATAAAGTCCCTTGTTAAATAGAAAAAAATTTTAAGATATTGTTAATTTTAAATAAAAAAAAACTTTTGGAAAATGCTGATTTTAATGAAGATGATTTCATAAAGTTTACCCTTTCCCCAGATAACAGTCTGGTTCCAGATTTACACTATTCTCTACCTGGAAAATCTATTTGGCTTCCACCCAATAAAGCCCTCATGAGAGGTATTCTAGACGGAGAAGAAGTAAAGGTGCATTTTGGGGTCTCACAGCTCTTTACAGAAGACCTTGTGTTTTTAGTTCAAAAAATTCTCAGAAAGAAAATTCTCGACGGTATATCTTTGTCAAAAAAAGCAGGCTATTTGGCAATAGGTTTAGATGCAATAAAAACACAACTGATAGAAAAAAAGCACTGTTTGGTTATTGTCGCTAAGGATGCGAAAAGCTTAAAAAAATATCCTTTCTTTTCGTCTACTTCTATTTCTTGTTTTGAAAACTTACTTTATCAAAAAGATTTAGAAAAAAGCACTGGTAAAAATAATGTAAAATATCTAGGTATTTTGTCCAAAAATTTTAAAAAAACTATTCAAGCGGACTTAAATAAACTAAAAGGTTTTATGGAAACCGATTAACTAACAGTGATTGAAATGAACGATAGTGAAAACAGAGACAACAAAACCAAATCGTTAGGGCTTAAAAGTGGGACTAATACAGTTCGACAAAGCTTCTCGCACGGTAGATCGAAATCCGTCGTAGTAGAAACAAGAAAGAAAAAGCTACTTTTTTCAAAAAAGGGTCCTTTAGTCGAGGAAAGTCCTAAACCTTTGGTTGCAGAAAGTGAAACCAAACAAACTGATGAAATATTGAGACGAAAAAAAGCTATAGAAGCCTCCAAAGCAGAAGAAAAAAAATTACAGGAACGAAATGAGCAACAACATGCGGATCGAGAGAAAGAGTCAAAACGCACAGAGACAGAAGATAAGAACAAGAGTGCTGATGCTTTAAATTTAGAGGCACCAGACTCCACCTCTTCAAAAAAGAGAACAAAAAACGAGAGCAATCAAAAAACATTCCATGAAAGCAAAACGAGAGACAACGGGGAGAAGCCAAATTCTAAAGCAACAAAGTTAAACGAAAGCAAAAGAAGATCAGGTAAGATCACAATCACTCAAGCCTTGGGAGAGGATGGCGGTCGACAGCGGTCTATAGCATCTTTAAGGAGGAGACAAGAAAAAGAAAAACGTCAAATGGTTGAAAGTTCTTTTGAAAGAGAAAAGATTATAAGAGACGTTCCAATTCCAGATACCCCTCTAACTGTACAGGAACTCGCCAACAGAATGGCAGAACGCTCTGCTGATTTAGTAAAAAAGCTGATGACAAATGGTATAATGGTCACAAAAAATCAAGCTATTGATATAGATACCGCTACTTTATTGGTTGAAGAATTTGGGCACAAAGCTATCAGGGTTTCAGACTCTGACGTGGAAGACATCATAATTAACATTGATGAACAAGACGAAGAGTTTAAATCATCGAGACCTCCCATTGTTACAATAATGGGCCATGTTGATCACGGAAAAACAACATTGCTAGATTCTATAAGAAAGACAAATATCGTTTCTAGTGAGGCCGGAGGAATAACTCAACACATTGGCGCTTATCAAATTACTTCCGAGAAAAATCAGAAACTTACATTTCTAGACACACCAGGACACGCGGCATTCAGCACTATGAGGTCTAGAGGAGCGACCATAACCGATATTGTTGTACTCGTTGTTGCTTCAGACGATAGTGTGAAACCGCAAACAATTGAAGCTATAAACCATGCGAAGGCAGCAAAGGTTCCAATAATTGTAGCAATAAATAAAATAGATAAGCAAGGATCTGATCCAAACAAAGTTAGGACAGAGTTATTGCAGCATGGCATAGTAGTTGAGAGCATGTCCGGCGATGTTCTAGAGGCGGAAATATCTGCTGCCAATGGAGCTGGTTTGGAAAAATTACTTGACAACATAATCTTACAATCTGAGCTACTAGAACTTAAATCTAACGAAAAACGACCAGCAGAGGGAACCGTTGTCGAAGCAAAACTAGATATGGGACGAGGTCCTGTAGCTACCGTTTTAGTTCAAAAAGGTACTTTGAAAAAGGGCGATATTTTCGTTGTAGGTCAACAATGGGGTAAAGTAAGGGCACTTTTTAACGATAAAAAGCAAACAATTGATTTTGCTGTACCTTCAACACCTGTAGAGGTTTTGGGGTTAAATGGAACACCAGAGGCTGGAGATATACTAAACGTTTTGCCAAGCGAGGCGAAGGCACGAGAAATCGCTTTATACAGAGAGCAAAATTTAAAGAACAAAAAAAGTACTATAGGCATGGGTTCATCTCTTGACCAGTTATTAGCTAAAGCTAAAGAAGACGAGAAGTTATCTTTTCTACCAATCATTGTAAAGTCTGACGTGAGAGGGTCTGGAGAAGCTATAGTTCAAGCAATGGAAAAAATAAAAAGCGAGGAGGTTGAGGTTAGAGTCGTTCATTCAGGTGTTGGAGCCATTACAGAGAGTGATATTACTCTTGCGGTCTCGTCTAATTCTATAATTATAGGGTTTAACGTGAGAGCTAATACCGCAGCTAGAGATAGTGCATCTCAAAAAAATATAGATATAAGATATTATTCTGTAATATATGATCTTGTAGACGACATAACCAAAGCAGCAGAAGGAATGTTGTCACCGGAAATAAGAGAAACATTTATAGGCTATGCAAAGATTCAGGAAGTTTTCAAGATTACTGGAGTTGGAAAAATTGCAGGATGCTTGGTTACGGAAGGGCACGCAAAAAGGGATGTTGGAGTTCGTCTCTTGAGAGAAGATGTTGTTATCCACACAGGTAAACTAAAGACATTAAAAAGATTTAAAGATGAAGTGAAAGAAGTACAATCTGGTCAAGAATGTGGAATGGCCTTCGAGGCATATGAAGATATAAGAAAGGACGATGTTATAGAAATCTTTACTACGCAGGAATTTGCTCGAACTTTAAATTGACTTAAAGATGAATAATATGCATGGAACGACTATAGTTGGTGTTAGGAAAAGCGGAAGTGTTACAATTGCTGGCGACGGTCAAGTAAGTTTGGGAAATACAATTATCAAAGGCACCGCGCAGAAGATCAGATCTATAAAAAATGACGAATATGAAGTTATAGCAGGTTTCGCGGGTTCAACTGCTGACGCTTTTACTCTTATAGAAAGACTCGAAGAGAAACTGGAGAAATACCCGGGTCAATTATCCAAAGCATCAGTAGAGCTTGCTAAGAATTGGAGGACTGACAAATATTTAAGAAATTTAGAGGCTATGATGATAGTTTCAGATGGTATTGAACTATTAGTAATAACTGGATCAGGTGACGTATTAGAGCCAGAAAACCATATAGCGTCTGTCGGGTCCGGCGGCAATTTTGCCTTGGCGGCAGCAAGAGCCTTATATGAAGGAAAAGAAAGTTCTGAGCAAATTGCTATCAAAGCTATTAATATTGCTTCAGAAATATGTGTTTATACAAATGACAAAATAAGACATTTAACTCTGAGTTCAAAATAATATGCTAAATAATTTAACTCCAAAGCAAATAGTAAAGGAACTAGATAGGTTTATAATTGGTCAAGAAGAAGCTAAAAAATCTGTTGCAATCGCATTGAGGAATAGATGGAGGCACCAACAGATAGCTGGTGATATAAAAGATGAAATATATCCTAAAAACTTACTAATGATAGGACCCACTGGCGTTGGAAAAACAGAGATCTCTAGACGCTTATCCAAACTAGCAAAGGCACCGTTCATAAAAGTTGAAGCGACAAAATTTACTGAAGTTGGTTATGTTGGTAGAGATGTTGAGCAAATAGTGAGAGATCTCCTAGAAAATGCTATAATTCTAGTAAAAAAGGAGATGAAAAAATCTATTTATGAAAAGGCAAAGCGCGAAGCAGAAAACATCGTGTTAAACTATTTCGCTGGAGATGAAGCAAGGGAAACAACTAAAGATACATTCAGGAAAAAATTGAGGGATGGTCTTTTAGATGAAAAGGAAATAGAAATAGAAATCTCTGAAAAAAGTAATCCAATGCCATTTTTAGACATACCCGGCTCTACGGGAGGCTCCATGGGTATAATGAACATAGGTGACATTTTAGGTAAAAACTTTGGTTCTCTAAAAAAAAAGAAAAAAGTTAAAGTTAGTGAGAGCCACGAAATACTTATTGATCAAGAAATGGAAAAGCTTCTAGATAATGAAATTATACAAAAAGAGGCTAAGTCTAGAGTTGAGCAAACCGGAATCGTGTTTATAGATGAAATAGATAAGGTGTGTACAAACACTGGATCCAAATCTGCTGAAGTCAGTAGGGAAGGAGTACAACGTGATTTGCTTCCTCTGATTGAAGGTACTACAGTGTCCACTAAGTACGGATCAATTAAAACTGATCAAATTCTGTTTATTTGTTCTGGAGCTTTCCATTTATCAAAGCCTTCTGATCTTCTTCCAGAGTTACAAGGACGTCTTCCAATAAGAGTGCAACTAAACCCACTTAAGAAAGAACAGTTTAAACAGATATTAATAGATACTGATAATAGTCTCACTAAGCAGTATATCGCATTAATAAAAACAGAGGGTGTAGAACTTTTTTTCAGTAATGACGGTATTGAAAAAATATGCCTTCTAGCTGAAGAGGTTAATTTCAATGTGGAGAATATAGGGGCAAGAAGGCTTCATACAATTTTAGAGAAGGTTCTTGAAAACGTTAGTTTTAATGCACCTGATTTAAAGGGGGAGAAGGTTATAGTTGACGCTGAACTAGTTGACAAATATGTAGGAAGTATTTCTAAAACTGCCGACTTAAGAAAATATGTTCTTTGATTTTTTTAGAAAGAAATAGTACGCGCCTTCACCACCGTGACGATCCAGTGCCTTTGATATGTATTGCACTTTATCTGCATAAAAACTGTCTGAAAGCCAGTTTTTTATTTCACTTTTTATTGTTTGCGTCTTTCCGTGAATGTTTGGTTTTGAATTTGAACCCTTCCCGGTAATAATCAACAAGAATCTCATCCTACGGCGCAAACTATGACCCACAAAAACTTTTAGCCGGTCTTCTGCCTCTATAAGGGAAAATCCATGAAGATCTAACGTACCATCTATAGTGATTTTTCCATTTTTTATTTTTTTTAACTTATTTTTCTCTACGTCAATGCCGATTTTTGGAGCGTTTGAATTTGTTATAGCCTTTCTGAAATAGTTATGTTTTTTAACTGACTTAGGCTTAATATCTGCTTGAGGTTTGGAAGCCGTTTCTTCTATAGTTAAGGACACTCTATGTTTTAAGTCATTAAAACTAACGCTGCTATCGTTGGAAATTTTTTTTTTATGCTGTTTTTAAAAACGAATTCTTCCCAAAAAATCTGGTCTGTATCGTTCTTTTTATTCGTTTCCTTTTTCATATCGTCGACTTAAGAAGCCACATTGGACTTTTTTCAGAAAGGTTTTTCGTAAAAACCCATGTGTCCTTTTGTTTTTTTATCTCATCTGGATGGCCCTCTATAATAGTTCCTTTTACATCTTTAACTACAGTAGAGATCTCGGATTTAAATGACAACGTGATGTCAGCTGTCTTTGTTTTCTCACTGAATGATGCATCTATTATCCTTATATCCCTCATCCCAATGAAACTCGCATCCACTACAAACCCGTCTTTTTTTCTTTTTTCTATAACTGATTTAAAACTTTTAAATACTTTTTTCTCTAAAAGGGTACTTAGCTTTTCTATATCCCCATTTTCAAAAGCCATGATTATTATCTCATAAGCCATCTTAGCACCTGATACGAATTTATTTACACTGAAGTCGCTATCAAACGCCTTCATCTTTTTAAAAACTTCAGCGCTTGCGCTGTTTTCTTCTACGTAGTCAAAAATATCATCGTCAGAATCAGGTTTAGTTGGCTCATTTATAATATCTGGTGATTTTATGACTTCGCCAGAGGTTTTAATCTCTTTGTGGGTTTTTTCAAAACCCTCTCTTGAACCCAGAACAGCTTTTAAACGCCAAAAAAGAAATATTGCGACAGCTGCTAGTATGAATATTTGTAACATGCGTAATGATCCGTATCTTATGTTTAGCTCTACGTTAAGGAAATAACGTTTCAATTGCTATATAAGGTTTTATTTTATTGTGTCCAATTGTAAGATGGAGTATATAGTCCTCTGAAATAAATTAAAGTTAAAAATTCTATGTCTGTAAAGCAAACAAATTCAGACCAATTTGGCTACTATGTCGATAATTTACTTTTTAATCACGACATAGAGTTATTATCACAATTCGTCAAAGATCTGTCCTTTGAAAAGAGAAAGGATTTTGCTTTTTTTACAGAAGAAGATTTCAAGGGCAAGACAGATTTCTCTCTCGATATTGAGGTAGAAAATGAGAAGAGAGGAGAAAAACAGATAGTAATTTCTCTTAATGTAAATTTAGAAGCTAATATTAACAAAAAAACAGCTTTTATATTCGAAATGACTTACTGTGGTGTATTCAATCTTCCTAATGTATCCGAACAAATACTTGAAAAGCAAATCCAAGTGGAGTGCCCAAAAATGCTTTTCCCATACATAAGACGTTTAATATCCCAAACGATGATTGAAAGTGGTATACCAAATATTGATATAAAAAACATTAATTTTTTTGACTTATATAAGGCTAATAAAAAAAATTAATTCCAGAAATTTCTTTCTATCTTAGAAATAAACTCAGAATGAAGCCTTATTTCCTCTTCAGATAGTCTAGTTACATTTAAAGGGTTTCGTCTAATGAACTTCTTATTCCTTAAACTATCTTGGGTAACATCCTTGTTTTTAAGACCGGCACTTGCAAATTCGAAACCTGGTTGTTTTCCTCCCGATAATTCTAAATATACTTCTGACAATATTTCACTATCTATAAGAGCACCATGTTTTCCTTTTCTCTTGTTGTTAATACCGAACTTTATACACAAGGAGTCCAAAGAAACTGACTTTCCCGGGTATAAGTTTTTGGCTATTTCTAACGTATCAATGACAGTGTCGTAACTTATTTCCTTGTACGGTAATCTTTCGTAAACACTTTGGTTGCTAGTTTCAAGAAGCTGAAGCTCATGGTTTAAAAACCCAATGTCAAACTTTGCATTGTGTATGATGAGTTTTGAGCTTCCAAGAAAGGTAAGTAAATTTTCTACTATTTCAGAGAACAATGGTTTGTTTGATAGGAACTCTGTTGTTAATCCGTGAACCCTGAAAGCCTCACTTGACATTTGTCTATTAATTAAAGGGTTCAAATAGCTATGGAATGTATTTCCAGTTGGAATATGATTTATGAGCTCTATGGCACCAATCTCGATTAACCTGTCCCCTTTATCGTAATATAAACCGGTCGTTTCCGTATCCAGAACAACTTCTCGCATATCAAATAGTCATTTCTTTTATTTTCAGATATATGTCTTTCACATCCTTTTTTGTCTCTGATATAGACCTGTCGGTGTTTATTATAAAGCTTGCCCTTTTCAATTTTTCTCTCTCATTTAATTGGTTCGCCTTAATGAGCTGATAGTCTTTTTCGGTCACATTATTCCTTTTTAAAACCCTATTTTTTTGTGTTGTCTCTGAGGCCGTTACACAAACTACTGCATCAAAGTTATGTTCCTGATGCTTTTCAAAAAGAAGAGGAATGTCAAAAATGACAATGGGTTTTTCTCGATTTAATCTCATAAAAGATGCTCTTGATTTATGTAGCAGGGGGTGAACTATATCTTCTATTATTTTCAATAAACTGTTATCTTCGTGGATAAGACTTTTTAATCTGTCCTTATTAACACCTGCTTCCGTAACAGCATTTGGAAACTTTTTGGTAAATATTTTAGTGGCTTCTCCGTTTTTCGAGTAAAGTGAATTTACCTCGTTATCCGCACACCAGACTGGAACTCCAATATCGCGAAACATATTGGATACTGTGGTTTTTCCCATGGCAATAGACCCGGTTAAACCAAGAATAAAGCTACGCTCTCTATTCAATTATAAACTTTCTAACACGATCATCTATTTCGGGTGTCTTTTGAAACCAATGTTCAAAACCAGGAACAGCTTGGTTTAACAACATTCCTATACCGCCCACTGTCTTTAGTTTCAGTCGTTCCGCTTCCTTTATAAGACCTGTTAGCATTGGGTTATACACAATATCAACCACCAATGCCGTCTTTTTTGCGTTGGTTATAGGCTGATTAAACTCTGGTTGCCCAACCATGCCCATAGATGTTGCATTTATGATTATGTCTGCTTCTCCAATTGTTTCAGGGGCTGTCCGCCAGTCCATTACCAACACTTTAGCACCTAGATTTTCAGATATTATCTGAGCTTTAGATCGGGTTCTGTTTGTTATTCCTACTTGTTTAATCCCGTTTGATATTAAAGCCGATGCAATAGCCCTTGATGACCCACCGGCTCCATAAATAATGGCTGTTTTATCATAAAAGTCAAAATCGGGAATTTCATCAACTATGTTTTGAATAAAACCATAGCCATCTGTATTATCGGCATGGATCTTACCGCCCTTGCTAAAATATAAAGTGTTTGCTGCTCCAATCAAAGCCGCTCTATCAGTAATAGAATCTGCAAACGTTAATACATTTGTTTTGTGAGGTATAGTTACATTTAGTCCTTTGAAACCTAGATCTATCAAACTTTTTAAAGAATTTTTGAGCCTCTCCGTCGTTACCGAAAACGGAATGTAGAATCCATTAATGTTATATTTTGCTAACCAATAGTTATGTAACCTAGGTGATCTACTATGAGATATTGGATGTCCTATTACCCCTGCAAGATATGGTGCGGTGTCTATCGAATTTTTATCCATAGGTGAATGTTAATTAAAATAGTAATTTGTTAGTAAGTCCAATAGTTTTATAATAGATCAGTTTTTATTATAAACTATAAATTTTTTTCAACAAACCAGCACACATTTTCTCTAGCTTTTGATTTTCAATTAAGTTGTGTTGAAAAAGTTAAGATTTTGTAAATCTTTTAACAACTTAGACTTGGTCTGGTCTGGGAGGATTTGTGGATAATTTCCCTCGAAACGTTATATCCCCACTTTTTTGTGTATATACTACTAACAACTATATATATTATATATATAATGAGTCTGTTCTTGAAATGTATAAAAGGTATTCCTGTTGAAAGACCTCCAGTTTGGTTTATGCGCCAGGCTGGCAGATACTTGCCTGAATATAAAAATACTAGAAGGAAAGCCGGGTCTTTCTTAAACCTCTGCTACAACTCCGACTTAGCTACAGAAGTCACTCTACAGCCGATAGAGAAATTCGGTTTTGATGCAGCCATTCTGTTCGCCGATATTTTATTGATATTAGATGGTTTGGGAGTAAATGTTCAATTCGTTGAAGGCCAAGGACCTTTGCTAGATCCCATAAAAAGTAAAGCTGATATTCAAAAAATTAAAAATATAGAGAAGATACACTTAAAACTGTCTCCTGTTTACGATACTGTAAAAAAATTAAAAAGTGAGCTACCTGCCGAAATACCTTTAATAGGTTTTGCAGGGGCTCCTTGGACGTTAGCAACGTATCTCATAAACGGAAAAGGCCAGCAGGGCTCTGTTACAGCAAAGAAGTTCCTTGTTGAGAATAATGAAGAGTTTGAAGAAATTATTAACTTATTAACTGAAGCAACAATAGAGTATTTAATAATGCAAATTAAGGCAGGAGCTGATGTGATAAAAATTTTTGATAGTTGGGCAGGCGCATTAAATGCTGATATGGTTCGACGTTACTCATTGGATCCGATCAATAGAATCGTAAGTAGAGTAAAAAGTCTATACCCTGATATACCTTTTATAGTATTTCCTCGGTCTGTAAATACTACATATAGTGATTTTTGTGAGATAAAACAATTTGATGTTCTGGCTGTAGATCAATTTTTAGATAGAAAGTGGATCGCAGAAAAGTTACAACCGAAGAAGATCATACAGGGAAATTTAGACCCACTTTTTTTAACGCAAAGAGGAGATATTTTATTAAAAGAACTAAAGAATGTTACAAAAGATTTTAAAAATTACCCATATGTGTTTAATCTGGGACACGGAATTACACCCGACGCTAAGGTAGAAAACGTTTCACTAGTTGTTGATTATATAAAAGGGTTAAAGTTTTAGTGTCATTTGGTATTGTCAGATAAGATATTGACAAATAAAAAAAAACCAACTAATTATTCTTCAGCAAAATTTCCCTTGTTCAATATTCCATAAAATCAATGGTTGATATAGATAATACAAAGCAGTTGTCATTAGCAGAACTAAAAACTCAGAGTCCGAGTGATTTGTTGAAGCTAGCAGAGAGACTTGATATCGAAAACGCATCTTCTATGAGAAAAGGTGACATGATGTTTTCAATACTAAAGGATATGGCAGAGGATGGAGTAGAAATATCCGGCGATGGCGTTTTAGAAGTGTTGCAAGACGGGTTTGGCTTTCTCAGATCAACTGATGCAAATTACTTACCTGGACCAGACGATATATATGTAAGCCCAAGCAAAATAAAAAAATATTCTTTAAGAACAGGAGACACTGTTGAGGGGGTAATCAGAGCACCAAAGGAAGGCGAAAGATATTTTGGATTGGTTAAGGTAACAAAGATAAATTTTCTAGAGATGGAAAAGGCAAAGCATAAGATACACTTTGACAACCTGACGCCACTTTATCCTAATGAAAGAATCGGTTTGGAGCTAAATGACCCAACAATTAAAGATAGGTCAGCTAGAGTAATCGATCTAGTCGCACCAATAGGAAAAGGACAACGATCATTGATAGTAGCCCCTCCAAGAACCGGGAAAACTGTCATATTACAGAATATAGCTCATTCGATAGAAAAAAATCATCCTGAATGTTTTTTAATAGTCCTTCTGGTTGATGAGAGGCCAGAGGAAGTAACCGATATGCAGAGATCAGTAAAAGGCGAAGTTATTTCCTCTACTTTTGATGAGCCAGCAACAAGGCACGTTGCGGTTGCCGAGATGGTAATTGAAAAAGCAAAGAGGCTGGTTGAGCATAAAAGAGACGTGGTGATACTGTTAGATTCTATAACAAGATTGGGAAGGGCATATAATACTGTTGTTCCTTCATCTGGGAAGGTGTTGACAGGTGGCGTTGATGCTAACGCCTTACAAAGACCTAAAAGGTTCTTTGGAGCAGCAAGAAATATAGAGGAAGGAGGGTCTCTAACGATAATTGCCACTGCTTTAATTGATACGGGCAGTAGAATGGACGAGGTTATTTTCGAGGAATTCAAAGGTACTGGAAACTCAGAGCTTGTCTTAGATAGAAAGGTAGCTGACAAGAGAGTTTTTCCTGCCATAGACATACTAAAATCTGGCACACGCAAAGAAGATCTTCTTATAGACAAAAAAGAATTAACAAAGATATTTGTACTCCGAAGAATTCTCAACCCCATGGGAACAACGGATGCTGTCGAGTTTCTTTTGGAAAAGCTAAAACAGACAAAAACTAATAGCGATTTTTTTGACTCTATGAACACCTGAGATAGACGATGAGAGAGACGATCTTTGCGCTTTCGACTGCACCTGGACTATCAGCTATATCGGTAATTAGGGTTTCAGGACCTAACGCGTTTTCTGTTTTAAAAAAAATTACGAAGGGAAAAATTCCTGATTTTCGACAAGCATCTTTTAAAAAGATTTTTTGGAAAGGAGACGTTATTGATCAATGTATTGTAATAACCTTCAAAAAAAATGAAAGCTTCTCAGGAGAAGAAACCGTTGAGATCCATTGTCACGGTAGTATTGCTATAGTCGAAAAGTTAATTTCAATTCTTGTCGAGTGTGGACCAGCTTTAAAAATACGGCCTGCAGAGGAAGGGGAGTTCACCAGGCAAGCCTTCTACAATGGGAAGATGGATCTTATCCAAGTGGAAGGACTATCGGACCTACTAAGAGCTGAGACAGAGGCTCAGAGGAGGATTTCCTTTGACCAATTGGATGGGGTTGTTTCAAAAAAAATAGACACATGGAAGAAAAAAATCATTGCCATTATGGCATTTTTAGAGGCGGACATAGATTTTAATGATCAGGATTTAGGTGAAACAGAGGTCACAGGCATGATAACAGATCTTATAAAACTAATTAAAAAAGAGATAGATAACTTTCAGAATGTAAGATCGATAAAAGATGGCATAGAAGT
>CABZEW010000036.1 GCA_902524845.1 uncultured Alphaproteobacteria bacterium
TAAAAAAATCTTCGTAAGTGGTGACAATTTAGTACCTCTTAGCATACCTTACACAAACACGCCGATGTATTTAGAGGATGTGCTATCATTAAAAGGTTTTACGAAAACTGCTGGTACAGATACCAAAATTACCATAACTAGAGCTAATAAGAAATTTTTCGTTGCACTCAACAGCTTGTCACAAGGGAAACACTCGAGAGTTAGGTTATTCCCTGGCGATAAAATATTCCTAAGCCCATTTACCTATCGTAACGAGTCTGTGCTAGTCGTTGGTGAAACTGGCGCACAGAGAGCCATTACAATAACATCATTTGAAAGGCCGACACTTTCAGATACTATTTTCATTCGATCAGAGGGATCACTTCTTAACAAAGTGACCTCGGATTTTAGTCAAATATATGTTCTTAGAAGTGACAAAGCGAATTCTATAAATTTTTTGACCTACCATTTGGATATTACTAATCCAGCAAGAATAAGGTTGGCCATTCGTTTTGAAATGAGACCTGATGATATAGTTTTTGTTGCCGCACAGCCATTATCTCTTTATAGCAGAACGCTTTCACAAATTTTGGGCTCTACGGGCTTAACTATCCAAGGTAGAGACGCAGTTAGAAAAGAATTAGGTAATTAATTTTTCTGAAATTAAACTGGGGTGTGGCTATTTCGCGCTATTTAATTGCTTTTTTTTATATATTTATTACTTAGTAAGCTATATAAAGAGTTAATTTATATCGAAGGGGGTTCGAATTGACTGGGTATCTAGAGGAATATTTTCCGCTCATTGTTTTTTTGGCGTTATCACTGGCTTTTGGTTTAATTTTAATGCTTGCGCCGCTATTGACAGCTGTATCAAACCCTGACTTAGAAAAGAACTCCGCTTATGAATGTGGCTTTGAGCCCTTTGAAAGCGCGAGATTAAAATTTGACATAAGATTTTATTTAGTCGCGATACTTTTCGTAATATTCGATTTAGAAGTAGCGTTTTTATTTCCCTGGGCTGTCGGCTTTCAGCACATCGGAACACTTGGTTTCTGGTCTATGATGCTCTTTCTATTGATTTTAACGATAGGCTTTTTATATGAATGGAAGAAAGGGGCATTAGAGTGGGAATAAAGACCTCAACAAATTTCTTGGCTTCTGACTTCGCTGCGGACCAGGAAATATCACTGGCTGGGATGAATAACAAAGGTTATATCCTTACAACTGTCAATGATGTGATAAACTGGTCTAGAACTGGTAGTCTGTACTGGATGACCTTCGGGCTGGCTTGTTGCGCGGTGGAGATGATGCACACTTCTTTACCTCGTTATGACCTTGAACGCTTTGGAGCGATCCCACGGGGAAGTCCGAGACAGTCTGATTTGATGATTGTTGCGGGTACTTTAACTAATAAAATGGCTCCTGCTCTGCGGAAAGTGTATGACCAGATGCCTGAACCGAGGTACGTAATTTCGATGGGCAGCTGCGCAAATGGAGGTGGTTATTACCATTATTCTTACTCCGTGGTGCGGGGGTGTGATAAAATTGTGCCCGTTGATATTTATGTTCCAGGCTGTCCTCCGAGCGCAGAGGCCTTGCTTTACGGGATCATGCAGTTGCAAAAAAAGATCAGAAGAACAGGAACTGTGAAACGCTGATATGGTTGATTTAGTAAGCTTTAAGACCAATCTGGATCAAGCTCTTTCAGAAGCTATATCAGGGATGGAGGAAGATAAGGATCATATTTTAATCGATATAATTCCTGCCGCTGTGGTAATGATGATGTCTCACCTGAAGTCAAAAAAGGGATACTCATTTAATACCTTGATAGATATAACTGCAGTCGATTTCCCCGCTAGAGAGCAACGTTTCGATGTAATCTATCATTTTCTGTCAATGACCGAAAACAAAAGGTGTCGAGTAACCACCCCGATAAGCGAAGGTGAAGAAGTTCAAAGTATAACTAGGGTGTTTGAGTGTGCCAATTGGTTCGAACGCGAGATTTTTGATCTATTTGGGATAAAATTTGCTTCGCATCCTGACTTGAGACGCATTTTGACAGATTATGGTTTTGAGGGGCACCCCTTAAGAAAGGATTTCCCTACATCAGGCTTCTTAGAAGTTAGATATGATGAACTAGAAAAAAGAGTTATTTACGAGCCAACAACTCTCACGCAAGGTTACCGAGACTTTGACTTTCTAAGTCCCTGGGATAATCCGGACGTTTATGCAAATACACGTTCGAGAAGTAAGACGTAGTTTATGTTAGAAGAATATACAGACAAAAATACTTTAACGATGAATTTTGGTCCACAGCATCCCGCTGCGCATGGTGTCCTGCGAATGGTACTTGAGCTTGATGGGGAAATAGTGGAAAGGGTAGACCCGCATATTGGATTACTTCACAGAGGTACAGAAAAACTTATGGAGACGCGAACATACCTCCAAAATCTTCCTTATCTAGATAGATTAGATTACGTTGCTCCAATGAACCAAGAGCACGCGTGGTGCATTGCGCTTGAAACTTTGTGTAACATAAAAATTTCGAAGAGAGCTTCAGACATAAGAGTTTTATTTTGTGAAATAGGGAGAGTACTCAACCACTTACTAAATATAACGACCCAAGGGATGGATGTGGGAGCGCTAACTCCAATTTTTTGGGGATTTGAAGAGCGTGAAAAACTTATGGAGTTTTACGAAAGAGCAAGCGGGGCTCGGCTCCATGCTGCGTATTTTCGACCTGGGGGTGTACACCAGGATCTGCCAAAAAAATTATTGGAGGATATTTTAATTTGGGCTGAAGGCTTTCCAGAGAAGCTCGATGATCTTGAAGGTCTTCTAACGGAAAACAGAATATTCAAGCAACGTAATGTTGATATTGGGGTGGTGTCTAAAAAAGAAGCCATCGAACTTGGCTTTTCAGGAGTAATGCTCAGGGGCTCTGGTGTCCCGTGGGATTTGAGGCGGTCTCAACCATACGAGACGTATAGTGAGTATAAGTTTTCAATTCCTATTGGAAAAAATGGCGATTGTTATGACAGATATTTGTTACGCATTCAGGAAATGAAAGAGAGCATCAATATCATCAAACAAGCTCTCAAAAAACTGGAGTATACGGTCGGAGACGATGTTTTGGTAAGAGGAAAATTTACCCCGCCTAAACGCGATGATATGAAGAATTCTATGGAGGCACTAATTCACCATTTTAAGCTTTACACCGAAGGATTTCGAGTTCCGAAAGGTAGTATCTATTCTTGTGTAGAGGCCCCAAAAGGCGAATTCGGGGTGTTTATTGTGTCCGATGGTACAAATCAACCCTACAGAGTGAAACTTAGAGCTCCTGGTTTTGTGCATTTATCAGCTATGGAACGGATAACTAAAGGACATCAGCTAGCTGATGTTTCAGCAATTTTGGGGTCATTAGATATTGTATTTGGGGAGATAGATAGGTAATGCTTAGAAGGCTTTCCACCGATCAACCGGAGAAATTTAACTTTACTAAGGTAAACTTAAATTGGGCAAAGGCGCAGCTTAAAAAATATCCTAAAGGTAGGCAGGCCAGCGCTGTAATACCAATATTATGGAGAGCGCAAGAGCAAGAGGGGTGGGTTTCAAAACCGGCAATTGAGTTCGTTGCAGACTTCTTAGATATGCCTGAGGTCAGGGTTTTGGAAGTAGCTACATTTTATTTCATGTTCCATCTGAAACCAGTAGGGTCTAAAGCTCATTTCCAAGTCTGCGGCACAACCCCTTGCATGCTTAGAGGTTCAGAAGAACTAATGAACGTTTGTAAAGCTAGAATAAATGAGAAACAGCATTCACTGTCTACTGATGGCTCTATGAGTTGGGAAGAGGTTGAATGTTTAGGGGGCTGCGCTAACGCTCCACTTGTTCAAATAGGATCTGATTACTTTGAGGATCTTGATAAAAGCTCATTTGAAAAGCTTATTGCTGATGTCGAGGAAGATAAGTCTCCGGTGCCTGGATCAAGAACTGGAAGGTTTTCCTCAGAGCCCGCAAGCATGACAAAAAAATACAGCAGAAAAAAATCATCAAGCGAAAACGCATCCATAGAAAGGTTTAGGGGTTGAAACTTGCTTAAAGAGAAAGACAAAATTTTTCTAAATATTCATGGGTTTCACGACCGCTCAATAAAGGGAGTGATGTCACGAGGTTGCTGGAATGATACCAAGGCACTGATATCGAAAGGCCCTGACCACATAATAAAAACGATCCAGGATTCGGGTTTGAGAGGGCGGGGAGGGGCTGGATTTCCTACAGGTTTGAAGTGGTCATTTATGCCAAAAAGTAATGAAAAACCAAAATATCTAGTTGTAAATGCTGACGAGTCTGAACCTGGGACCTGTAAGGATAGGGAAATTCTGAGGCATGAGCCACACAGCCTATTAGAAGGCTGCCTATTAGCTGGCATAGCCATGGGCTGTTCCGCATCATACATTTATATAAGAGGTGAGTATGTAAGGGAGAGGGAGCAACTCGAGGTAGCTATAAATGAGGCATATGAAAAAGGATTTCTGGGTAAAAATGCTTGTAAAACTGGGCTGTCATTCGACATTTATAGCCACCATGGAGCTGGCGCTTACATTTGTGGTGAAGAAACTGCCTTGTTGGAGTCTCTTGAAGGTCGCAAAGGTATGCCTCGGATGAAACCTCCGTTTCCAGCTGGAGCTGGACTTTATGGGTGTCCTACGACAGTAAATAATGTTGAGTCGATTGCTGTCGTTCCAACCATTTTAAGAAGAGGTAGTGGATGGTTTTCTGGCCTTGGTAGAAAAAATAATCATGGCACTAAACTCTTTGCGATCTCGGGACATGTCAATAGCCCCTGTGTTGTAGAAGAGGAAATGTCAATTTCATTAAGAGAGTTAATCGATAAGCATTGTGGAGGAGTAATGAGCGGTTGGGATAATTTAAAAGCGGTAATTCCAGGCGGTGCCTCTGTGCCACTCATTCCCAAATCAGTTTGTGATGATGCTTTAATGGACTTTGATTGGCTAAAAGAGCAGCGTTCAGGGCTTGGCACAGCTGCCGTTATTGTTATGGACCAAAGCACCGATATTATTAAAGCAATTTGGAGATTGTCAAAATTTTATAAACATGAAAGCTGTGGTCAGTGCACGCCTTGCAGAGAGGGCACAGGGTGGATGATGAGGATAATGGAAAGACTGGTAATAGGACAGGCATCCGTAGAAGAAATAGATATGTTAGTAGAAATTACTAAACAAGTTGAAGGTCATACAATTTGTGCGCTCGGTGACGCGGCTGCTTGGCCAATACAAGGGTTAATGAGGCATTTTAGAAATGAGGTTGAGGATAGAATAATGACATACTCATCACAAAAAGCCATTCAAGCTGCGGAGTAGAGTAGAATGGCTACTAGAAAAGTTAAGATAGACGAAACAATTCAGGATTTTGATGAAAATTTAACTATTATTCAAGCGTGTGAACTCTCTGGGATCCAGATACCTCGATTTTGTTATCATGAAAAGCTATCAATTGCAGGTAACTGTAGAATGTGCTTAGTTGAGGTTGTAGGTGGCCCACCAAAGCCAACCGCATCGTGTGCTATGCAGCTTAAAGATCTGAGACCAGGGCCTAACGGGCAACCACCCCAAGTCCTTACAAACTCTGAAATGGTTAAGAACGCAAGAAAAGGAGTGATGGAATTTCTATTAATAAACCATCCTTTAGATTGTCCCATATGTGATCAGGGAGGTGAGTGTGATCTTCAAGATCAAGCAATGTCCTTTGGTTTAGGTAAATCTAGGTACGCTGAAGACAAACGAACTGTGGAAGATTTTGATCTTGGCCCTTTGGTTGAAACCCATATGACCAGATGTATATCATGCACTCGCTGTGTCAGATTTACTACGGAGGTTGCTGGAATTGATCAGATGGGGCAGACAGGTAGAGGAGAAGATTCTGAGATAGTAACCTACCTTAGTCACACTCTAGATAGTGAGTTGCAAGGAAATATTATCGATCTTTGTCCTGTTGGTGCTCTTACTTCAAAACCCTACGCTTTCACCGCGAGGCCTTGGGAATTACAAAAGACAGAAACAATAGATGTAATGGATGGAGTGGGAAGTAATATTCGGGTAGATTCAAAAGGAAATAGAGTGATGAGGATAATGCCAAGAGAAAATCACTTTGTTAATGAAGAATGGATTTCAGATAAAAGTAGATTTGTTTGGGATGGTATTAGGGTCCAAAGGCTTGACACACCTTTTAAAAAAATCAATGGTAACTTCGTTTCTATAAGTTGGGAAGACGCGCTTTTGTTAGCATCTGAGAAATTGAAAAACGGAAAAACCACGTTTGTGTCGGGAGACCTGATAAGCACAGAAGCGCTATACGCAGCGAGCAAGTTAAGTGAGTATCTTGGTGGAACAAAAGTGCTCGGGGATTTGGAGACAAGATGCCCACTTGATGGTAGATCTGTTTACGTTGGTAATGGAAAAATAGAAGATATAGATAATGCTAAAAATATATTGCTTCTTGGGTCTAACCCAAGAAAAGAAGCCTCAGTGATTAACGCTAGAATTCGGAAAGCTTGGCTTACTGGAACAGCCGTATATAGGCTGGGGCTAGAAGAAAACTTGACCTACGATGTTAAAGAAGTCGGATATTCGTTTTTTGATTTGCAAAGCTTTCTAAATAAGATGAGTTCGAAAAAATCTTTCTGGGCTGACACAATTTTTCTAGTTGGGTATAGTTTTTTAAATTCCAAGTCATCAGATTCTGCCCTAAATTTAGTCAGGTCACTGGTAGAAAGA
Source organism: uncultured Alphaproteobacteria bacterium (assembly GCA_902524845.1). Taxonomy (GTDB): domain Bacteria; phylum Pseudomonadota; class Alphaproteobacteria; order Rhodobacterales; family Rhodobacteraceae; genus CACIJG01. Next base: position 6,777 of record CABZEW010000036.1, read on the forward strand.
TATAAATCAAAGTTTCTTGTGCTGCACCCAAATGCAAGTGCCGTCGGTGCTTTAGATCTGGGTTATGAAGTAGTCTCTGACGTTAAACAAAAATTTTTGGGTGAGGCTACGACAATTTATAACCTTGGTTGTGACACGCTACCACTTAATCAGGAAAGCTTTGTGATTTATCAGGGTAGCCATGGAGACAAAGGCGCAGTTTCGGCAGACCTTATTCTCCCTTCCACATGTTATTTAGAAGAAGATGGGATCTTTGTGAACACGGAGGGAAGAGGTCAGTATGCTAGAAAAGCCATCCAACCGCCGGGGAAAGCTAAGGAAAACTGGAGAATATTGCGTGCACTATCAGAAAGACTTGGATTCACTCCGAGTTATCTAGATCTAAATGGATTGAGAAGTGCTCTATTCAAGGAAATTCCGTTTATGTCAAGGCCTGGAGAAATAATCGAGGTGCCTTGGAAAAAGGTTCAAAAAAAACGGGAATTAGTATCAAAGACGCCATTGGCAAGCTATGTCAAGAATTACTATCTCTCTAATAGTATTTGTCGAGCGAGTGAAACAATGGGTAAACTTGCCAAGGTAAGAAATTCTATAAACTTTAAGAAGGCAAGCTAAATGCCCTTTTTTGAAACAAATATTGGTATTTTTGTTTTAGTTTTAGGACAGTGCCTTTTGGTAATGCTGTGTGTGTTAGCCAGCTTGGCTTTCATAATGTATGGAGAGAGAAAAGTTTGGGGCCTATTACAGTTAAGAAGAGGTCCTAACGTTGTTGGGCCTTTCGGAATATTGCAGAGCTTTGCTGATTTATTGAAGCATGTTTTTAAAGAAATAATTGTACCAACTGAGTCTGACAAGGTAGTTTTTTTCTTAGCGCCACTTATAAGTTTTGTGTTGGCTTTAGTAGCATGGGTTGTAGTGCCTTTTGATGAGGGATGGGTAATCTCAAATATCAATATTGGAGTATTGTATTTGTTTGCTGTCTCCAGTTTAGAAGTCTATGGCGTTATAATGGGAGGTTGGGCGTCAAACTCAAAATATCCATTTTTAGGTAGTCTCAGATCAGCTTCCCAGATGATTTCATATGAAGTCTCTATTGGGTTCATAATTATAGGGGTTATTATATCCGCTGGATCACTCAATTTGAGTGAAATTGTTATGGCTCAGAAAGGTAATTATGGAATGTTAAATTGGTTTTGGCTTCCACATTTACCGATGGTGTTCTTTTTTCTTGTTTCAGCTCTAGCTGAAACGAACAGGCCCCCATTTGATTTGCCTGAAGCCGAGGCAGAACTGGTAGCTGGTTATCAAGTTGAATATACATCTACCCCATACCTGCTTTTTATGATTGGCGAACTTAGCGCTGTGTTATTGATGACAGCGTTGATCACCATACTTTTTTTTGGAGGTTGGCTGTCACCTGTATCTTTTTTGCCAGATGGGTTTTTCTGGATGCTTAGCAAAATGTTGTTGTTTTTTTTCGTGTTCTCTTTGATTAAAGGCCTTGTGCCAAGGTATAGGTATGATCAACTTATGAGATTAGGATGGAAGGTCATGCTACCAGTCTCATTGGGATGGGTTGTTTTTGTATCATTTATGGCTCATTTTAAAATTTTAAATTATGCAAGATGGTAGCTTCGTATGGGACATAGACTAAAATACTTTTTTAAATATGCGCTTTGGTTAGACTTTTTTAACGCGGCTAGTCTTGCATTTAAATATTTCTTTAAGAAAAAGGCTACTATAAATTATCCATATGAAAAAGGGCGAATTTCTCCGAGGTTCCGAGGGGAACATGCTCTCAGAAGGTACGCTAACGGAGAAGAAAGATGTATTGCGTGTAAACTATGTGAAGCTGTATGTCCAGCACAAGCAATTGTTATAGATGCCGAAGTTAGGGAAGACGGATCAAGAAAAACTACCCGATACGATATTGACATGACGAAGTGTATTTATTGTGGATTTTGTCAAGAAGCTTGTCCTGTTGACGCCATAGTTGAGGGCCCCAATTTTGAGTTTGCCACAGAAACAAGAGAAGAACTTTTTTATACAAAAGAAAAACTGCTGGAGAATGGAGATAAGTGGGAAAATGCTATTTCTGAGAACATTAAGCTTGATGCGCCATACAAATAAGAGAGATAAGTAATTGATTTCTTTATACTTCTTTTATTTCTTTGCCTTTACAACGATTTTATCATCTTTATTTGTTATTTTCGCTAATAACCCGGTACACTCGGTGCTATGGCTTATTTTGACATTTTTCTCGGTCGCTGGGTTTTTTATTCTTGTAGGTGCAGAATTTCTGGCGTTACTTCTGATGATTGTTTATGTTGGAGCACTTGCCGTCTTATTTTTATTCGTGGTAATGATGCTCAATATTAATTTTGCTGGGTTGAGGAGTGGTGTGGCGCAATATCTCCCTTTTGGAATAATGATAGGGTTAGTCATTTTTGTTGAACTTATGCTTGCATTTGTTCCTTGGGACTTCAAGGAAGAAACTATCAATAGCATAACAGCCCCCATAAACACAACCGATACGAATACAGTTGCATTAGGCAAAGTTGTTTATACTGATTATTTTCTGCTTTTTCAGTGCGCAGGAATTATTTTGTTAATTGCAATGATCGGATCTATAGTGCTCACAATGAGATCTCGACCCGACGTTAAGAGACAAAATATAATGGAACAAATTTACAGAGATCCCAGTACTTCAATTGAAGTTAAAGACGTAAATCCAGGTGAGGGTATATGATTATCCCAATCGAATATTTCCTGACCGTTTCTGCTTTGCTTTTTGTCATTGGTGTTTTTGGAATCTTTATTAACAGAAAAAACGTGATAATCATTCTTATGTCTATTGAGCTTATTTTAGCTTCTGTAAATATAAATTTTGTCGTTTTTTCTGCATATCTTGGAGATTTAGTAGGACAAGTTTTTGCAATGTTTATACTGACTGTCGCTGCAGCGGAAGCGGCAATAGGTCTCGCAATAATTGTTTGTTTTTATAGATTGCGGAATTCAATTTTCATTGAAGACGCCAATACAATGAAGGGTTGAGCATTGATCGAATTTTTGATTTGTGGTCCTCTTTTGGGGTCTGCAATTGCGAGACTAACGCATCGCTCCATCGGTGAAAACGCGGCATCAATACTCGCAACATCAATCGTTGCAATAGCGGCACTTATTAGTTGGCTTGTTTTTCTTGATATATTGCCTGTAGAAAATGGCTCGAGAGTTGTTTTTGAATGGATCACATCTGGGGCATTGAATTCACACTGGGCCATAAAAATTGATAGTTTAGTTAAGGTGATGTTAGTTGTAGTTTTAAGTGTCTCTTCTTTGGTACACCTATATTCGCTAGAATATATGCGAGACGACCATAACTGGAGTTCAGTGGAAAAATATAAAGCAAGATTTTTCTCTTATTTATCTTTTTTTACTTTCGCTATGTTGCTTCTTGTAAGCGCAGATAACTTACTACAATTGTTTTTTGGTTGGGAGGGAGTTGGCGTTGCATCATATCTCTTGATTGGCTTTTATTTTAAAAAACAAAGCGCAAATAACGCCGCAATGAAGGCATTTATTGTAAACAGAGTTGGAGATTTTGGGCTTTTGATCGCGATATTCCTTATATTTTTCTACACTGGATCCATTAATTTTTTGGAAGTTTTTAGTTTTTTTGCTACCGAAAATCAGATCAGATTGGCGGGTTTCAAAATCGAGGAGATAATATGCTTCTTTCTTTTTGTTGGGGCAATGGGAAAGTCCGCTCAGATTTTTCTACATACGTGGCTACCAGACGCTATGGAAGGCCCTACACCAGTTTCTGCTCTTATTCATGCAGCCACTATGGTTACTGCTGGTGTTTTTTTAACATGCAGATTTTCTCCTCTTTTCGAAGCAGCGCCTATGATATCTACGCTAGTTTTGATAGTGGGAGTTTTGACCGCTTTTTTTGCTGCGACCACAGCGTTAGTACAAAATGACATAAAAAGAATAATTGCTTATTCAACGTGTTCACAGCTTGGCTACATGTTTGCTGCTGTTGGAGCGGGGTTTTACCAAGCAGCTATGTTCCATCTTTTTACTCATGCATTTTTTAAAGCTCTATTGTTTTTAGGAGCGGGTTCAGTAATACATTCTATGCACCATGAACAAGATATAAGAAGGTTTGGAGGCCTGCGAAAGAAGTTACCAATTACATTTCTTACAATGACCGTCGGCACTTTGGCAATAACAGGGGCTGGTATTCCTTTAAGTTATTATTTTTTAGGCTTTAACTTTGGATTGTCAGGTTTTGTATCTAAAGATATCATTATCGAAGGGGTTTATGCGTCTAAAAATAGCTATTCTAATCATGCTTTTATTGGTTTAATAATCTGCGCGCTTCTGACAAGCTTCTATAGCTGGAGGTTAGTGTTTCTAACATTTTTTGGGTCCTTTCGAGGCAATATAGAAGACTTTAATCATTGTAAAGAACCTGAAAAGACTATGTTGGTACCTTTGGTCTTATTGTCTATTGGTGCGATCTTTTTAGGATCATTGTTTGAGTATGAATTTACAAGTGCTAAGTATCAAATTTTTTCAGATTCTATTCTGTTGTCGAAAGACAATACTGTACTCAAGGATTTCCATTATGTTCCAATAATAGTAAAGCTCTCGCCTTTCTTTGCCATGCTTATCGGTCTATCGATAGCTGGATACTTTTATATGATAAAGCCTGATATTCCGCGAAGACTGGCAAATCAGCAGCCAATTTTGTATAATTTTTTACTCAATAAATGGTACTTTGATGAACTATACAACTTTGTCTTTGTTGCCTCCGCCAAGAAGTTAGGAAATGTGTTTTGGAAGATGGGAGATATTAAGATTATCAATGGGTCAATACACGGTTTGGGGTTTTTTGTTGTGCCGTACCTCGTATCTATTGCCAGTAGGTTGCAATCTGGATTTGTTTTTCACTATGCGCTTGTTATGATACTTGGCTTCACACTTATAATGTCTTTTTTTATAATCTCTTTTTTCAGTTTATAGATGAGTAATATCCTTTCTCTGATTACTTTCTTACCATTACTTGGAGCAGGAATAATAGGATTATTTGTTCAAGGATCTGATGCTCAATCGTCTGAAAATGCAAAAAGGGTAAGTCTTCTGACATCAATTATTGTATTTCTCCTAAGCTTAGTTATGTTTAGTGGTTTTGATAAAAATTCCTCGGATTTCCAGTTTATTGAGGAATTTTTATGGCTTGGTTTTTTTAATTATAAACTCGGTGTGGACGGAATATCAGTTATCTTAATTTTGTTGACTACTGGAATGATGCCGATAGTATTTTTATCCAGTTGGACAACCAACAAAAGAGTAAAAGAGTATTTAATTTCTTTTTTGATTTTGGAAACATTAATGATTGGTGTCTTTGTTTCTCTAGATATTTTTCTGTTTTATGTATTTTTTGAAGCTGGATTAATTCCAATGTTTCTGATTATTGGAATATGGGGCGGTAAGGAAAGAGTGTTCGCATCGTTCAAATTTTTCCTTTATACATTGTTTGGGTCAATTTTGATGCTTATCGCAATGATTGTCATGTGGGATATCTCTGGAACTACTGATATGACAAAGCTCTTAAAGTATGACTTTGAAAGTGAACCATTTTATATGTTGGGGGTCTATATTCCTTCAGGTGTCCAAACCCTATTATGGTTGGGATTCTTTGCTTCTTTTTCAGTAAAGCTCCCAATGTTTCCAGTTCATACATGGCTCCCCGATGCCCATGTGCAGGCTCCTACCAGTGGGTCTGTAATACTGGCGGCTATTTTGCTTAAAATGGGGGGATATGGGTTCATCAGATTTAGTATTCCGATGTTCTATGAGGCATCACTGTACTTTCAGAGTTTTATTTTTACTCTCTCCATAATCGCTATTATCTACACCTCTTTGGTAGCTTTAGTCCAAACGGATATGAAAAAACTGATTGCCTACTCTTCAGTCGCTCATATGGGATTTGTCACGATTGGTCTTTTTTCATTTAACCAACAGGGAATTGACGGTGCTATATTTCAAATGGTAAGCCATGGTTTCATCTCAGCAGCTCTATTCCTTATTGTTGGAGTAGCATATGAAAGAACTCATACAAGAGAAATTCTAGCATTTGGTGGTCTTGTAAATAGAATGCCCAATTATGCAATGATATTTATGGTTCTTACGTTGGCCAATGTTGGATTACCAGGAACCTCAGGCTTTATAGGTGAGTTCCTTTCTCTTCTTGGTGTTTTTCAGGTTAGCCCGACTTATGCAATATTTGGTGCTCTTGGAGTGGTCCTTTCTGCCTGCTATGGCCTGCTGTTATATAAGAGGGTAGTATTGGGAGAGCTTATTAAAGAAAATCTAAAAAGAATTAATGATCTAACCATTAGAGAAAAATTTTGCCTTTACCCCTTGGTTTTGTTAATTCTAGTATTTGGAATCTATCCAAAACCTTTAATAGAAACGTACGGTGCGACCATTGCAGGTTACGTACAAAAGTTAAATTAGAATGAAATGTCTGAAAATTTAAAATTTATATCGCCCGAACTATTTTTGGTAATCTTTAACTTGAGTTTCTTGGTTATGATGCTTTTTGTTAAATCTCATGCTATTTTATCGAATGGAAATAAAATTGCTGCGATAGGGCTTTTAATAACGGGAGTGCTAGTTCAGTTGACCCCAGTCGATCCTGATCCTGTATTAAATGGATTTTATACTAGTAACGATTTCACTGCTTTCTTCAAAATGTTGGTACTTTTTTTATCCTCCGTCTTACTGTATTTAAGTGATGCTTATTTAAAAAAAAATAACTTATTAAAATATGAATTCCCAGTTTTAATTAATTTTTCCGTTTTTGGAATGATGGTAGTTATTTCATCCAATGATTTAATGGTGTTATATCTAGGTATAGAAATACAATCACTGTCATTGTATATAATAGCAGCTTATCGAAGGGATAATCTGAAGTCGACAGAGGCTGGCCTGAAGTACTTTATTCTGGGAGCGCTTTCATCGGGACTATTATTGTATGGTATATCTTTGGTGTATGGCGCGACAGGCTCAACACAATTTGATACAATTTATACATCGATAATGTATACAGAAAGAATGCTTGGGCTGCAAATTGGAATGGTCTTTTTATTATCGGCGATCGCTTTCAAATTTGCAGCTTTTCCGTTTCATATGTGGACGCCCGACGTTTATGACGGGTCCCCTACTCCTGTCACAGCATTCATGGCTATCGTTCCAAAGCTTGCCGTTGGAGCTGTTCTCGCTAAGGTTTTATTTGATATTTTTGGTGGTATTTCGGATAAGTGGCAGTTGGTCCTTGTTTTTCTTTCGGGAGGATCCATGATCGTTGGTGCATTTGGCGCTATCGCTCAGAATAACATTAAAAGGTTGATTGGATATTCCTCGATCGGTCACGTTGGTTTTGCGTTAATGGGCTTGGCCGCGGTGTCTCCAGAGGGTTTAAGTGGTTTCATAATCTACTTGTTTCTTTATTCAATAATGATGCTGGGAATCTTTGCGTTTGTATTAAATATGGAAAAAGACGGAGTGCTAGTAACGGATATATACTCTTTAGCGAGATACTCCGAACATAATCCGGCCACTTCATTTGCATTCTCTTTAATTTTATTTTCTCTGGCCGGCATTCCACCCTTGGCTGGATTTATATGCAAACTTTATGTCATGATGGCAATAATCAATTCGGGTGTTTTGTATCTTGCATTAATTGGAGCTATCGTGTCAGTAATTGGAGCGTTCTACTATCTAAGAATTGTTTATATTGTCTATTTTTCTGAGGCTGAGGGATCTTTAAATGCAAAAATACCTGTAGGCCATTTATTTATTCTTTTTGTTTCTTCTTCAGCAATTGTTATTGGAACTTATAATTTATTAGGTGTCGAACCATTAACCCGTGCCGCTGCCCAAAGCTTGCTTTCGTAATTTCCATGATGCCACATTTTATAAATAGTGACGTGATTTGGTTGGAGTCTGTAGACAGCACGAATGAAGAAATTAAAAGAAGAATACAGCAATTCTCAAGAGCTACCTGGATAATTGCTAAAAAGCAAAGTAAGGGTAAAGGAAGAAACGGGAACAGTTGGCTCAGTAGTAGTGGAAATTTTTCTGGATCTTTTTTATTTTTCCCAACTGTTGAACGTTCCTTATTTCACCTCTATGGATTTTTTTTTGGGGTTGCGCTCTACAACACTGTTAAAAAGTTT